>JANQQN010000498.1 GCA_028289325.1 Myxococcota bacterium | reverse complement strand
TGCTCACCCAAGACGTGGACGCGATCGTCAATGCATGGAACCGAAATGTGTTCCCCTGGTGGCTGCTCATTCCCCAAGGCGTGTCGGCGGCGATCCGGCGCGCAGCGGGCGCAGGCCCCTTTCGGGCGCTGTGGCGGAAGGGGCCGATCCCCCTCGGCGGCGCGGTGATCACGGAGGCCGGCCGCTTGCCGTTCAAGGCGATCATCCACGTCGCGGGCATCAGCCTGGCGTGGCGGGCCTCCGAGCGCTCCGTCCGTCGGTCGGTCCGCTCCGCGCTTGCGGTGGCCGATGAGCACGACCTTCGCTCGGTGGCCTTCCCGATGATCGGGGCCGGAACCGGAGGGTCGAAAGAGGCGACGGTTCTCGCCTGGATGCAGGCGGAGCTGAGCGGTTTGGCCTTCGACGGCGAAGTGCGTCTGGTTCGTTACCGTCGTTCAAACTGAGCGACCAGCGCCGGCGGTCCTATCAAAGTGAGGGGTTGCGGCGGTGAACGGAAGGCCGCAGACCTGGCCCCGCCTTTGCTTCTGGAACGGACTATGGTTCCTGACATGCACTTCGGCCCCGACAGCCTGCTCGCGCTTACCGAAGCCCTTCGGGCCCGCGGATCCCGGCGGGTCATGATCATCAGCGGCGCCAGTCGCCGGTTCGTGGACCGCGCGGTGACCGCGCTCCAGCCGCTCGGGGTGGAGGTCGAAGTCTTTGACGGCGCGAAGGTGCACGTTCCGATGGCCGTCGTGGCGGCGGCAGAGAGGGTCGCGGACCGATTCCGCCCCGACGCGATGATCGCCGTGGGCGGGGGCGCGGCCACCGGCCTCGGCAAGGTCCTTCGACGGACTCTCGACAGCGCGTTCTTTGCGGTCCCGACGACGTTCTCCGGCTCCGAGATGACGTCGATCTTCGGCACCACCGACGGTCAAAAGAAGGAGACGGGGCGCGATCCTCGAGTGCGTCCCGACGGGGTGTTTTACGTGCCGGCTTTCCTGCAGGCGCTGCCTTTGCCCCTCAAGACGACCAGCCTCCTCAACGCCCTCGCGCACCCGATCTCGGCGCTGTCCACCGGGTCGCTCGAAGCGAAGGATCGAAGCACGGCTCTGGAGGCGATTCGGCTCTTGGTCAAAGCAGCGCTCCAGCTGGCGGAGACCCCTTGCCAGGTGTCCGCGCACGAGGATGGCCTGCGCGGGGCGGCGAAGGCGGGTCAGGTGCTCGAGGCGGGGCCGCTGGGCGTTCATCATCGGGCGGCGCATTTTCTCGGAGGCCGCTTCGCGCTGGAGCACAGCGCGCTGCACGCGGTCCTGCTCCCTCATACCGTGGGCCGCCTGGCGACCGAACAGCCCGACCTATTCGACGAAGTGACCGCCGCCGCGCAGCTGCCGGATCTGCCCGCCCAGCTGTTCGACCTGCTGCGCCGCGTGGGGGCCAAGACCTCCCTGCGGGATCTCGACGTGTCGTTTACCTCGTTCGGCGAGGCTCTGGCCGAGCCGGTGGAGCTCCCGGCGGATCTGATGCAGGCGGCCTTTCACGGCCGCCGACCCTCGGTTCGGAGTCGGACGGAAGACTGGGGTTTGCGGATGCCTGTGGCCTTGACCGGCGCTTCGCTCAGCGACGCGAAGGTGGTCGTGGTCGCGGTCCACGGTCGTCATGCCAACGCGGAGTCGATGGTGGGCCGAGTGCTGGAGGTGGCCGGCCACGGACCTCAGCTGGCCGTGGTCGCGCCCCAGGCCCCGAACAACGAGTGGTACGCGGCCTCGTATCGTGCGCCGGCGTCGGAGATCGGCGCCCCGCTGGCCACGGCCATGGACGAGCTGCAGTCGGTGATCGATCGGGCGCGGGCTTCGGCGCCAGGGGCGCGCCTGGTTCTGTTTGGCTTCTCGCAGGGCGCGTGCCTCGCCGCCGAACTGGTCGCGGCGCGAGGGGTCAAGGTCGACGCTCTCATCTCGCTCGCGGGGTCGCGGATCGGGCCCCGCGACGGGTACTCGGCGCCGTCGGCTTCGATCGACGGTGTTCCCGCGCTGTTCGGCATCGGACGCGGGGACGCGTGGGTGACCACCGAGGACACTTCGGCCACCGCAAAGTGGTTCGAAAGAGCGGGGGCCCAGGTCGACCTTTTGGTGGAGACAGCGAGTGCGCATCAGATGGCCTACCGGCAGCGGATCCGCGCCCGAGAGATCATCTTTGGGGCCGCGCTCGGAACCCAGCGGGGCTATGGCAACGCTCACGAGACGGAGGCATTGGCCGGGGCGCTACCGCCCCGGATGAACAGCCCGCGGCGGGTTCGATACGGCCTGTACGCCGAGCAGATCAACGGCACCGGATTTGTCGCCAAGCGGCACGAGAATCTCCGATCATGGACCTACCGGATTCGACCCGCCGCTCAACATACCCCGTTCGTTCGTCAGGCCCACCCGACGTTCAATATCGACTTCGACGAGCAGGGCTTCGATCCGAACCTGCTCGGCTACGCCCCGTTGCCCATTCCCGGCCTAGACGAGCCGGTCGACTTCGTCGACGGCATGGCCACTTTCGGTGGGGCGGGGCATCCGGAGGTGCGGCGAGGCTTCGCGCTACACGTCTACGTAGCCAATCGCAGCATGGAGCAGCGGGCGTTCTCCAACGCCGATGGCGAGATGCTGATCGTCCCGCAGGAGGGTCGGCTCACCCTGGTGACCGAGATGGGCATCCTCGACCTTCCGCCGGGCAAGGTCGCCATCGTTCCTCGAGGCATCAAGTTCTCGGTCGTGCTCCACGACGAAGCGGCCCGCGGCTACGTGGCCGAAGCGTACGGACGACACTTTGAGCTGCCGGAGCGGGGCCCGGTAGGCGCCAATGGCCTGACCGAGGCTCGGCACTTCCTGAGCCCCGAAGCGTGGTACGAGGATCGGCTGGCCCCCGGCTATCGGCTCACGAACAAGTTCTGCGGCGAGATCTACGAGGCGACGCAGGACTACTCGCCGTACGACATCGTGGCCTGGCACGGAAACTACACGCCGTACGTCTATGATCTGATGGACTTCGGTCCCGTCGCCAACGTGCGGTACGACCACCCGGATCCGTCGATCTATTCAGTGCTGTCGGCGCCGATGGACGAACAGGGCAGCCACACCCTCGACTTCGTGTTCTTTCCCCCGCGATGGGACACCACCGAGGGGACCTTTCGGCCGCCGTTCTTCCACCGAAACGCAACCACGGAGTTCAACGGCATCATCAAGGACCCCGGCGGCGACAAGCCGCCGTTCTACGCGGGGGGATACTTCATGACGCCATCGATGACCGGCCACGGGGTCATGGCGGATTCGGTGCTTCGGACGATGCTGCGCGAGGATGACCCGCCGCCGCACCGGTCGTCCGAATCGTCGATGTGGTTTCAGTTCGAATCTGCGCTGCCGATTCGGCTGACCCGCTGGGCGAAGACCAGCGCCAACCGGATGGCTGATTGGCATGAGTTGTGGGGGGCGTACCGGACGCATTTCGATCCTGGCGCGTTGTAGTTGTGGCGTTTGTGCTTCGAACGGCGGCCGTGTTCGGTGGGGGCCGTACCCTGGGGAACTCTGGCGGTCTTGGCGTTTGCGCTTCGATTGACGGCCGTACGCTGCGGATGGGGGCCCCGGTCTGCTTTGGCTTCGAACGTTCGTCGTCGGGCCCCATCACTCCCCAGGCCACGGCCCCCACCGAACACGGCCTCGCGTCTGTGGTCATTGGACGCCGTTGGCGTTGATGGTCGCGCTGCGGGGCGGGGCACGGCCACCACCGAATACGGCCTCGCGTGGGTGGTCGTTGGACGCCGTTGGCCTTGGGTTGGAGTTCGGCGTTTGCGCTTCGATCGGTGACAGGACGCTTCGGATGGGACTCCGGTATGGGATGATCGGCTCAAGCTCACTCCGGAGGTTGCGATTGCAGGAACCCTCCAGGCGTAGGACCACGCGTAAAAGGGTTATTGGCGTAGGGGCCAGCTCGTTATTGCCCTACTTGTGCAACCGATAGTTAACGTCCGAAGACGCTATGGCTTCCCCGTGGTCTGACAGTGGCGGATGATAGCGATCGGGCTTGTTCTGGTCTGCTCGTACTCATGAGCTCTCACGTCCGTCCCTGCAATTTCTCCTTCATGAGTCGTCTCGCTGATATGTCAGCGCACGACTTCGCTGATCGAGCCGACGACCTTTCCGGAGGACGTTTTCATCTCGTGTTCACCTCCGTCCGCCCGAGCAGCGCCGATGCTTGTGAATCGAGGTTAACCGTTGGCCTGTCAGCTCGACCTGCGCGTATCGCGGTTGTTCGCTGCGGCTACCTGGACGAAGCGGCAGGATAGCAAGTTGTTAGAAACCATGATCGGTCCTCGCCGAAGACTAACTTGGCCGGCGGGTGTCGGGTAAGTCGATTCGCATCAAAGCGTCGACGAGATTAGCAAACACACGAGAAGCCAGCTCTTTGCCTTCGCGTCAATACTATCCGAGCGATGGCGTAGACAGACTTAGCCGCGTCCGCGTATGCTTGGACGTGTCGCCCCGCCCGCCACAAAATGATGGTGAGCCGTCCATCGTCTTCGTCAGCTACCGGCGTGTTGATGTGTCTGCTGACGCTCAGTGGCTGGCCGCCACGCTGAAGCGAGAATTTGGCGAAGATCAGGTCTTCATCGATGTCGATGACATAGATGGCGGTGACGACTTTCGAGAGAAGATACTCGAACGGCTCTCGCGGGCTATTGCGCTGGTGGTCGTTATCGGCCCACGGTGGCTCAGCGCTCAAGAACCTGAGTCTGGAGAACGACGACTAAGCCTTCACGATGACTGGGTTCGGATGGAGATTGAGAGAGCCTTCGAGCTGCAGATTACTGTAATTCCCGTGCTCGTTTCTGGGGCGAAGATGCCGGGGAAAAACTCCCGACTACCCCCCGAGATCGTCGAACTCAAGAGCTGTCAAATGATGGAGGTCCGACCCGACCATCGACGGGACGATCAGCGCCGAGTCGCCGAACGACTAGCCGGCCTGGGCCTACGCCGTCTAGGGCGGGACGAACGTGATGATCCTCCGTCGATGCAGCAGTCCAGAGCGGACGGTGTCCTCCCCAAAGGCCTTCTGTCCTATGACGAAAATGATGCGGAATTCTTCCTGTCGCTTCTCGAGGGACCCACTGATATTAATGGCCATCCACCGAGTGTCCGGTACTGGAAGGCAGGCATCGAGTCTACGGATCCCGCCGTCGGCTTCCGCGTTGGCGTCATATACGGGCCGTCGGGGAGCGGGAAGTCTTCGCTGGTTCGAGCAGGTATACTGCCTATCCTCCATTCATCAATCCGGCGACAGGTCATCGAGGCGACGACTACGGGAACCGAGGATCGTCTGAGAGAGGCGATATCTGATCACTTCGGTATTCTAAACTTGGGCTCTCTGGGAGATTGTGCTCGCCAGCTCAGGGAGACAGCCAGGACCGACGGCCCGCGGTTGATCGCGATCGATCAGTTCGAGCAGTGGCTGCACGCGAATCCCAACCCCAGCAAAGACACCCCTCTGATTCGGTTTCTCGCAGGTGCAGACGGCCGGGGTCTCAAGGTTCTGCTGGTTACGCGCAGCGATTTCGCGGATCGGCTCGCTGTGTTGTTTTCGATGCTCGCTGAGTTCATCGACCAGCGTCGTAACTATCGAAGCCTCGAACTATTTTCGCAGGAACATGCGCGACGTGTACTCAGATATTTTGGTGCCGCATATGAGCGGGAGCCAGAGGAGAGGGATCTGAAGAAGTATCTTCAGTTTATCGAACGCACGGTCTCCGAGTTATCCTGGGACGGCAGGGTTCCGCCCGTCCACCTGAGCCTAGTTGTCCAGATTCTTCGCAGCCGGAAGTGGTTGCCGGCAACGCTTCAAGAGCTCGGTGGTGTGGAGGGCATTGGCGTGCTCTTTCTTGAGGAGATATTTCGTGGAGCAGATGCAGACCCCATGCATGTTCGGCGTGCTTACGAGGCTCGGCAGATACTTGCCGCTCTATTGCCCGAGCCCAGTCGGATCTTCGAGGGAAGATCAGAATCTCGGACGCAGCTTCTCAAACTATCTCGGCTCGAATCGAAGACTGACATCTTCGAGGAGACGATTAGGATCCTCGACACCGACCTGCACATCGTTAAGTCTGTGCCGAGCTCTGAAAAGGGAGGGGAGACGTGTTACGCCCTTACGCACGACTACCTTGTCGAGCCCCTTCGAACGTGGCTCACCATCAAGGATCGGGAGACGTTGCCAGGACGCGCCCGGATCCATCTTCGGGAATGCGAATCGTTTTGGGCAGCTCAACGGAAGTGGAAGAACCTCCCATCATTCGCTTGGTACATTACCATCTCATTTGTGGTCCCGGCATCCAGCTTCACGGGCAAGCAGGCCGAGATGATGCAAGCAGCCCGTCGTTGGTATGCAGCTGTTTCGGGGGTCGTGACCATCTTTCTCCTCGCCATCGCTTTGCTGTACTCTCAATTTACAAGCTGGGTCCGTGCCGATGGGGCATATAGGGCGCTGTTGGCCGCGCCGATGTCGCGAATGGCCAAGATCGTAGGAACAGAGATCCCAGGGACCGAATATTGGATCCGTCCGAAACTGCACGCGCTGATGAAAGCGTCCCACGCGAACCAAGAACTCAAGCTCAAGGCTGCACTTGCACTGCTGCCGCAAGACCCAAGGATGGGCCGGATAGCGGTGGAGATGGTGCTGTCGATGTCGAATAAGGTTACCGTAGCATGTGCAGTGGCCAGCTGTTTCAGCGGGGAAAACGGCGACTTGAAACCCGAACTGTGGCGACTGGTCGACAATGCCGACGCGATGACGAAGGAACGGTTTGTCGCCTTAATCCTGCTTGCGGGCATAGATCGGGACGACTCCCGGTGGAAAGTCTACGGAGACTTCATCGCACGGAGTATCTTGGAGGCGTCGGCCGACGATCAATCGAAGCTGCGGGAGGTGTTCGAGTGGCTCGCTCCGGCCCTGGGTCCGGAACTTCAACGAGTATTTAGAAATCCAGAGCAGAGGCCCGCAGCTCGATTGGCAGCCGCGCGGGTTCTGGCGAGCTATGAAAAGAGTAATACAGCTCTCTTGCTCCGCCTGTTACTAGAGGGTGATCCGGCTCAGTACCAAGTGATCTATTCCCAGCTTACTGGAGGTTCGAGTACGGCTTCGATTAGTCGCGGCCTCGACGATATAGTTTCGGGACGGCGTGATCCGACCGCGGTCCCGGACCGTCTTCGAGGTATCGCGGCAGTCACTTATTTTCAGCTGGGGCATCGCGACAAGGCACTGTCGCTCATCAGGGATCGCCGAGACCTCGACGCTCTGACGCACTTCGTCCACGGTCACCGCGACCGCGGGGTGGCCGCACCAAGCCTTGCCGAACAGATGCTGGACGGCCAAAACGATGAACTGGCCCAATACGCATTAATGCTGGCGCTTGGAGACCATAACCCTGATGATCTTCCGGCCGAGACACGGAGCCGTATCTCAGAGCGCCTCCGCCGGCTCTATCGCACCGCTGATAGCCGTGCTGTGCACGCGGCGGCTGGCTGGCTCATCCGAAGATGGAAGCTCCCGATGACATACGATGTTGCGAAGCGAGACTCGCTTTCGGGCAGTAAACGCGGGTGGTTTTGGCAGGAACTTCTAGGAACGCAATGGTCGTTTTCGGTAATTCCTGCCGGGAATTACTCGATCGGCTCCTCGGAGACGGAACAGCATCATCGCGCCGATGAGGCCGTGCGAACGATCGTGATTCCGTATCCGGTCGCGTTCGCCGATCGCGAGGTGTCGCGGGGAGACTTCCTGAGATTTCTGAAGGCCACGCGGCGCCGCTTCCCTCGCGTGTGGGACGTATCCCAATGGACGTCGGACAAGAAGCACCCTGCGGTGGCTGTAACCTGGGCGGAGGCCGTGGGATTCGCGAACTGGCTCACAGTCGAGTCGGGTATGTCCGCTTCCGATGTCTGCTACCGACGGGGGCGCGTCGGCAGGCGCGCCTGGCGATTGAAGGAGCGGTGCGCGGGGTTTAGGCTGCCAACAGAATCCGAGTGGGAAGTAGCCTGCCGCGCCGGAACCGAGACCGCATATTCCTTCGGTGATGATTCGGCCTATGTTGCGTCGTACGGTTGGTTTGTTACCGACTCCGGTCGCCGCAGTCGGGTCGGCGGGCTATTGGCACCAAACCTCTATGGCCTGTTTGATATGCACGGGAACGTGTTCGAATGGTGCTCGGACTGGTACTCGCCCGGGGCCAAGTCTCAACGAGGACAGGTTGCTCGAGAATTCAGATCGGTCCGGGGCGGTGCGTGGCCATACTTGCCGGCAACACGAAGGTGTGCCTTTCGAGGTAAAGATCTGCCGACCCGTCGCACTCGAGACAATGGCTTCCGAGTAGTACGCAGCCTAACTGATCTCCGGGAGCAGGCCTCGCCCCGCTAGGCGGGTTCGAGGGAAAGCGTGCGCTGCGAATTGATAATCGCTCGAGCTTGCTCGGCCGTGGCCGGCGCTCGGCCGGCAGCGCGCGCCGCTTCGGCGACCTGTTGGACCAGTGCGCCATTGCTCGGTGCCATCGCTCCATCTCTCAGCTGGAGATTGTTCTCAAATCCCACGCGGACGTGGCCGCCCATTTCAATTGCCGCCAATGCGCATTCGTACTCGGCGGGACCGAATGCGCATACGCTCCAAATCGTTCGTGGCCGGGTGTGTCGTAAGAAGCGGTCAAGCGTCCTGGGATTGGCGGTCGCCGGGTCTTGGCGAGAACCGATCACAAAGAGCAGGCTGTTGTTATCATTGTGGATAGCTCCACAATCGAGGAACTGATTGAAACGAAGTACATCAGAAGGGGCGTAGGCAATGTACTGGATATGAGTTCCGAGCTTTTTCATCTCCGCGTCGAGCTGTTGCACGCGTTTGGTGTCCGCGCTGTCGCTTGTGGGCGCAATCTCGCGGAGAGCTACCGATACCGCCTCGGGCCGAACGTTGCGGATGGCGGCGACCTGGAGGTCAGGCGTGTACTTGCCCGCTGACTCGGACGTGATTTGAACGATCGCGAGGTCCTGGATAGCACACTCGATGGACGCGATAGTTTCTCGATAAGTCGAGGGATCAAGCGAGTGCTGGCCCTTCTGGTCGCGTACGTGCAAGTGGACCTGTGCAGCGCCTGCCAGCACGCATTCGGCGACGGTTTCTACGATCTCCGGACAAGTCATCGGTAGATTGGGATGGTCTCGCTTCGTCTTGTAGGAACCGTTGGGCGCCACAGTGATTATCACGTAGCCGGTCATTTTCGGGAGGGTACGCAGATTCCAGCTAGGCGGGCAAGGTTGTCTTGGCTACTTCGGTCATCCATGTCGAGTCCGTTGTAGCGCGGCCACTCGATACTCATTTTGAGCTCCAGAAAAGGATGGTTGTGTCCTTCGGAAACCTTGGCCGGTTCATTTTTCGACGATTCCTCTTGGGAGGAACCACCGCCGGCCTGATTGACGGTCCGACAGCTTGCCGAGGCGACCGCGCTCGAGCATTCGGCTCGTGATGGCTGGCCTTTGCAGGGTGGGAGGCGCGCAGAGGTCGTCGTATACGGCGGCGCGCAGCTGCACGAGTTGTTCGCGCTTGAGATGTCGCCGCGTCCGTTTCTGGAGCGACGGCGAAGACCTGAATCTGTTGCGCTGAGTGCTCAGAGCGGGCATTTCGATTGACCGGCCGCTTGTCTCAGCACGCGGCCGTCCAGCTATGATACGAACGCGGCCTTTGCCGGAAACACCGTGCCAAAGAGCCCGATCGGCGGAAGCGTCATCGAGTCGCCGAGTTCCTCGACCTCGTAGGCGAGCTCTACGACATCGACCGCAAGGCGGCCCGCGATCCGCCACCGGGTGACACGCTGGTCTAATTCAGCCGACCGGATTCCCAACCGGGCATTTCCTGGTTTCGATAAGGCCAGCCCACTTCGGCCGCGACGGGGACGGCGATGACCTCCTGACCGTCGCGCAGAACCAACCACCGAGTGTCGACGTGGGCGCGGATGCCGATGCCGATGCCGTCGAGGGCGAGGTCTTCAGACTCCGCCCCACGGTTGCAGATGACGGCCAGATTGCGCCGTATGACTGGACCCCAGACTGGCCGGCCGGTGGTTC
The DNA here is from genome assembly GCA_028289325.1 of Myxococcota bacterium. Taxonomy (GTDB): domain Bacteria; phylum Myxococcota; class Kuafuiibacteriia; order Kuafuiibacteriales; family Kuafuiibacteriaceae; genus JANQQN01. The sequence goes on along the minus strand of JANQQN010000498.1, from coordinate 17,487 downwards.
CGGTCGGTGTGCCGCGGCGGAAAGACCTGAATACCGATTCGGTATCGATCGTAGCGACCGGCGGATTCTGGACGTCATCGCCCTCCAGTCTTGAACTTAAGTTGCGCTGACGCTCGCCCACGATCCTGCCCGACTCAACGTCGTGTATCTTGCCGACGATGCGCTGGCCAGCGAACCATTCTCGACGGCCAAGGCGACTGACTACTCACGCTCGATACCTTCAGGACATGGACGACGCTATCTGGCTCCAGACCTCTATTGTGCGATATGGTTACTACTTCATGCGCACGCCGAAGCCCACGGAGGAGATGGTCGACTTCTTCTATCGCCGGACCAAGGCGCATATCGCGCGGGTGGCCAAGAATCTGATGCTGCTGGCTGAGGTCACCCCGCACGGCGAGGCGCTTGTCCAGCGGGCGAAGGTCCACGACGCCTCGAAGTTCGGGCCCGAAGAGCGTGTTCCATACATTTGGCTTACCGAGTATCACCGCTGCCGTCGGAAAGGATTACCGTTTGCGTACCCTGAAGGCGTCGAACGGCAGGTCAGGGCCGCCATTCATCACCACGTCACGTCCAACCGCCACCATGCGGAGTTTCATGCGGACCCCAACGACATGAACGAGGTCGACCTGATGGAGATGGTCTGCGACTGGACCGCGATGGCTCAGGAGTACGGTGAAAACGGCCTCAGCGCCAAAGCGTGGGCAGATAAGACGATCGGTACGCGGATCGCGTTTGGTCCCGAGAAAACGAGCTTCGTATACTCGATGATCCACGCGCTCGATCGACGGGCCGACGAAGAGAATGACGGATCTTGAAGGCCGCCGCCCCGTTGTCGCCGACCCCCTTCGACGCAGAAGCTGCTGCATCACTTGGCGTTTGTCGGTCTGAAGCTCTCGCCGGTGGCTTCTGTGACGTGAAGTGTATGTCCGACAAATTGAGAACGACTTGCAGATTCATTTGCAGCGATGTACGGGAATCAGGGAGGACGCGATGGCGGCTTCGCCGTTGCGGCGCGATTTATGATGAAGAACCCATACGACGAAGAACATTGGTGTCGTCCGGGACTCGGGAAGGCCGGGCGCCTAGCGGCGCCGCTGGCGCTGGTCGCGGCATTCGCCGGCGCGTGCAGTGACGATGACGACGAGCCTCAGGACCCGAACGACCTCGCTCTGATCCAGCAAGTGCTGCAGACCAATGCCGACGTCGCGTTCGCGGCCTACTCGGACGCGGTCACCACCGTCGAAGCATTGGACACGGCCATCGATGCCTTCTTGGCCAACCCCAGTGAAATGACGTTCGCCGCGGCGAAGACGGCATGGCTGGCCGCCCGCGAACCCTACGGCCAGACCGAGGTGTACCGGTTTCGCGCCAGCCCGATCGACGACACCGACTACGATCCGTCCAACGGCGAAGATGGGCCCGAGGGCGAGATCAACGCATGGCCGCTCGGCGAGGCGCTGCTCGACTACGTGGTCAAGGGCACCGACTTTGGCGACGACCAGGTCGGGGTGAGCGCCCACTCGACTCCGGTCACCGACCCCAACGCCGTCGACGACAACATCGTGAGCGATAAATCGATCCCGGTATCGAGCTTCGCCATCCTCATCACCAACACCCTGACCGCCGAAGACGAACGGGATGTCCTGACCGGCTACCACGCCGTCGAGTTTCTTCTGTGGGGCCAAGACCTGAACGCGGACGCCGCCGGCGCGGATTCGAAGGGCGCTCGCGACGCGACAGCCGGGCAGCGCCCATACACTGACTATCTGACCGACGCTGGCTGTACGAGCGGTGGACCGCCCGCCGATGGCGACGCTGAGCTGTGCGAGCGCCGAGCGGCACTGCTCGAGGCGGTCATGGCCAAGCTGGTGATCGACATTCGGTCCGTCCGAGACGCGTGGGCCGTGGGGGCCACCTATCGCGAAACGTTCACGTCCGCGCCCGACCTGGCCACGGGCAAGCAGCGTTTGCTGGAGATCCTGACCGGAATGGGCACCTTGTCCGAAGGGGAGCTCGCCGGCGAGCGGATGCAGATCGCCCTGTCCGCGGATTCCCAAGAAGACGAGCATTCGTGCTTCTCTGACAACACGCACCGCGACATCTGGCTCAACGCGGAAGGGGTCTCGAACGTGTTCTTCGGTCGCTACGCCGGCTACGACAGCGACGGTGATGGCGTCGACGACGCGACGGGGTCGGCCGTCAACGGCTACGGTCTCGACGACTACCTGACCGACGTCGGCCAAGGAACGCTGGCTTCGAACATCGCGAGCGCGCTGTCGACGACCGAGACCGCCTACCAGGCGATCGACGCCAACGCCCGGGCGGGAAAGCCGGTCGACGTCGTGATCATGGACCTTGCGGGCGCCGACGCGATGCCGATGCGCAACGCGATCGTGGGCCTCAACGCCCAGGCGACGCAGATCGCGCGCATCGCCACCGAGCTCGATCTGGGGACGGTGGACGATGTCATCGATCCCGACGCGTCGGAGTGCGACACCAGCGACCCGACGACGGACTGCTGAGCCGTCGCTCGCGATGACCCGATGGTCAGCGACGGCCGGGCTGGCGCTCGGCGGGCTGGGGGCGACGACCGCGCTGGTGATCGCCAGCGCTCGGTGGTCACCGCCCCTCCCGCCGTCGGGGCCCCCTGGCGGCCGGGGGACGGTCTCGGTCGCCGTTCAGGCTCATCCCACGTTTCTGGTTCCCGCCGCGGATCTGTCGATCGAGGCCCGGCCGCGCTTTCGAGCCGGCCAGGCGCTGGCTCGTCAGCCGTGGATCAAGGCGCCCAGCAGCACGGACGCCCGAGACGGGCTCGGCCCGCTGTACGACGCGCGGTCTTGCCTCGCCTGCCATGAGCGCGGGGGTCGCGGCGTCGTCGCGGCCGAAGATGGTCCGCTGTCGCGGGCGACGGTGGTCCGGGTGAGCGTTCCGGGCGAAGACCGGCGCCACGGCGCTCGCCCCGAACCGACGTACGGGGACCAGCTGCAGCGACGATCGGTGGATGTGGCGTACGCGGTGGGGGCGGGCGAGGGTGACATGCCTCCCGAAGCCGAGGTCGAGGTGCAGTGGCTGCGGTCGGAGGTCCGCTACGCCGACGGCCAGACGGTGACCTTGCGGCGACCGAAGGTCGCGGTTCGCCCCGGATACGGCCGGCTCGAACCCGAGGCCCGGATCGGGTTGCGCCACGCTCCGGTGCTGTACGGCCTCGGTCTGCTCGACACGATCGCCGCCGAGGATATCGCCGCCGGCGCGGACCCCGGGGATGCCGACGAAGACGGCATCTCGGGGCGGGTCAATCGAGTATGGGACGTCGAGCGGCGAGCGGCGGTGGTCGGGCGCTTCGGCTGGAAGGCCAATCAGCCGAGCCTACGCCAACAGGTCGCGGCGGCGTTCGCGAACGACATCGGCATTACGAGCCCCGTGTTCCCCCGGCCGACGTGCACTTCAGTGCAAGCTGCCTGTCGAGCCAGCCCCCATGGTGCCCCGCCCGGCCAAACGGAGATCTCCGAATCGCTGCTGGCGCTGGTCGTCGAGTTCACTCGTGCGATCGGCGTGCCCGCTCGGCGTAAGCCGGAGCATCCGGCGGTCGTCGCCGGCCAACGATTGTTCATGGCGTACGGGTGCGACGGCTGTCATCGACCCCGGTGGCGGACCGCGGACGACCCGCGACGGCCGTACCTATCCGGGCAAGAGATCTGGCCGTATACCGATCTGCTGCTTCATGACATGGGCGAGGCCCTGTCCGACGACCGGCCGGACTTCGAGGCCGACGGGCGGCAGTGGCGAACGCCCCCGCTGTGGGGCGCGGGGCTGGCTCGCGCCGTCCATCGGGACGTGGGATTTCTTCACGACGGCCGAGCGCGTACGATCGAGGAGGCGATCCTGTGGCACGGGGGCGAAGCCGCGCCCAGCCGCCAACGCTTCGTTCGGGCTTCGTCCACCGACCGGCGAGCGCTGCTGGCCTTCGTTCGATCGCTGTGACGTGGACACGCGACTATTCGTCGCAGTCGATGCCGTCATCGGGGATCAGGGGCTCGAATTTCGCGTCGGTCAGGGTCCTCAGGAAGCACACGAACGCTTCGACCTCGAAGTCTTGCAGCTTTCGACCGGCCTTCAGCAGCGATTCACTGACGGTGGCGGGGAACTCGGCCGGCGCCCACGGCTGACCGGTCTCCGGGTTGATCGTTCGCTCGGGGTTCACGAACTTGTCGTAGAACTCGATGACCGTTCGAAGCTCGCGAAACACGCGGTTATGCATGTAGGGCCCCGTGACCGCGATGTTGCGGAGGGTCGGGACTTTGAATTGCCCTCGGGTCTCGTCCGCCGCCACGTCGGGACGCACCGCGAGACCGATGTCCGGCGCCGCCCCGGCGCGGGCGGGAGTGCCGACGTTGTGGTACTCGTAGCCGGTGAAGGTCTCTTCGAACTTCTTCACCGGGTCGCCATTCGAATGGAGCTGGTGACACGCCGCGCAGCTCGCGAACTCGCCGAAGAACAAGGCGCGGCCGGTGAGTTCCTTGAACGATAGCGTTTCCTCTCCTCTCAGCGCGCGGTCATACTTGGCGTCGAAAGGCGCGAAGATGTCGGTTCGTTCGAAGCTCGCGATGGCTGCGGTCATGGCCTCGTACGCGCGCTCATCGTCGTCGAAGACGTCACCGCCGAAGAATCGCTCGAAGCTGGCCGCGTACATCGGATTCGCCGTCAGCCGTTCGACGACGGCGGCTTGGTCAGGCATGCCCATCTCGATGGGGTTCAATGGTGGCCCTCCTGCCTGCGCCTCCAGGTTTGCCGCGCGGCCGTCCCAGAACATGCCCCCGAGCGGTCCCGAGTACGCCTCGATGTTCGATTGTTTGCTGAACCGGATTCGGGTGCCGACGTGGTACGTCGGCGCAAATGCGGCGTAAGCCGCGGTCGGCGCGTTCCGACCACCGACCGAGTGCCCGTCGTCGCCCACCGAGAACGCAGCCGGGGCGCCGCTGTCGTCGGGGCGAGGGTCGATGAACGCGTGGTCGGGGTCATGGCACGTCGCGCAGGCCTGGGTTCGGTTCAATGAAAGGTCGGTATCGAAGAACAAGGCTTCACCGAGAGCTTCGGTGGATTCGAACACTTCTGCGGCGTCGTCGGTCCCGCAGCCGAGCGCAGTGACCAGCGCCAAGATGACGGTCGCGGCCCCTCTCTGTCGCCGCCTATTCGGGCCAAAGTGACGTCGGTGGGTGCGAACTTGGTCGGTCATAGTTGTCAGTCTCCGTCGCTGAAGTTCAGACCGAGCTCGATGCCCAGCCCCTCGGGAACCTCTCGCCGGAAGCTCTGCTCCAACTGCAGAAAAGCGTCCGCCGCTTGCTCCCGGTCCGCGGCGTTCAGCGCCTGTCGCGCCGCGTTCAATCGGGCGGTGACCGTCGTGACGCCATCTGTGCGGCCTCGCCCGGCCATGACGTCAAAGAAATCCACCGCGTCGTCTCCCGCCTCCATGAGGGTTTCGACCTCGTCGAGGAACGCCTGAAGATTGGCGAAGAACGGGTTGGCGTTCGGTCGGGCCGCAGTGGCGATCTGCGCGTCAAGGATCGCAGCGAGCTTGCGGCGGCGGAGAAACTCGAGCTGTTCGATGACCGCGACGAAGACGGCGACCGTGGGATCCGAGCCGTCCTCGAGCTGTCCGCTCAGCATCCGGGCCCGAAAGGGCTCGGTGCCCGATATCCAGCCGTCGGCGACTTGACGGGTCCGGGCGGCCAATCGATCCGCGATGCCGGTCAGATACGAGCAACGGCGAGGCGTGGCCGCGAAGGCCAATACGATGTCCTCGAGCCGGTTGGACGGCGTCGCGGTGCTGGTTTCGAAGACCAGCGCTTCGACCGCGAGCACCCCGATCTCGGTGAAACTGAGCGAAGAGAAGAACGACTCGTCTAGCGTTTCCGGCCCTGAGATCGCCGCCTCGCGCGCCTCGCGAACGGTCTGCGTGTAGTCGATGCCTCGCTGACGCATCGACTCGATGAAAATGTAGGCGGGGACGATCGGATCGTCGTCGAGAGGACCGAAAACGTACGTGGCGGCCTCGTTCCAGCGCAACGACAGTCGAAGCCAGCCGTCCTGAAACGACGACACCTGGTCCGAGGTGGGGCTCGGACATCCGGCTTCGATATCGGACTGCAGCTGTTCCGCCGCGTCGGCGAGCGCGGTCATGCGAGGAACGATCCGAGCGTCGACCGCGCGCTGCAAAGCAGCCTGCAGCGGTGGTCCGGAGGATTCATCGTCGCCGCAGCCCGCGACGGCGACCGCACAGAGCAAGATCGCGAGACTCGCGACGGGATGAATGGTGACTACGTGGCTCATGAGTTGGCCTCCGGAGGCTGGTCTGGTCCGTTGGGGACCACGAGCAGATGATTGTCCCATCGTACGCTGGCCAGCCGCCGGCGATCGCCGACGAACTCCCGGCCGTCGGGGCCGAGGGTCCGGACCTCTCCGGTCGAGCTGCTGAGCACGAAGCGCTGACCGTCGAGCGATGCGCTCAGGCCGCATCCGTCAACGAGACGGTGGTATCCGACGAGTTCGCCGTCATCGATTCGCCAGAACGCGCACAGGTCTCCGCGAGGGCTGCTAAAAGCGGCGACGTCGAGCGCAGAGCTGAGGGCGACGCTCCCGACGTAGTCGTTCATCGCCGCGAAGACCTCCATGCCGAGCGCGAACATCCGGGGCGCCTCGCCGCGGCGATGTACGCCAGCGAGGGGCAGGGGGCGCTGATGATCAAGTGCGGCCCGCTGAATCTGCGCGCCGAAGACCACCCGCCCGTCGATGTCGACGTCCAGGTGGCGAAGGCTGGCTTTCGGTTCGGCCACTCGATACTGGTCGACCGTCTCCCCGCGGCTGAGATCGATGTAGGTCAGCGATGAATCCATCGTGTCCAGATTGAGGACCTCGGACCCGGTCTCAGGTCGCGTCAGCAGGCCTCCATTGGCGACGACGATGGTTCGATGGTCGGGGAGCAGCGCGATTTCATGCGGTCCGACCCCCGCCGTTTCGAACGCGTCGACGCGCTGGTAGGTGTCCGTGCGCCAGATCCCCAATCGCCCGTCGGCGGAATCGAGCTTCGCCTCCGACGTCACTAGCCATGACCCGTCGGGGGTGAAGAATCCGTGTCCCTGAAACGCGCACCCGGGCCCGCTGACCAGTCGACGGAGGATTCGCCCGCTTTCGACGTCGACGACCGCGGACTCGGTGGCTGGCCGCCGGCCGAACAGCACCAGCTCGGTCGGCCGCCGTGGGTGGGATGCGACATCATGTCCGCGAAAAGAGGTACGAATGAGGACCGTCCGGCCGCTGTCGGGGAAGAAACTAACGAGACCGGGCTCGTCGTCGCCGTAGGCAGACGCCAAAAAGGCGGCCTCACGACGGATGGCGTCGCCGCAACCTGTTCCGACCAACGGCGTCAGGCCGATACCGACCGCACGGCCCAGAAAGCACCTCCGTCGCATGGCATCTCCTTCGGCCCTCGTGTACCCCGCAAGGATGCTTTTGAAAACAGTTGTCATTCTCAATTTCACCCGAAACCGTAATCGTGTTGGGGGCATCGGGATTGAAAGGCGGCCGATGCGATCGGCGGCTCGCGCGACGTTCATCGGGAGGCAGTGGGCGGTAAGGCTCAGCGGGGCGCCTGGCTCGGGGTTCCGAGCAGAACGAAGTTCTGTCAGGAATCCATGAGACAGGTGACTAGCCGGGGTCGCAACACACCGTCGGTTCGATGCCCGGCGAAACGAGCGCGACCTGGGTCTCGCCGACTTCACACTCGGCGAGGCTGCCCGGTGACGGCCGGGCGATGAACCCGCACGACCTGCACTCGTCCGCGGTCTCCGGGCGATCGCAGTCGACGTTGGCACCGCAAGCGTAAGCACTCGTCACGATACTGAGTATCGCCAACCATCGTCGGATCATCTCGCCGAAACATATCAGCAAAGGCGCGAGGCTGGACAGGACCCCGATGGGCGGCGAGCCCAGGTCGACGGCATTAGTGGGTGGGCTGGGGGCGTACTTCTTCCACGGGGAGGGTGGCGGAAGCTTGGAGTTTGTCGAAGAAGGCGTCGGGGTTGTCGAGAACGAGGGCGTGTTTGAGAACCTCGTCCATGTGCTTCACGCACACGACGTCGAGGTCCTGGCGAACGGACTTCGGGATCTCGGGGATGTCCTTTTCGTTCTCCTGGGGAACGAGGATGGTCTTGACCTTCGCTCGGTGGGCGGCGAGGGCCTTCTCCTTGAGCCCGCCGATCGGTAACACCCGCCCCCGCAGCGTGATCTCGCCGGTCATCGCGATCTCTCGTCGCACGGGGACCCGGACCAGCGCCGATACGAGGGAAGTGGCCATGGTGATGCCCGCCGAAGGACCATCTTTGGGCATCGCGCCCTCGGGCACGTGAATGTGGGCGTCGATCTTCTGGTAGAAGTTTCGATCGACACCGAGGATCTCGGCCCGGGAGCGGACATAGCTCATCGCGGCCTGGGCCGACTCCTGCATGACATCGCCGAGTTTGCCGGTCATAATCAGGCGACCCTTACCCGCCATGATGGTGACTTCGGTGGTGAGGATCTCGCCGCCGACCTGGGTCCACGCGAGGCCGGTGGTGAGGCCGACCTCGTCTTTCTCTTCCGCTACCCCGTACCGGTACTTCGGGACCCCGAGCAGCTTCTCGATCCGCTTGTCGTCGACCCGATGGCGACGACCTCGTCCTTTCTTCACCACCTCGCGCGCGAGCTTTCGGCAGACCGAGCCGATCTCCCGCTCGAGATTTCTGACCCCCGCCTCTCGCGTGTAGCGCTGGATGATGGTGGTCAGCGCCGCGTCGCTGATGGCGATCGGCTCGTCTTTCAGGCCGTTGGTTTCGGTCTGCTTGGGGACGAGATACTTGCGGGCGATGGCCATCTTCTCCGGCTCCGTGTAGCCCTCGAGCCGAATGATCTCCATCCGGTCTTGCAGCGGGGCAGGGATGCCGTTGGTGGTGTTCGCGGTGGCGATGAACAGGACCTGAGACAGGTCGTAGTCCAGGTCCAGATAGTGATCGGCGAAAGTGCTGTTCTGTTCGGGGTCGAGGACTTCGAGGAGGGCGGAAGACGGGTCACCGCGAAAGTCGGTGGACATCTTATCGATCTCGTCGAGCAGAAAGACGGGATTCGATGACGCCGCCCGTTTCAGCGACTGAATGACCTTTCCGGGCATCGCTCCGATGTATGTGCGGCGGTGGCCGCGGATCTCGGCCTCGTCGCGGACGCCGCCCAGGCTCACGCGGACGAACTTTCGGCCCATGGCCCGGGCCACCGAACGGGCCAGCGAAGTCTTTCCGACCCCCGGCGGGCCGACGAGACAAAGAATGGGGCCTTTCGGACGCTCGACCAGCGCCTGCACTGCGAGGTGTTCGATGATCCGTTCTTTGACCTTCTTGAGGCCGTAGTGGTCTTCGTCGAGGACCTCTTCCGCGCGGGTGATGTCCAGCTTGTCGCGGGTGTATTCGTTCCAGGGAAGGACCAGCAGCCAGTCGATGTAGTTGCGGACCACCGTCGCCTCGGCGGACATGGGGCTCATCATCTTGAGCTTGCGAAGCTCCGCGCGCCCCCGCTGCTCGGCTTCCTTGGTCAGGCGCTTGGCGGCGAGCTTCTCTTCCAGCTCCTGCAGCTCGTTCTTGAACTCGTCTCGCTCACCCAGCTCCTTCTGGATGGCCTGCATCTGCTCGTTGAGATAATATTCCTTCTGGGTCCGCTCCATCTGCTTCTTGACCCGGGTCCGGATCTTCTTTTCGACCTGAAGAATCTCGATCTCCGCCTGCATGAGCTCGTGGAGGCGCTCGAGTCTACGGGCGGGGGAGGGGCTTTCGAGCAGGCTCTGTTTGTCCTGCAGCTTGAGGGTCAGGTAACAGACGATGGTGTCCGCGAGCTTGGAGGGGTCATCGATGCCGGAGACCACCGACAGCGTTTCAGACGGGATGCGCTTGTTGAGCTTGACGTAAGACTCGAAGGTGGACTGCACCGACCGGATGAGGGCTTCCAGCTCGATGGACGGACCGGGTTCCTGACCGAACTCTTCGTAACGGACGGTGTGGAATCGCTGGGTCTCCACGAACGCCAAGATGCGGGCCCGCCGTTTACCCTCGACGAGCACCTTGACCGTTCCGTCAGGGAGCCGAAGCAGCTGAATGATCGTCGCGATGGTCCCGACCTCGTAGATGTCTTCGGGCGCCGGCTCGTTCGTCTTCGCTCGTTTCTGGGCCGCGAGGAGGATCTCCTTGGAGCTCTCCATCGCGTCTTCGAGGGCGGCGATCGACTTTTCGCGGCCAACGAAGAGCGGGACGACCTGATGGGGAAAGACGATGATGTCCCGCAGGGGGAGCAGTGGCGCGACGTGATTCGCCATGGCTGATCATCGTGGCACTGGCTTGGGCGGTTCGCAAACAGAAGGGGGCCGGTCACTCCGAGAAATCGAACACGAACTTGAGGACTTGTCCTTTGGCCACCTCGACCTCGAGCTCGGTTTCGTCCTCGCCGTTGACGAGCCGGATGGTGTGGCGTCCGGGCGCGGTCCGGGTGGAGGTCAGATCGCTGGCGGCACCCAGTCGCTCGCGGTCCAGGTAAACGACCACCGAACCGGGGCTGACCTCCCACTGAATCACGCCCCGGGCGATCCGGGTTTCGGCCGCGCGGGTGGGTATCGGACGCACGACGATGGCGAAGATCGGGGCCGCGAGGGCGAGCAGCAGCAGCGAAGTACGGACCATTCAGTTCAGCCTGCTACGGCGGGGCCCTAAAGTCATCCATTGTCGGGTCGCCACTTGCAGCCGAAGGAGCGGGGGGGCGACAACGCCAGCGATGGGCGTGGTCGTCCTCATGAACGGCAAACCGGTCGCGCCTGCGGCCGCCACCGTCTCGGTCTTCGACCGAGGCTTCCTCTATGGAGATTCGGTCTACGAAGTGATCCGGACCTACGACGGCGTCCCCTTCGAGGTGCATGCTCATCTCGAGCGGCTGGATGGATCCGCGACTCGAATCGGGATGCGGCTCCCGGTCAGCCAGGCCGCCCTGACGGAGGAGGTCGCCGCCGCGGTGGCCCTCGCGGACCTCCCCGAAGCGTATATTCGCATCGTGGTCACCCGAGGCAGCGGCGAGATCGGCCTGGATCCCAGCCTCGCCGTGGATCCCGTCCGGCTGATGATCGTAAAGCCGCTGACGCCCCCCGGATCGGAAGCCTATACCGATGGGGTGCGGATCTCGGTTCCTGCCGTCCGCCGGAATCATAAGCTGGCCCTCGATCCTGCGGCCAAAACCGGCAACTACCTGAATTCGATTCTGGCCCTCGCCGAGGCGCGGCGGCGGGGGGCCTACGAGGCGGTGATCCTCGATCACCGGGGGTTGGTGACCGAGGGATCAACGTCCAATGTATTTGCCGTGCTGGGCGATCGTTTGTTGACGCCGCCGCTCGACACCGGTCTGTTGGCGGGCATCACCCGCGGCGTTGTGCTGAAGATAGCCCCGCAGGCCGGGCTTCGGCCCCTCGAGGTTCCGCTCGCCGTCGACACCCTCCTCGGCGCCGACGAGGTCATGCTGACGTCGACCAGCCGCGAGGTGTTGCCTGTGGTCGAGGTCGACGACGAACCCATCGGCGCCGGTACGCCAGGCCCGGCGTATCGGCGGCTGCGGGCGGCCTTCGCGGAGTATGTGGCCGCCCACAATGCCGACCGGACGCGCTGATGCGGTCCCTCGAACGGGGCAGCGTTTCTTCCCCGCCGGGTTCACGCGCCGGGTGTGAGATCGCTCAGGTGCGACCCGTAGTCGGCCGCGACCCATGATTCCAGCAGCTCGATCGGGCGCCGAGCGACCCCGCCGGCGACGAGGCCCACCGAGCTGGCCAGCGCTCCGACCATTTCTTCCGGCGGGACCCCGGTCGCCCGTTGCTCGGCGACAGTATAGCCACCGGTGCGTTTGGCCATCCGGGCCCCGGACGGGTCTCTAAGGAGGGGAACGTGAAGGGTCTCGAGGGCTGGAAGATCTGGATACAGCAGTCGCCGCAGCAGGAGCTGACGGGCGGTCGAGCCGGCGAGATCCTCACCCCTGACGACGGTGGTCACCCCCTGCTGCGCGTCATCGACGGTCACCGCGAGCTGGTATGCCCAGTGGCTGTCCACGCGCTGCACGACGAAGTCGCCGACCGTCTCGTGCACGTCTTGGCCGAGGTCCCCGACCCGCCGGTCGCGATGGGCGATCACGTCCCCGGGCATCGTCTTGACCCGCATCGCGGGCCGACGCCCGGGTTTCGGCCGAGGCGAATCCCGGCACGTCTCCGGATACCGAGGGCCCTCGTCGGCCGGACCGTGGGGCGCGGAGGCGGCGGCTGCGATCTCCTTTCGGCTGCAGGTGCAGGGGTAGATCCGCTGCATGGCTTCGAGGTGGCCGAGGGCCTCCCGATAGCGCGAAATGCGCTCCGACTGATGAAAAGGTCCCTCCGGGCCGGGCCGGTCGGGACCCGCGTCCCAGTCTAGGCCGAGCCACCGGAGGTCCTCCACCAGACCGACGGCCCATTCCTCGCGACACCGGGTGCGGTCGATATCCTCGATTCTCAAAAGCAGTCGCCCGCCGCGCGCCCGCGCGTCCAGCCACGCGAGGAGGCTCGTTCGGGCGACCCCGAGGTGGATGCGACCGGTGGGGCTGGGGGCCAGTCGACCAACGTAGGTCACGAGTCAGGATGCGCCTCTCAAGGATATACGTCCAGCGCCGATCCGATCCGAGCAGGCAACCAAGATGACATCGATCCCTCTCCTCGTGTGCTGCGATGCTGGTGCGGCCGGCCGAGAGCTGCTGGCCCGGCGGGACATGGTCCTCAGGTGGGCATTGACCCCGGCGGAAGCCAAGGCGGTGGTCGCCGCCGACCCACCGCGGCTGTTGCTGGTCCGAGAAGACATGGCGGAAGACGTGCTGCGGGGCCTACCGGCGGGACTGCCGGTCGTGGTGCTCCTCGAGCCCGACGGGTGGGGACGCCACCACCGGTACGCGCAGGCCGGGGCCACGGCGCTGGTCCGCGCCTCGAACCGGGAGCGGATCCTCGAGGCGGTGTCCGAGCTCACGGGGCTCGCGTTTCGTGTGTTTCCGCGGGTGCCGCTCAGCGAGATCTTCGCGGTCTCCGTGGACGGGGCGGTTCATCAGCTCGAAGGGGCGGAGATCAGCGCGTCGGGGATCGCGGTAAGAAATCTTCCCGGTGCTCGCGTCGGCACGCGGGTCACCGTCGACCTCGATTTCATGCGCCCTCCGCGGCAGCTGACGGCGATGGTGGTTCGGTTCGGTCAAGACGACGGGCAGTCGCTCGCCGGGCTGACCTTCGACGCCCTCACCGAGGAGGACCGTGTCGCGCTCGTCGAGCTGATCCGGGAGCGAGAGGCGATGTGGGCGCTGCCGGAGCCCGAAAACCTGACCGCCGACCTCGGGACCTATACCCTCGACCTGTTTCACCACACCGAGGACACCCGGATCTTCAAGGACATGCTGTCCTCCGCTCTGTTTCCGGTCGCGGGGGCCTTGGGGCCGCGCATGCCGTCGTGGCTCGAGCGGGTCGCTACCAGCCTCACGGTCATCGAGAAGGAAGCCTTGCGGGGGGTGTCCGAACACACGTTTGCGAGCGCGTCCATCGATCTGCGGCTGACCTTGGCTCACGCCCGGGCCGGGGGCGGAGACAGCGCCGTGGGGAGCGGAATGGGGCAAAGGGTGCTCGAGTTCTCGCGAACCCTGGCCAACGAAGGCACGGGCCGACCGGCGGATATCCTCCGCCAGATCACCGAAATCCGCGCCGCGCTGCTGGTCGATGCGTACGGCCACCGCCGGCTGCCGATGGCCAACGGGGCGCCGACGCCGCCGGCCGTCGCCGTCAATCAGAATTGACCGCGGTCTCCGCCACCCGATCCCACGACAGCCCGAACCGTTTCAGATACTTGCGCAGCCGATCCGAATCATTGGTGCTCGCACGGCGGGTGCGGGACACCGCGAACAGGATCCGGCCCGCGTCGCTCATCGACGACGAGCGTTCGCATACCCGCAGGACGTCGGCGAGCTGCACGCGGTCGAAGCGATCCAGCGCTCGCACCCCGTCTTCGCCCAGGTGACGGACGAGGACCGCGTCGTCGCTGGCACCGGGACCCGAGCGCGGGCGCCAACCGCCGGATAGGCGGGCCATCTCGTCGTTCACCGTGGCCACGTCGATCCGGCCCCCGGGCGCCAAGGTCGCCATTCGCACCACCGCCGCGTTGAAGTCGCGGAAGTTCCGGCGCCAGGTCGCTTGCGGGCTCTTGGCGAAGGCGACGAAGCGGCGGTACGCCTCCTTGTTGAACGACGCGCGCTGGCCGTGGGTCTGGCCGAAGCGCTCGAGCTCGTAGGCCAGATTCGGCTCGATGTCTTCGCGGCGGTCGGCCAGCCCCGGGAGCTCGAAGGTCCACAGGTTGATCCTGGCCAACAGGTCTTCGCGAAACCCACCGTCGGCGACCGAGGTCTCCAGGTCGCGGTTGGTGCCCGCGATCAGCTGAAAGTGGCTGGTCGTTTCCCGATCCGCGCCCAGGGGCAAGAACCTCTTCTCCTCCAGGGCGCGTAGGAGCATGGCCTGCTCGTCGAGGCCTAGCTCTCCGATCTCGTCGAGAAAGAGCAGGCCTTGGTCGGCGGCCCGCAGGAGGCCCGGGCGGTCGCTGACCGCGCCCGTGAACGCCCCTTTCTTGTGGCCGAAGAGGGTGGACATCGCCGCGTCGCCGCGCAGGGTCGCGCAGTTGACCTCGACGAACTCGCCCTCGATCTGGCGCCGCGAACGTTTGAGCTCGTAGATCCGCCGCGCGAGCTGGCTCTTGCCGGCGCCGGTGGGGCCGGTGATCAGCATCGGGGCGGGCGAGACCAGCGCCACCTTTTCGATCCGCTCGATGAGGCGATTGAAGGACCGGTTGCGGGTGTCGATCCCCGACTTCAAGAAAGAGACGGCTTGCTCCGCCTCGCGCCGAAAGCGCTGGGCGAGGCGGTCGTACTTCGAAAGGTCGAGGTCGATGATCGTGTGGCCGCCCACGCTCGCGTTGCGGGCCGGCGGCGAGGCCTGCAGCAGCTGGGCGGGCAGGTAGCGCGACTCGGTGAGGAGGAACCAGCAGATCTGAGCCACGTGGGTGCCGGTGGTCATGTGGACCAGGTATCTTTCTCGCTCGGGCTTGAACGGGTACCCGTGGGCGAAGTCCAACAGCGACGCGTAGACCTCCTCGAAGTCCCACGGGTCTTCGAACGCGAGGACCAGCGGTTCGATCTTGGTGTCCGGCGACACAATGCGAATGTCGCTGACCGTCACCTCCAGGAGCTTCTGCTGGGTCGGAGGATACAGGACCACAAGGTGATCGATCTGCAGGTCGTCCTGGCGGCAGATGTCGACGGTGGGGCGCCATCGCTCCCACCGCTTCTTGCCGGCCCCCGCCCGGTCGAGCGTGGTCCCCAGCATCCCGATGACCACCGTGCGCTTGGCCATGGCCGCTTTTAGCAGATCTATCTTCTTGGCGCGCTTGTCTATCCTACCGGATTGCCTAACGCCCCCATGGGGACGGGATCGGGCCGCGCGAAAGGCGCCTAAGGTTGGCCCGCGACTTGAATGAGCGAAGGGCATGTACGAAGTGATTTCGACCGCCGACAAGCCGATCAAAGCGTGGATCCGCGGCGTGACCATGGAGGAGACCGCCGAGAAGCAGCTGACCAATGCGGCCCAGCTGCCGTTCGTCCACAAGTGGATCGCGGCCATGCCCGACGTTCACGCCGGCCTGGGGGCCACCGTGGGCTCGGTCATTCCCACCGACCGGGCGATCATTCCGGCTGCGGTCGGGGTCGACATCGGCTGCGGGATGATGGCCGTGCAGACGTCGCTGTCGGCGTCCGCGCTGCCCGACGACCTCAAGCCGGTGCGGTCGGCGATCGAGCGGGCGGTGCCGCACGGCCGCACCCATAACGGGGGCCCGAACGACCGCGGGGCGTGGCGCACGCTTCCCACCGCCCACGCCGAGGCGTGGACGGGGCTCGCGGCGCGCTACGACGTGATCGTGGACAAGCATCCGCGGCTGGCCAAGGGGACCTCGGCCAACCACCTGGGAACCTTGGGTACGGGCAACCACTTCATCGAGGTTTGTCTGGATGAGGGTGACCAGGTGTGGGTGATGCTGCACTCGGGGTCGCGAGGGGTCGGCAACCGGATCGGTCGCTACTTCATCGATAAGGCGAAAGAAGAGATGCGTCGCTTCTTCATCGACCTCGTCGATGCGGACCTGTCGTATCTGCCCGAGGGGTCGCGGTACTTCGACGACTACGTGCAAGCGGTAGGCTGGGCCCAGGACTACGCGATGGCCAACCGGCAGCTGATGATGCAGGCGGCGTTGACCGCGATGCGCGCTCAGTTGCCGCCGTTCACCGCCGATGCGGTGGCCGTGAACTGCCACCACAACTACGTGGAGAAGGAGCACCACTACGGGAAGAACGTGTGGGTGACCCGCAAGGGCGCGGTGCGCGCTCGGGCCGGTGACCTGGGGATCATTCCTGGCTCGATGGGCGCGCGGTCGTACATCGTGCGGGGAAAAGGAAACCCGGAGAGCTTCTGTAGCTGTAGTCACGGAGCGGGGCGACGGATGTCTCGTACGGCGGCCAAGCGCGTGTTCTCGCTCGAGGACCACGCGCGCGCGACCGACGGTGTCGAGTGCCGAAAGGACGCGGGCGTGTTGGACGAGACGCCGGGGGCGTACAAGGACATCGACGCGGTCATGGCGGCCCAGGCCGATCTGGTCGACGTGGTGCATACCTTGCGACAGGTCGTGTGTGTGAAAGGATAGGTTGTGAAGACCATCGATGGTTCATTCGGCGAGGGCGGCGGGCAGATCCTGCGCAGCAGCTTGAGCCTCGCGGCGGTCACCCAGACCGACGTGGAAGTGGTGAACATTCGGGCCGGACGCAGGAAGCCGGGCCTCCTGAAGCAGCACCTGTGCGCGGTCAAGGCCGCGCGCACGGTCTGCGATGGTGCGCTCGAGGGCGCCGAGCTGGGATCGCGTCGGGTCGTTCTGCGACCCGGCGCGGTCCGGGCCGGCGAACACCGCTTCGCCGTCGGCTCCGCGGGCAGCGCGACTTTGGTCCTGCAGACCGTCTTGCCTCCGCTGCTGACGGCGACGGGCCCGTCTCGGGTCACCGTCGAAGGGGGGACCCACAACCCCTCCGCGCCCTCGTTCGAGTTTCTCGAGCGGGCGTTCTGCCCGGCGCTTCGCGCGATGGGGGCCAAGGTCGACGTTCGCCTCGAGCGGGCCGGCTTCTATCCCACCGGCGGCGGCGTGGTGGTCGCTGATATCACGCCGCCCGCGGGGCCGTGGCGTCCGTTCCAGCGGCTCGACCGGGGGGCGCTGGCGCGCAAGCGGGCGACCATCGTCGTCTCCGGGCTCCCTCGACACGTCCCTCAGCGGGAGCGGACGGCGCTCATCGACGGCC
>JANQQN010000478.1 GCA_028289325.1 Myxococcota bacterium | reverse complement strand
AGCTCACCGAGCAGTATCTCAGCCAGATCTCTGGGCTCGCCAACCCGCGGACCGACGTATTGCTCCCCGTTGATCTCAGCCGCCTCGACGACATGCTGAAGGGCATGGCCCTCGGCGACACCATCGGAAAGACCAACGGGGCCACGGCGCCCGTCGTCAGTCCTGCGCCCGCCGCCGCCTCCGCCCCTGCGGCCGCCGCCGGCTCCGCCCCGGCAGCGCGCCGCCGGACCAAGCGCGACCGGGCCGACGAGTCGACCCAGCGCAGCCGTCCCGCCGATTGATACGGTTGGGTGTGTAGCCGTCCCAAATGCCGGCCGCGTCGGGCTTGCTGACGATCACGTACGGCACCGGCTTTCGTGGGCGGGGCAACCCGCCCCTCGCCCGCCGAGGCAGGCCGGGTATCTGCGCCTGGCCACCGCTTTTTCGTTGGCCGGCGCCGCCTCCCGTCACTCGACGTTGGTGAACACTTTCTGCACGTCGTCGTCCTGCTCGAGCCGCTCGACCAGGCCTACCACGTCCTCGGCTTGGTCGTCGGCGAGCGAGGTCTCGGTCTTCGGAATCCACTCCAGACCCGATGAAACCGGTTCGATGGCTCGGCTTTCGAGGGCGGTCTGCATGCTGCCGAACGCGTCGCGCGAGCATCGCACGACGAGGGTGGTGTTGCCGTCGGCGTCCTGGCCATCGAGCATCTCTTCGAGGCCGTGATCGATGAGCTCCAGCTCGAGGGTCTCGCGGTCGATGCCGTCGGGACGCAGATGGAATACCGCGTACCGGTCGAAGAGGAATGCCACGCTCCCGGAGGTACCGAGGTTACCGCTGCCCTTCTTGAACGCGGCGCGAACGTTGGCCACAGTCCGCGTCACGTTATCGGTCAACGCCTCGACCATGATCGCGACGCCGTGCGGCCCATAACCCTCGTAGAGGATCTCTTCGTAGTTTTCGCTGTCGGCGGCCCCGGACGCCTTGACGATGGCGGCCTGGATCCGGTCCTTCGGCATGTTCACGGCGCGGGCGTTCTGGATCGCCCGTCGAAGCGCCGGATTTCCGTCAGGGTCCGGCCCCGAGGTTTTGACCGCGATCGAGATCTGACGACCGGCCTTCGTAAACGCCTTCGCGTCGCGGTCGCTCCGCTTCGCCATGGCCTGCTTCCGGTTCTCAAACGTACGACCCATGGTCCGTCTGTTTTACACAAGCCGGTCGTCGGGCAAAGCAAGACTTTCGCCCACCCGCCTCAAGGGCCAGTCATCGGACCGTTTTCGGCCGAATGCCCGCCCAAAGGGGCCAAGGACGACACGATGGGCCACCGCAACGGCCATCCCCGGCGATCGTCCACCGAACGCCGAGCCGCACGCGAAGCCACCGTCTGTTCACCGCGGCGCCGCCGATGTCATCGTGACGCTGCGCAACCGGCGCATGCTAGCCTGCAATTCATTCGTATCGTGTCACCCTCGTCATTTTGATCCGTGGCCGGTCGCTGCTAGTTTAAATCAAGCGATTCGTTTGGGACGAAAACAACCGACGACCACCGAAGGAGGTGACCGATGAGCACCATCATCTTACCCGTACTCGCTATCATAGGCGTTGTCGCGGTGATCACGCTTCTTCATTCGGTTGCCGAATCGCCGACCAGTCAGCGGTCGGGACCGTTGCCCGGCCCTTCGTTCGGTGGGATCGCGCTGCGCTATTGCCAGATCCGAGGTCACCTCAAGCAGATCGGCGACACACCGGTCCGATACGGCCTGATGCGCGGCAAGCCGACCAAACTCGGGGAGATCGATGTCGTGTACGATCTTTTGGGCAGTCGGCTGCGACGCATCGGGAGCGCCAAGGTGCATTACGGCTTCTTCGGCAAGCGACCGAAACGCCTCGGAGCGATGGAAATCCAGTACGAGCGTCAGGGCCGTATCCGACGCATCGGACCGATGTCCGTGCGGTACGACCGGTGGGGTCGACGCGCAAAGTCTTTGGGCGATCTCCGATTCGAATACGGCGATCGATCCACCCTGCGGCCGACCCAGATCGTGACCGCTCGCGGCTCCGCCGACCTCGCACCGAGCGAGCTGGTGGTGTTGTTCTTCTTCTTCTACCTGCGGGGGCGGATGGGATTCGTGGATGAACGCTAGGTACGGCGGATCATATGTCCTTAGCCCGTTGCCAAGGACCTTGGATCGCCGTACTCGCGCTCGCATAGCCGAGCGAAGACCGCGGCCGGCCTCGAAGCAGAGGCGATTGACATTCCCGGGGGTGGGCGTTTAACCCCGCTGCGTGACAAGCTGGCTCATCGCCCTGTCGCTCATCGGATTGCCGGCGGCGCCGGACGTCGACGCAAGCGCGCTCGGGCCCAGCGAGCTTCCGCGGACTCAGATCGCCTACGAGATCGACGTGCGCGTGGACCTCGACCGACGGCGACTCGAGGGTGAGGTTCGCCTCCGCTGGACGAACCCGACCCCGGAGCCCTTGCGCCGCCTGCCCATCCATCTCTACTTGAATGCCTTCTCCCACACCCGGACCACGTTTATCGACGGAGATCCGGGCATCACTGGCAGCACCCTCGAAGACCTTACGAACATCGAGGACGACCCCTTCGGCTGGATCCGCGTCGGTCGAGTGGTGAGGATCGACGGCGATCGGGCGCAGCCGGTGGAGCTGTCGTATATTCGGCCGGATGACGGCAACCCGTTCGACCGGTCCTTGGCCGAACTGATCTTCGCGGAGCCGGTGGCCACGGGGACCGCCGTGTCGTTGAAGATGCCGTTCGTCGCGCAGCTGCCGGTCGCGTGGCGCAGGACCGGCGGCCGCCTCGGCTACCTCCACGTCGCCCAGTGGTTCCCGAAGCCCGGGGTGTATGACGTCGCGAAGGGACGCTGGGCGGCCCGGCAGTTTCACGGGCCCACCGAGTTCTTTGCCGACTTCGCAGACTGGAAGGTCACCATCGACGCCCCGAAAACAGCGACGGTCGTCGCCACCGGAAGCTTGGCGTCGCGCAAAGACGAAGGCGATCGCGCGCGATGGACCTTCACCCAGCGCGCCGTGCACGACTTCGCGTTCATGCTGTCCGCCGACGTGACGATCGAGACCAAGCCGTTCCAACCGCCGGGGGGAGGCCCCGAGATCGCGATCACCTATGTCGTTCCCAAGGGCCGCGAACGCCAGATCGAGCCGATGCGCACGGCGGCGGAGGCCACTTTTCGACTGATGGCGGAGCGGGTGGGCCCGTACCCATTCTCGACGATGAAGGTCATCGCGCCGCCGTCGTACGCCAGCGGCAGCCTGGGAATGGAGTACCCGACGTTGGTCACCGCGTTCTTTGCGGACCCCATCTTGGACTACTTCGACCGCGCCCGACTGGACGAGGAAGTCACCGCCCACGAGATCATCCACAATTATTTTCAAGGGAGCGTAGCTAACGACGAGCAGCGCGACGCCTGGTTGGACGAAGGCTTCACCAGCTTCTGGACGCGGCAAGTAATGCACGCGATGGCCGCGACCGAAGACGGATGGCAGTCGGTCCTCGGCTATCCGGCGAGCTTCGAAGACCTCACTCGGTTCCGCCTCGGGCAGCGGGCATCCGATATGCGAGAAGCGGTGCACCGGCAGCCGGCCAGCATGTTCTTCCCGGGGACTTCGGGTTTTCAGATTTATGGCCGCACCGAGCTGACCTTGGAGACCGCGCAGCGACGGTTCGGCGCCGAGGCGATCGACGCCGTGTTTCGCGCGTACTTCGCGAAGTTTCGGTTCGGCCATCCGAAACCCGAAGACTTCTTCAGCGTCGTCGACGACGTCGCGCCTGAGAGCATGGCCGCTTTCCTTCACGAGGCTTTCGAAGCCCGCGAAATGCCCGACTACGAAGTCAGCCGGGCCACGTCCAAGCGATGGCAGCCCCCGACCGGATATGTCCAGGCCCCCGTCGGCGATGCGGCGACCCCGGTTCGCCCCGACGACGATGATCGAGAACCGACATTGGGGCTCCCGCCGGGGGCCGCCGAGGAGCTTGGCCGGGTCACGATGATCGTCTTCGATCCCGGGTGGCGCGACGATCGCGAAGCGCAAGAAGGGCGGGTGCTTCGACGAACGATCGCGGCCACCGCAACCGTCGCCGCGAAAGCGGGCTTCACGCCCGAGCCCGACGTCTTCTATCGAAGCGACGTTCGAGTTCGCGGGCCTGGCTGGCGTCACCTACCGGTCGCGGTCGAGATGACCTTCGACGACGGTGTCGTGATCCGCGACGAATGGGACGGCCGCTCGAGCTACCGTGCGTACCGATTCACTCGACCCGCAGGCTTGCACCGGGTCCGCGTCGATCCCGACGACCACCTCGTCATCGACGCCGCGGTGGCCAACAATACGCGGCTCGTCGAACCGAACCCCGCCCTCGGCTACACGGTCGGCCGCTGGCTGGGACAACTCCTTCACGTCATGTTCGTCGCCGTGGTGGGGTGGTTATGAGCAACGGTTCGTCGAGATTTGGGGCCGCGGTGCCGCTGTTGATGGTCATGCGGGCGTGCGTCGTGATCCTCGCCGGGTGGCCAGGCTGGATGCTCATCTCCCGGTCGATCACCGACGAGCTCGGGCCCCACCTGTCTGCCGCCGAGACGGAAGTTCTCGATGTGTTGACCCTGGGCCAGGCCATCGCGGAAGGACTACAGGCGTTCCCGGGCGTGGCCATCGGGAGCCTCGCCGCCGCCCTCGTCCTCGACCAGATGCTGGCCGTAGCCGCGGTTCGCGCGGCGACCCCCGCCGCCGACGGCCGGGTGTGGTCGGTGTTTTGGCAAGACGGCCCTGCGTGGCTGGTGCCCCTGTTGAAGCTCGCGCTCCTGGGTCTGGTCGTCGCGGCGGGGGCCGCGGTTGTCGTCAACCTCGCGGCCGAACAGCTCGTCGATTACGGTGAGCGACGAGGATGGACGTATCTGGCCACCGTCGGCGCCGTCCGCGGCGGACAGGGGGGGCTCACCGGTTTGCTGGTCGCGATCGTGGGCGCCAAGTTCTTCTGGCTCCGGACGGCGATGCTCGTCAGTGGCCGCCGCGCATTGTTGCGCAACCTGTGGCATGCCCCCAAGTGGC
>JANQQN010000456.1 GCA_028289325.1 Myxococcota bacterium | reverse complement strand
CCAACGCCTTGATGGCGGACACGTGTCCGCTCGACCCGGACAGGTGTCCGTTACGCAGGCCAACGGCGTGAAGAGGGCCCAGCTGCTCCTCGATGGTGGTTCGTCTACAGGCCCATCGCTTCGGAGAAGTGTTTGGCGCACAGCGCGGTATCGTCATCCGTACGATGCCGCTCAGCTTGGCAGGCCTCACATCCCGCGGCGTTCTGGTAAGAGTCTTTTGTATTCTCCGACTGCTCGAGCTCTCGTAGTGCCTCGGATGGACTCTTCTTCTGCAGCGCGCTCGGGTCCCAGCCCGGTCTTCTTCGAAGCGCTCTTACACCCTCGCGAAGCACCTTGTCTCTCGACCGTTTGCTCATGGCTGCCTGCGACCAAGAACAGCACAGATAACGACCACGGTACATTCTGCCTCGTCGTTTGCGAATGCCGCCCCACGGTCGCTCATCTGGACGTCGGTGTCGCGGCGCCAGTGAGGGTTTCGAGCGCCCGGACCAGCCGATCGACGTCGTCTTCGGTATTGAGGAGCGCCGGGGTCACGCGCACCGCATCGCCGGCCGTGATACCCCGGCGGACCACGGTCAATACGCGATGATCGTCCCTCAGCTGCGCGACGACGTCCGTCGCGGCTCGACCCGCGATCCGAAACGACGTGATGCTCGCGCTCATCGAGCCATCGACGGGGGTCAACAGCTGAAGACCGGGGAGTTTCGATGCTCGTCGCACCCATCGATCTCGAAGGTACTTCAACCGCGCGGCGACGGCGGCCGGGCCCAAATCCCGGCGAAGGGCGAGGGCCCGGGGAATGGTCATCCACGCTGCGAAATTGACGGTCCCCGTATGGACGCGAGACCGGATATCATCGCTCGGGTAGTCGTCATCGCCGTAGTCTCGATCGATCCGATCGAGTCGATCGCGACGGATGAACATCGCCCCGCAGCCCAGCGGTGCCCCTATCCACTTGTGCAGATTGAAGCCGATGAACGGCGCGGCGAGGTCTGGCGCCGCGATGTTCATCTGCCCCCAGGCGTGAGCGGCGTCGACGATCACGTCGCCACCTCGGGCTTCGACCCGTTCGACGATCTCGCGCACGGGCATCACCAGGCCCGTACGATGGCTCAGATGGGTGACGAGCACGAGTTTGATGTTCGGATGCGCGCGCAGCTGCGCATCGTACGCGTCGAGGACCGCTTGTCGTGAAGGCGGCTCCGGAATCGCGAATGTCACCACCTCGACCCCACGTCGTTCGCGTAGCCACCGCATTGCGGACTGCATCGACCCATAGTCGAGGTCACAGAACAGGACCGCATCGCCTGGGTTGAGTCGGTTGTAGCCGCCGATGAGCTTCTGCAGGGCCTCCGTCGCCCCGCGGGTCAAGGCGATCTCGCCTTCGTCGACCGCGAGAGCATCCGCGACTTCGTGTCGCGCTTCGATGTAGCTATCGTTGGCTCTGGAGCTACGGGCCCAAATGGTGTTATCGAACTCTACCTGCTCGATCCGACGCCGATACTCGGCGAGGACCGGCGTCGCCATCACGCCCCAGTAGCCGTTCTCCAGATTCGTGAGCTCGCGATTGACGCGATATAGGGCACTCACCCGCTGCCAATGGACTTCGTCGGACGGGTCGACGGTCGCGTTGACCCTTCTTCCTCCCGACGCGGCGCAGGCCCACGGCGTCGCGATGGCCCCGGCGCCGGCACCGAGAACCGAACGTCGGGTCATTCCCGTCAGTGGCGATGGGGTCGGCACGACAACTACCTACGATGAGTTGAATGTAGGTGCAATTGGCGCCCCGTTCCGGAGGTGCGGTACGGACCGGACGTTCGAACTATCGCCACGACTAAGCGATGGCTCGATGGACCACCGGCCGACGGATGGTGCAAGACCATAGGATGGACGACCGCGCATTTGCCATGTTCATGGAGTTGCACCGAGGCCTGCCTCGACAAGGGCCCGGCAGCTCACAAAGCACACAGCAGGCTCTCGGCCTCGTACCGGATCTGCCGCTACGACCACGGATTGTCGACATTGGCTGCGGGCCTGGTGCTCAGACGCTCGACCTTCTCGACGCCGTCGACGGCGCGACGGTGGCTGCGGTGGACAATTCGCCGCTGTTTCTCGAGGAGCTTCGGCAGCGCGCCCAGGAGGCGGGCGTATCGGACCGTGTGTCGATCATCCAAGGGGATATGGTCGACCTGCCCGACGCCGTCCACCCGGCATACTACCACCTGGTGTGGTCGGAGGGCGCCGCGTACATCATGGGCTTCGACGCTGCGCTTCGGGCTTGGCGACACCTCCTGGTTCCCGGTGGTTTCATCGCCGTATCCGAGCTCGCGTGGTTGGGGGCGGGAGAAGACCCCCCCGAACCCGCCAGAGCCTTCTTTGAAAAAGAGTATCCTGCCATGCGGTCCGACGCCGACAATCAAGTCGCCTTCGAAGCGTGTGGCTACGAGCTCAGCGGTAGCTTTGTTCTGCCGGCCTCGGACTGGTGGCAGCCCTACTACAACCCATTGCTCGAACGAGTGGACGCTTTCGAAGACGCGATGAACGGCAATGAGGTCGCTCAAGCGATAGCTCGGGAGACACGCGACGAGATTGATGTCTTTCGTGAGTTTGGGAGTAGCTACGGGTACGTCTTCTACGTCGGTCGCATGCGCTGACGCGCTTCTAAGTCGAAAGCGAGGTCACCGATCCCTATCTTGGCCTGCTAGACTCACCTCGTGCGAGTTCTCGACTTACCTACGCCGCTCGACTTTCTTGTCCGGTGTGAGGCTCACTTCCTCACGCACGAGTCGCAGAACAACGTTCCTTTCGGTCTTTCGATCGGCGCCGTCGCGGGCACCCGAACGCTAGCGGCGCCTCTGCTCCTGGCTACGGTTGACGGCGATACCACGACCGGGGCCGCGATTCGCACGGATGCAGATCACGGACTCTGCATGTCCGTTATGTCCGAGAAATCGGCTCGGTGCCTGGCCGAGTACTGCCCGCCTGCGCTCGCGGGCTGCTCGGGCGAGCAGGTCGGCGCCGATGCTTTTGCAGAAGCCTACGCCCGAATTCATGGTAACGCGGTCGAACTGGAGTATCGCCTGGGCGTCTATGAGTTGAGCGCGCTGCGCATGCCCCGGCATGAAGGTTATGCGCTCGTCACCGTCGGCGACGCGGAGGCGGATGTCGCGGCAAGATATCTTCGAGGCTTCGATCAAGAGTGCTTTCCCGACCAGGCGGACGATGAAGAGCGGCGTCGCGCCAAGATCGATCGGCACATTCGTAACCGGTCGCTCTTCTTGCTGAGGAATCCAGACCAGGAATTGGTCGCGATCGCCGCCAATCCTCGGCGCACGCCCAACACCGCATCGATCGGAGATGTCTTCACCCCTGAGGAACGCCGAGGACGTGGATACGGCACGTTGGTGACCGCCCTGCTGACCCGTCGACTCATGGGGGAAGGAAAGGCACGTTGCAATCTGTTTACGGATCTCGCCAATCCGACTTCGAATTCCATCTACCGCTCGTTGGGGTACGTGCGCATCGCAGAGGCGTGCTCGTATCGATTCAAAGCTGGTTGATGTCATCGACGACGCGCCCGGAGCAACACGGCCGGTTCGAGTAAGGGGATCTGAACCCGGTCTTCTACACCCTTGAGGAAATGGGCCGAAACGCGTACATCCCGGCCCGATGCCGACCGCTATCGCCAACGGAGTCAACATCTACTACGAAACATCGGGCCCCTCGACCGGTGAGCCTCTCCTCCTGATCATGGGGGTGGGAAGCCAGCTCGTCATGTGGCCGCCCGGCTTTAGCGATGCCCTGGTCGAGGCCGGATACTTCGTGATCCGTTTCGACAACCGCGACGTCGGCTTGTCCCAGAAATTCGATGAGGCGGGGACGCCGGAGATCATGCCCGGCGCGATGCGGAAGTTGTTCGGGCTATCGGTGAAGGCGCCCTACACCTTGAGCGATATGGCGGCCGACGCGGTGGGCCTCATCGAGGCCGTCGGCCTGACCTCAGCGCATGTCTTCGGTATTTCGATGGGAGGCATGATCGCGCAGACGATGGCCATCGAGCACCCCCACCGCATGCGCTCGATGATCTCGATGATGTCGACCCCGGGTTCGTTGCGCTTCGTTGGTCGGCCGCACGCGATGAGAGCCATGATGCGGCGACCGATACCCACCACGCCGGAAGAAGCGGCCGACGGCGCGGTGGCCTTCTTTAATGTGGTCCGCGGCCCGGGCTACACCGTCGACGAATCCGTTCTTCGCCCCGCCGCCGCGGAGTCGTTTCGGCGCTGCTATCACCGGCCCGGCTTCACCCGTCAAATGCTGGCGGTGATCGCGTCGGGGGATCGCACCCGAGCCCTCCGACAGGTCCGAGTGCCGACCCTCGTTTTGCACGGTAGCCACGACCCGTTAGTGCCGGTGGCCGCCGGGCGCGCCACGGCGAAGGCCATCCCAGGGGCGCGGTTTCATACTATCGAGGGGCTTGGGCATCATATGCCGCCTGGCGTGTGGTCGGAGGTCATCGAGCAGATCCGAGCGACGACGAAACTGGCCGACCGGCGATGACCGCCGCCGATCAGTCAACGACGGGAAACGTCGCCGAGACCGCGAGGGCGAAAGCGAGCGCGTGGGCAACGGCGGCCACCAGAGGGTGGCCGGTCTGCCGCCCGATCCAGCGGCTGAGCACTCCGTAAACGATAAAGAGGGCCAGCATGGCGGGGATGATCAGCACCAAGAAGAACAGCTCGTTCGGGTTCAGGACCACGGCGAAGACGAGGGAGCTCACGAAGAGCATTTTTGTCAGTGCATAGGCTCCCTTCTGCGCACGCGGGCCCCGCGTCAGCCACTCGTCGGCAACGAACCACACCACCGCGCCGACGAATGCGGCGGCGGTGGCCACAGCACGGTTCGGCCCTGGGAAGTACATGGACAGGAATCGGTCGGTCGCCACGCCGAGGAAGGTCAGTTCGAACAACAGGGTTGTGCTGAGGGCAATTATGAACGGTCGAAGCTGGATCGATCGCACGAGGTCTCCGCCTCGCAAACCGAGGACGCTCAGGACGGCGAAGGTGAGCACGCCGTACGTCAGGAAATGAAGCGCGATGTAGTCGGTGAGAATGCTCGGTAAGAAGTCGGTGGGTATCGGCGCTAGAAGAACCGGGGTCAGGATCGCAGGAAGGCACGCCGCGGCGACGAAGCGACGCCCCCGAAGGTTGGCGCCGGCCGGTGCGGTCGATACGCGAGGCAGCTGCAGGATGAGTACGAAGCCGAGAAGCAACACCCCGAGATACCACGCGCCCAAGGCTATTCGCCGAGGCTGAACGGGTACCCCTTCCGATCGCGTTCGCCCGACCGCGTCGTCGATCCACGCGACCGTCGCCCGTAGCGCGTCGGGTGCGAAGAGGATCCCGATGTGCTCGGCGTTGTCGATGATCTCGAGCGCTCGCTTCGCGCTCGAACCGTAGGCTCGCCCCGGCTCGATCTCATTCGGGGCGACGTCGTCCGCCGCCTCGGCTACCGCCCTTCGTCCCATGTCCATCAGGAAGTCGCCCTCCCAGCCGCCATACGCGACCAGCAGGGGCGCGCCGAGGGCGTCGGCAGGCGGGGGCTTTGCAAGGTAGGGTGACAGGCCGACGAGGGCCTCGACGTTCGGATCCTCTGTGGCGTGCAGCACGAGAATCTCGCCCGCCATCGAGTGACCGACCAGCGCAACCCGACCGTCGCTCGTTTCCAGCTTGCGGGCGTAGTCGATGACCGTCCGAAGTGCGGCGTGAAGCGAGGTGGTCCTCGCGGGCGAACCGAGCGTACCGCCGAGGGGAAGAGGGTGGTCGCCGTGTCCGGGAAAGTCGAAGGTGACGGCGACGTATCCGCTTCGCGCGAGCGTGAAGCCGACGGCCTGCATCAGTTGGCGACAGCCGGCAAAACCATGGGCGATGACCACCGCGGGGGCTTTAGGACCATCGGAGGGGGTGAGGACAGTGACCGGGACGCCGTCGACATCGGTGTCGATTCGGTTGAGGTCGGTGTGGCCCGATCTCAGCTTCGCGGTGGCGAACGCGAGGCAGACCACCGCGCCGGCCAGGACGACGGCTTGGGCTCTGCGGTTGTATCTCGGCTCCGAGTTCATCGGTTTCAGCATATCAGTTTGTTAACGCATCGCTCTCGGTCCTCTCGGCCGGGAGCGTCGCCGCGTGCGCTCCCCCGGTCTCGGACCCGGCGGACGTATCTCCTCTTGCGGTGGCCACAATGGCTGTCCAGGCCCGGTCCGAATACTCGGTCACTCGACGCTTCAACGGCGTCGTTCGAAGTGGGCGTTCGAGTGCCCTCGGGTTCGAGCGGCCGGGCCGGGTGATCAAGGTGTATGTCGATGAAGGCGACGTGGTTCGCCGCGGTCAGCTTGTCGCGGAGCTCGATCGGAAACAGCTCGCTGCGGCCCGCCGGCGCCTGGTTGCGAGTCTCCAGGAGGCCAAGGCCGGGGTCGGCATCGCCGAGCTGACCGCCAGGCGGCTGAAGAAGCTCGCGGACGAGCGATTCACCTCCAAGCAGTCGAGCGACGAGGCGCGGTTCGGGTTGCGAGCTGCGCAGGCGAAGCGAGACACGCTGCGCGCGTCCATTCGTGAGATCGACGTCGAGCTCGGTAAGACCAAGCTGTACGCCCCGTTTGCCGGCCAGATCGCCGCGCGGATCGTCGATGAGGGTACGGTCGTCGGCGCCGGCACGCCGGTTGTCAGGTTTCTCGAAGAAGGGGCCAAAGAAGCCATCGTCGGCGTCCCGGCCTCGGCGGCTCAGACGATCAAGGTCGGGCAGACGGTCGATCTTCAAGTCGGCGATCGATCGGTCGGCGCCACCGTCAAGCACCTCGTTGCGGACATCGATCCCCGGACTCGAACCGTCTCTCTTATCTTCGCGCTTGCCGATGCCCGATCGTCCCCGGATGGGGAGGTCGTGGTCTTCGATCACCGTCATCCGATCGCCGGCTCCGGCTTTTGGGTTCCCACTACCGCGCTCACTCAGGGGTTGAGGGGGCTCTGGAGCTTGTACGTGGTCGACGGCGATGGCGCCGGACCGGCGCGCGTGCGGCGAGAAGAAGTACACGTCCTCTATGCGGAAACCGATCAGGCCTACGTTCGCGGTACGCTCGAGGACGGTGACCGCATCGTGATGACCGGCTTGCACCGGGTCGTCCCGGGTCAGCTGGTGAGCGCTACTCCCGCCGCCCACCGGGTAGAGCGACAACTGCATTGAGCTCGTCGAGGAGATCCGCCATGAATTCGTTGTTTCAGAATCCTCGCCTGCTCGTGGTCAGCGTTGGGCTCATCGTGGTTGCCGGGACCTCCGCGCTGTCCACGATCGTTCGACAAGAAGACCCGAGCATCACCAACGGCGTCGCAGTGATCGTCACCCCTTATCCCGGCGCCAGCGCCGAGCGCGTCGAGGCCTTGGTGACCGACAAGATCGAAGACGAGCTTCGCGAGCTGTCGGAGATCGACGTGATCAGCTCATCATCCAAGAACGGGGTCTCCGTGGTCACCGTCGAGATCGACGAGACGATCCGGGGCCCGGGTACCGAAAAGGCGTTCTCGAAGATTCGCGATGCTCTCGACGACGCGAGTCGCGAGCTGCCTGCCGGTGCCCTGGCCCCGATCTTCGACGACGAGCGATTCGGCTCCTACACCCGCCTGGTGGGGCTCAAATGGTCCGGCTCCCGGCCGCCCCAGCGAGGCATTCTCAAGCGGTTCGGAGAAGAACTGCAAGATAGATTACGTAATGTCGATGGCACCGATACCGTCAAGATTTTCGGTGCTCCGGACGAGGAGATAGCCGTTCGTTTCGATCCCGATGCGGTGGCCACCGCGCGCCTGACCGCAGGGCAGGTCGCCGAGGCCCTCACGAATTCCGACGCCAAGGTCGCCGCTGGCGCCATGCGGGATCGCGCGCGTCGGGTTCTCATCGAGGTGGCGGGCGAGCTTGATTCGCTGCAGCGCATTCGTGAGGTTCCGGTCTCGGTCGGCGACCAGGGGCGCGTGCTGAGGGTCGGTGACGTCGCGGAAGTCACACGCGGGGTCACCGACCCCCCGAGCAACCTGGCCTCCGTCGATGGCGCACCCGCCGTCGTCGTCGCCGCACAGATCGGCGAGGGCGTGGCCTTCGACGGCTGGTCGGCCGAAGCCGACCGAGTGATCGCCCGTTTCGAGTCCACCCTGCCCCATGGGGTGTCCCTCGTAACGATCTTCGATCAGGCTGACTATACCCGAGCCCGTCTGTCGGATCTTGTCGGCAATCTCGCGACCGGATTGCTCCTCGTCGTGATCGTCTTGTTCATCTCGATGGGCTGGCGTTCCGCGCTGATCGTGAGTGCCACTCTGCCTCTGGTCAGCCTCGCGTCGATAGCCGTTCTGAATTACCTGGCCGTTCCGATTCACCAGATGTCGGTAACGGGGCTCATCGTCGCCTTGGGCCTCCTCGTCGACAACGCCATCGTCGTCACCGACGCCATTCGCGAAAAGAGGCTGCAGGGGATGCCTGCGCGGCAGGCGGTGACCTCAACCATCACCCACTTATGGTCGCCGCTGCTGAGCTCCACCGTGACGACCGTACTTGCCTTTATGCCTATCCTCTTGCTCGCGGGTCGTGTTGGAGAGTTCGTAGGGGCGATCGGGCTATCGGTCATCGTGGCCCTGTCGACCTCGTACCTCATCGCGATGACCATCGTGCCCGCGCTCGCCAGCCGCCTCATCCGTCCGGTGCAGCAGGGGCGGATGGGTCTTCTCCAAAGCGGCCTCACGTTGGCTGGTCCCGCGCGATGGTTCGATCGGTCGGTCGGATGGAGCTTGCGAAACCCCCGACTATCGATTCTGGCGTCGTCGGTCCTGCCGGTGCTCGGTGTCATTGGTGCCTTGACGCTCCCTCGGCAGTTCTTTCCTCCCGCGGATCGCGATCAGTTCTACATCGAGATGCGCCTGCCGGAGCAGGTCGCGATCCGTGAAACCCAGCGGACGGCGGGCCTCGTGGAGGCGGCGCTTCGGCGCCGTTCCGAGATTCTCTCCGTCGGCTGGTTCATCGGCCGCAGCGCCCCGCCGTTCTACTACAACCTCAAACAGGAGCAGGACGGGACGCCGAGCTACGCGCAGGCCATCGTCAAAGCGGCTTCCGTCGGTGATGTTCAAAGGCTCCTACCGCTACTGCAGAGAGAGCTCGACACCGCTTTTCCCGAGGCCCAAATCCTGGTGCGGGAGCTGCTGCAAGGGCCACCGGTCGACGCACCCGTCGAGATCCGGCTCTATGGTCCCGACGTCGCGGTGCTCCGCGAGCTTGGCGAGCAGCTTCGTGAGCGGATGGCCCGCTTGCCGATCATCACTCACTCTTTGGCGACGCTCACCGCGGGGTCGCCGAAACTGTGGTTCGAGGCCGATGAGGTCGAGGCGAGGTTGGCCGGGTTGAGCCTCGTCGACATCGCCGGCCAGATGAATCTACATCTGGAGGGGGTGCCCGGGGGCACCCTGCTCGAAGGCACGGAAGAAATCCCGATTCGGGTTCGGGTCGGTGGCGAGACGCAGTCCGATGTGTCGAAGATTCGATCGACGGTTCTGTTGCCGACCGGTCCTGGCGTACCGAATCTTTCCGGTGCGGCCCCGGCGCCGTCGAGCTTCGTGGGGATTCCTCTCGAGACGTTGGTGAAGCCCGCCTTGCGGCCGGTGCTCGATGGCATTCCTCACCGCGACGGCCGGCGGGTGAACATCATCCGCGGGTACACCGACGCCGGAGTCTACCCCGAGGCCGCATTCAATCAGCTCAACCGGGTGCTGGCCGAGGATCCGTTGGCGCTTCCGGTCGGATACACGCTCGAGTTCGGCGGAGACGCAGAAAAGCAAGCCAAAGCCATGGGCAACCTCTTCGCGTTCGTTCCCGTGCTTGTGGTCATGATGCTGGCCGTCGTCGTACTCAGCCTGAATAGCTTTCGGCTCGGGGCTATGGTGTTCGCGGTCGCGTTTCAGTCCATAGGGCTCGGTCTGCTGAGTCTCGCCGTGCTCCGTTACCCGCTCGGATTTCAGGCCCTCATCGGCTTGATCGGGCTGGTCGGCGTGGCGATCAACGCGGCCATCATCATCAGCTCGGCGCTATTGGCTCGGCCAAGGTCCGTGGCGGGAGACGTCGCCGATATTCAGCAGACCGTGGTGGGCCAAACGAGTCGGCACATCATCTCTACGACCGTCACCACCTTCGGCGGCTTTTTGCCTTTGATTCTGGCGGAAGGAGGCTTCTGGCCCCCCTTCGCGTCGGGCATTGCGGGAGGCGTCCTGCTGTCGACCCTGATCTCCTTCTATTTCGTTCCCGCGGTCTTTCTGCTCGCCACCCGCCGGCGGCCGTTCGGGATCGTGGAAGACGAGCGGGAATCCGCGCCGGCTCAGTTCCAAGAGGTGTTGTCATGATCGCCACCATCCTTGCATCGACGCTGAGCGTCGGTTTGTTTGCCGCGGCCGCGCCGACGACGGTCGACGAGGCGAAGGCGCCTGAACGCACCCTCGACCTCGACGCGTCGCTCGTTCAACCCGGTCGCCGTTGGAGGGCGGCCGAAGCGATTCAAGCCGCGGTCTCCACCGCGCCGGACGTCGCTCGGGCGGACGCGAATCGGGCGCGGGCGCGCGCTGATGCGGAGACGGCCGAAGCCGAGGCCCTGCCCAGGGTCCGATTCGAGGCTCGCTACACCCGTCTGAGCCGTATCGACAACGACCCGCTGGTTCCGTTGACCATCGACCCCGCGGCCGCGCAGGCGGCCATCGATGCCGTCATCGATCCCGCCGCACAGGCGGTGCTGCAAGAACAGCTCGATGCGAACATCGCGGCGTCGAGACGGAACATCGAAGTCCCCCAGAACCAATACGCGCTGTCCGCCGAGGTTCGCTACCCGGTCTCGGGCCTCTTCCTCAAGATCCTGCCTGCGATTCGAGCTCGGGGGCGAGTCGAGGCGGCACGGCGAGCCGAGGTCAACGTCGCCCGCAATGCCGTCGCGCTCCTGGTCGTTCAGAGCTACTTCGACCACGCCCGAGCCCGAGCTGCGCTGGCCGTCGCTGCCTTGTCGGTCAGACGCGCAGAGGACAACCTGGCGCAGGCCGAGGCCCGGCTCGCCAACGACGTCGGCAATCGTCCCGATGTACTGCGATTCAGGGCTCGACTCGCACAAGCGGAAGCCGAACACGCGGAGCGGGGCGCGGATGTAGAAGCATCGGCGGAAGCGCTTCGAACCCTCCTGCATATCGACGGTCACGGGCCTCTCGCCTTCATGGAGCGCCTCACGAAGTCGGTGATCGTCGATGAGCCCCTGCTCGCGGTCTCCGTCGAGCAGGCGCACGGGGATAGAGATGAGATGAAGGCCCTCGAGCTACTCATCGAGGCGCAAGTGGCCGGGGTGTCGGCGACCGAGGGAGATATCTATCCAGACGTCAGTGTCGCCGGCCGCGCTGACTACGCCAATCCCAACCTCGCTTTCGTTCCTCCGGGTGACCGATTCCGAAGCCTCTTTGCCTTTCAGGCCGTGCTGTCGTGGTCGCCTGACGGCGCCTGGAGTGCATCGCGAAAGGTCCGTGTTTCACAGGCCGAGTTGCGGATTCTGCGGAAGCAGCGGGACGCCCTGGCCGACGGCATTCGAGTCGAGGTCAGCCGAGCCCGCGCGCTGTATCGCGCGGCGTTCAGGACGTTTGCAGCGGCTGAGCGGCGGTCGGCGGCCGCCGAAGAAGCTTACGCGGCCCGTCGGCGGGGCTACCAGGTCGGCGTGTTCGATGCCACGTCGCTGATCGATGCCGAGCTCGACGCGAACCGGGCCCGGCTTGCGGTCATCAACGCCGGAGCGGCGTTGCGCACTCGTCACTACGTCTTGCGGCGGGCCGTCGGCCAGCGCCTGTGGGAATAGGTCGTAGGCGGGGTCAACTACGTTTGCGAGCCAGGATCTTCTCGCGTAGCTCCGTCAGATCGTCGACCGAGCGCTTGTGCGCCCACGCAATCATTCGATCGATCTCCGCGAGAGCCTGGTCATACCGTTTCAACTGTACAAGCACCAGGACGTGATTTCGTGCGAGGCCAGGTAGCCCCGGGGAGAGGGCATGAGTCTCTTCTATCAGCTGTAGATCACGCTCTGTGACCCGTTCGCCGACAACCGAGGCTCGGACAAACAAGAGTCGCCCTTGCGCGGTCTGCGGATCGAGCTTCATGGCCGTGCGACATAACGCGTGGACCCGATCCACGTCGTTGGAAGTGAGGATTACGCGCTTCTTGTCCTTGTCGTACTTGCGCCTGAGAATCGTCTCGGCGCGAAGCAGGGCGACCATTGCGCTTTCAGGGGACAGATGATCGAGCTCGTTGATGCGCGCTTCGGCTTCCGCAAATCGCCGATCGGCAATGGCAAGCCGGACCCGGAGTTCCA
The DNA here is from genome assembly GCA_028289325.1 of Myxococcota bacterium. GTDB lineage: Bacteria > Myxococcota > Kuafuiibacteriia > Kuafuiibacteriales > Kuafuiibacteriaceae > JANQQN01. The sequence goes on along the minus strand of JANQQN010000456.1, from coordinate 4,890 downwards.
TCATTCGCTCGCGTTCGTGTCCAAGCTTGGCGGCCAGCGAAAATGCGCTATCCGCCGCGTCGTAGTCCACGGAGCGACGCGACAGTAGCCGGGCCTCATGCTCGACGGTGCGGGCGACTTCAGGAGGCAGGCGCGAGCGGTCTACTTGGATCGCCCCGACCATGCCCTGGAGATTGTACACGCTGAACCGGAGCTCTTTTGAATTCCAATAGCGGTGCAGTTCGGTATCCATCTGTCGGTAGGTGATCCCGAAAGCGTTCGCGAACGCTTTGTCGTTGTTGGTTCCGTTGGCGGTGTCCGTGAGGTATTTGGGTAGTCCGGGCCTAAACCGCGGCGTATTGTGGAGCATGTGTGTAAGCAACCAGCCTTGCGCATACTGGAAGGAGATCGGGCTGATCGCTCGCGAAGAGCGTAGACGATTGCGCGCAGACATGTATCCACTGCGTTGATTCATAAGCTCCTCGACACGGAGCCACTCGCCGGTCTTTTTAAGCGCGAGGAGACGGTTGGCGACCGGTTTACCGATGATGACCCGGCTTCCATCGAATGCCGCCGTAGACAGAAAGTCGGCGAAACCTTCGTTGTACCAGGTCGGATACGGGAAGGGGCTGTACTGGCGCAAGAGGTGGTGGGTGTACTCGTGAAAGAGGATGATTCGGCCGGTCAGGTCGAACACGCCGTCGCCTTCGCTGATGTCGAGCAGAGAGACCGGACCTTGAACGGTCATCACGTAGAAGCCAGCGCTACCCCGGCGGGAGTCTGCCGCAGACTGATATTGGCGGATCGAATCGAAGCCAAAGACTCTCAGCTTCGGGGAGGGATCGTTCGACAAATCGAGCTGGGTTAGAATGCCGATCGTCGTCCGAAACTTCTCAAGATCCCTCACCAACGCTTCGCCTCGCGAGGGCGCGGCATTGGTCTTGAGAATAACGTGGTCGGTCTCGAATCGATGCCAGAGCTGCGGCCTGGGCCCGCAGCTGATGCAGGCGCCGACCGCCAGAAGAGGCGTTAGGGAACGCAACGCGGTCATGGCGGACTGCATGGGCCGAGGGCCGGTCAAGGACAGTCGACGGATACACCTCATCGGCGGCATAGCCCGATCACCGTCCAGAGAGAGCGTGATGACGACCGTCGGCGAACGCCGGACCGAGGTTGTCGCTGGTTTCGATGGAAACTGAGGGGAGCATGATTTGTTCTCCGTGAGGTTTCGAAGGTCGACCGGCCATTCGGAGCGCGGTGGCGATGGTGTCGAAACTGCCGGATAATCCCACGGTATGACGCATCGACACAAGATCCGCGGGTGGCCCATTCGATTCTCGCCCACGAACGTACGCCTCGCAGGCGCGGTCGTCGTAATGCTGCTCGGCGTCGGAGGAGGGATTCAAGGCTGCGTCTCCAGTCCGTCGGCCGGGCTTCCCGCTTATGGCACCTTCGGTCAGGCTCAGCTCTTCGGCGATATGGGCCAGCATTCGATGACCATCACCACGCGTTCGCCCGAGGCTCAGCGCTACTTCAATGAGGGCCTGGCTTGGATGTACTCGTTCAATCACGACGAGGCTGTACAGTCGTTCGCCAAAGCCGCGACGATCGACCCCAGCTGCGCGATGGCTTGGTGGGGCGTCGCGTATGCGCAGGGACCGAACTACAACGACCCAGGCATGCCGCCGGCGCGCAGCCAGGCCGCCTGGGACGCACTGGTCAAGGCCCGAGCCGCTCTCGATGACGAGACCCCGAAGGAGCGAGCGCTCATCGAAGCGCTGGGTGCGCGGTACGCGAATCCGGCGCCCGACGATCGCAAGCCGCTGGACGCAGCGTTCGCGCAAGCGATGGCCAAGGTCTGGGCCGAGTATCCGAACGATTCGGACGTCGGGGTCTTCTATGCGGAGTCGATGATGGTTCGGTTTCCGTGGCGTCTGTACGATAGCCAGGGGCGACCAGCCCTCGTGGAGACCGCGACCATCGTCGCCACCCTCGAGCGCGTGATGGCGCTGGAGCCCAGCAACCCTGGTGCAAATCACTTGTACATCCACGCCGTCGAACCCAGCCGCGACAAACGCCGGGCGATCCCTGCCGCAGACCGGCTTCGTGACTTGGTTCCCGCGAGTGGACACATGAACCACATGCCGTCGCATATCTACGCGCAGGTCGGGATGTGGGAAGCGTCGATCGAACAGAATGCGAAAGCTACCCTGCGTGACGAGGCCTATCGGAAGAAGGCCCCCAACCAGATGATCCAGAACGGGTACATGATGCACAACGCGCACATGCTGGCCTTTTCCGCGATGATGGTGGGGCAGGAGGAAAGAGCGATGAAAGCGGCGAAATCGATGTGGACACAGGTGCCGATCGAGAAGATGAGAGCGTTCGCACCGTACTTCGACTCGGTGATGTGTTCGATCTACGACGTGCAGAAACGCTTTGGCCGCTGGGATGCCCTGTTGGCTGAGCCGCCCCCGCCCGAGTTCTTGCCGATCACCACCGCCGTCTGGCACGCGCATCGGGCGATCGCATTCGCGGCCAAACACGACTTCGACAACGCGGAAGTCGAACACATCGCGTTCAGACAGGCGATGCAGGCGATTCCTCACCGAAGTCCGATGTATGGCACGTCGGTGAAGTTTCTGCTCGTCAGTGAGCTGTTCATCAAAGGCGAGATCGCTCTGCAGCAGTCGCGATGGGACGACGCCGCGCTGGCGCTGACCGATGCGGCGGAGATCGAGGATGCGCTCGGCTACGGCGAGCCGCCGATGTGGCTGCAACCTGTTCGACACACCTTGGGCGCGGTGTACATGAAGGCCGGCCGAGCGGAAAAGGCGGAAGAGGTCTACCGAGCCGACCTGGCCAAGTGGCCGGGCAACGGGTGGTCCTTGTACGGCCTCAGCGAGGCGCTCGAACGCCAGGGGAAAACGGACGAGGCCCAGCAGGTCCGAGCGCAGTTCGACCGGGTGTGGAAGGGGGCCGAAGAACCCCTCCAAACCAGCTGCAAGTGCATCAAGTCCCTGTAACCTTGGCCCCCGTTGTGACGCTACCGCGACTCCCGTCGCGGTTGGGTCAAGCATCCACAGACGAGGTTTCGACGCCGAGCAGGGATGATCCGCGGCCTATCCGTCGTCTCCGTCTTCGTCTTTGGATGTCTCGTCGTCGCTCGAGAGGTCCTCGACGGTCACCGTTCCGTGGCGCAGCCGGCGAGCAAGCAATTGATACTTGACGACAAACTCGCCCACCATTCGGTGGTATGGCGACCCGGAAAGGAGAGCCGACATCGACACCATTCGCGACGGCATCGACGCCTCGCCGCCCACCATGTCGGCGATCCGCTCTTCGTACGGTCCGAACGCTACCGAGGGCGCTTCTTCGAGCAGCGATGTGACCGATGGCCCGGCGAACGCGTTCAGATGTTCGATGAGATCGTCGGGCCAAACAGGAAATAGGGCTGCTTTCGCCTCGCCATAGATGGGCGACACGAGGGCGATGGGATCTCGAATTCGCCGATGGACGCCGCGCAGCGCATTGACAAACTTGCCGGCATTCTTGTCGAGGTCGGCCCAAACCGTATCGGCCTTGTAGGCGTGATTTCGAATGCTGGGACTCGCCAGGTCTCCGTGAAAGAATCCGTACATCACCCGCGGATCTGGCCAGTGCCGGTACACGATGCCGACACGGATGTCGCGCAGCGACAGCGCAATACCGTGAATCGTGACGACGGGTGCGTCGTGAAAAGGAAGACTCTGAGGGCCAAGCTTGAGCCGACGAGGCACGCGAATCGGATAACGCTTCAGAATTTCCGAGATGACGAGCATGTTGTGCAGATTGAACCAGTAAGCGAGCTGGGCGGAGCGTGGCAGCCGGGTGATCTCTACCTGGTTGCCAAACGAGATGAGGTCTTCAAGGTTGGCGAAGACCGCGTCGCGCTGGGCCGGTGTCATTCTCGAAAAGGTGACCTTGTTGCCTTCGAGGCGAAACGGAGAAACATGTCCGAGGACGATACGGGTGCCGGTCGACGGCCTCGGGCGGATGGCTCGTCTCCGCAAAGACGGACCCGACAGAACCACGATGTTCTTCAGGATTCTGTCGATGCCTACGTAGTCGATGACATCACGCCGGCCCGCGGGGCGGGGCTCGAAGACGCCCAGTCTTTCGAGCCGATGAGGTCGGATAACCTCCGACGCGCCGGCTTCGGGGTCTTTGGGGGGCGCGGTCGCACATCCGAGCGTGGTGGCCGTGAAGACGACGCACAGCCCACCGGCCATCGATGTCCGGCGCCGCCCATCCGCGTCTAGCCTCGATGGGGACGCGGACCTGGCCCGTCGGCGTGTTCCGGCCCCGGCGGATGGTCGATTCAATAACACTGGTTGCCTCTCGAACGGTTTCGGTGCGCCCACGAAAACATCTTCGAGCAGCGAGCACGAGCAAATCAACCGGGCCGCTGATGATCTTGTCTTCCGCCACGATTCGGTGAGGCTACGGGTCAGACGACGCCGACCCGCTGAGCCCGAGCGACCGGCGGAGGTGTTCGGCCCACCAGCGGTAGGTAGGTGCGGAGTGTCTAGCCGCATTGCCGGTCAGACCGGCGCTTCGACGAAACGCCGCCCCGAAGAGGGGCTCGATGGCCAGCGCTTGATGAAGGGCGGCGACGGCCAGGCGCGTCTGTTCGATGCTCGCGTGGGGATCGTGCCGACGGGCGTGTAGGGGGAGGATTGAATGCGTACGGCGCCGACGCGGCGGCCGTCGTCCGATACGTCGGGCGGCCGGCGGTGCTGGTGGGGACCTCGCTCGGAGGGCTCGCATCGGTGGCGGCCCTCGCCGATGATACGGCGCGGGCCGCGACGGTGGGAATCGTGCTCGTCGATGTGTTACCGGATCCCGACCCCCCGGCGGTGTGGGCTTTTC
>JANQQN010000398.1 GCA_028289325.1 Myxococcota bacterium | reverse complement strand
CCCAGGGTTTCGGATCAACGGAACATTTTGTCATGTCGGTCTCCGTCTGGTGCAGGTTTATCCCACCCCAAGAATCTTTTCGTTCTCGATTCAATCTCTATTCAAAATTTGAACAAAGACGACGGCTGCATATGGTGCTGGCCCTCCCGACGCCATGCCTATTCGGGTTGGAATAGTCTATCAGGGTCGATCAGAGACAACATCGTTCTAGGTCGATGACGGATGAATAAGGGGGATACATTATTTAAACAAAACATGGACAGACGGACAGGGTCCGAGGCCCAAGGACGACCTCAGTCTGGGTCTGACCATCGATCGTGGAGCCACACCCACTGCTCGGGGTCCCGCCGAATCGCTCGCTCCAACGCCTCGGTTAAGCGCGCGGTCAGCCAAAGCCGCTGCGCCGAACGGGCGCCGGTGGTGGGTAACGGGACGCGCTCCACGTCGATGTGATGTTGGCCATCGGCCTGCCGGTGGATGGTGGCCACGAGCACCGGCCGTCGCCCAAGGAGGGCGAGCGCGGCGGCAGCGACGGGCGTTCGCGCCTGTCGGCCGAAGAACGGAACGTCGACCGATGCCACGTGGGTGCGCTGATCGATCAGCAGGCCGAGGATCGCACCCCGTCGAAGCGCGGACAGCATTCGCCTCGCCGCGCCGGGATCGTCCCGCTCGATGACCTGGAGGCCCGCCCCCCGCCGGACGCGGTCGATCCATTTTGCCAGCCCCGGATTGCTCGGACGGCGGACGACGGTCACGCCGTCGAAGCCCGCCAACGCGAGCCGCTGCCCGAGCAGCTCCCAGTTGCCGATGTGACCCGTGACGAGAACGACGCCGCGCCCTTCGGCCACCGCTGCCCGCAGCCGCTGTTCAGCCGCAGCCGACAGACTCACCTCCGCCGCGATGTCCATCGCCGGCAACCGAGCCAGCTCGCTGATCAGCCGGCCCAGGTGCGCGTAGCTGCGCGCACCGAGTCGATCGGCGGGGCCGGCGGCCAAACCCAACGCCAACCCCAGCTGCCGCCGGGCCCGAGCCGCGCGCCGCCCATCGAGGCGATACGCCAAGCGCCCCACGCCCGCGCCAACCGCGCCCGCCCACGCAGACGGCAGTCGCCGCAGCCCGAACGCCGCCCCCATGGCCACGGCGAACACGACCCGGCGCTTCCAGAGCTTGAAACGAGAAGGAAAGGCGCGAGAGGCGCCGACCGGGGTTGAGTCGGCGCCTCTCAAAGAGCGAAGGACGGAGACGGATACGTCCTCTGCTCTTGCCTTCATCGACCTCCTTAAGGTTATTGATATTGAGAACTGTTTTCAACAAGAAATCAGCGAAAAAATGATTCCACCGCCCCCCTTTAGGCGCTGACGGCGCCTATCGAAGGCCAAAGGCTCCGCCCCAACCAAGGCGACCCCCGGAAGCCCCGCTAGTGAGGCTCGTCGTCGTAGGCCGGCTCCGCCGGCGGATCGATCGCCGATTCGAAAGCGTCTTCTTCACCACCGGCGGGCGGAGCGACGGCATCCTCGTGGCCGTCATCTTCTTCATCGCCCCAGTAACAGAAAGCGAACCGCAGGTAGCGGGGGCTAACCTTCCCGCGCGCCGCGAGCTTCTCTACCCGGTACAGGACCAGGTCCTGAAGCCGGCGGTGCTTTCGCTCGTCGATCGGTTCGTTTTCGGTCATCCGGTATACGTAGTTGCGCATCAGACGCCCGTGGGAGCGGGGAATGCGCTGCGCGAGCTGCTGCACGAACGCGGGCCGTTCCGCCCGCAACACCATGGCCAGCCGAAACAGCCCCGCTTTTTGGAACAGCTCCCGCTGGAACTCTTCGTTGGCAGGGCCGGTGGCCGATTGCGCGGCGGCCAGATCTAGACCGAGAAGGATCCGAGACAGAAAGTCGTTGGCCTCATCGATCCGCATCGCGTCTCGGTCATCGGTCTCCTTCACCGCGCTGATCAGCTCTTCGGACGCCTGCCGCCCCAACACGTGGCACAGCTCGGCGAGCTTGCGCTTGCCGATGGTGAGAAACGCGGCCGCGAGCTGCTCGATACCCAGGGCACGAATGAGCTGGACGAGCTCTCGCGCGTCGAGCAGCGCGATGTCTTTGAAGTAGAAATTGGTGGGCTCGCCGGGCGGGGCGGGCATGGTCACGAACTGGGACTCGAACTTCTGCCGCACGATGCGCATGATTTCGGTGCGGACGTTCTTGAGCTCGTCGCGAGGCGGGATCCGCGCCCGCACGCTCGACGGCAGCTGCTGCAGGATCCGGCTGCGCGCGTTGGCGGACAGCTGGGCGAGGATGATGCCGATGGTGTGCGGTTGCTCGCCGCGGATCCCCGCCAGCAACCACGTGGGGTCGATCGACTCGAGCCCCACCAGACCCGCGAATTGGATCTGACGCCGCATCTCTCGGACCACCACCGCCGCCCGGCGCTCGCCATCGAGCGTCATGAGCTGCTCGGCTTTTTCCTGGAGCAGGAACGCGTCGTCGTCGGGCAGCAGCTCGAGTAGATGAAGGTCGTCGGGACCACCTTGAGTAAAGATGGTCGTCAGCAGCATCGAGAGCCGCGGGGGTAGCGGGTAGAACAGATGGTGGACGGGGTTCGGACTCTCGGCCACGTCTCGGCCTACTTACGGACCTGCTGGAACTGGGCCGTGAGGCGGGTGAGGTCTTTGCGATACCGCATCGCCCGCAGCACCGCGACGACCGCCAGCCCCGCCAGCAGCCCGGCCACGATCACCGCCACCAACACCATGTTGATGATCTTCTTCCGGTTGCCTTTGCAGACCACGATGCCGATGACCGTTTCTTTCTCGCAGGCAAGGCTGGGGTCGAAGCTTTGGCCGACCGCCGCGAGATCCGCGGCCGAGCCACCGTTGGCGGTCGCGCCGGCGGTGGCCCCAGTCCGATTGCGGACCAACTGAACGCTGACTTCGGTGCTGCGGAGATCGGGCAGCTTCGCCTGCACGAACTGCTGAAACTCTTGACTGGTCATCGGGGGGGCATCGCTGTCGTCGGGGTCGTACACCACGATGACCGCGGCCTTGGGTCGAGGCCGCGCCTCGTTCACGTCGCGCAGGGGGTTGTCTTCGGGAATCGATACCCCCGCCTGGACGTCGATCACGCCCGGTACTTTGCGCAGCGCATTAACGATGTCGCCTTCGACGCCGACGACCCGTTTCGCGCGCTCTTGCTCGGTGGTCGGGATCATGCCGCTGTTCTGGAACATGTCCGCGGTGCTGGGCTTCGGGGTCTCGGGGAGATTGTGCTTCTCGAGGACCGACAGCGCGTTCGCGAACTCGTCTTGCGGAACAAGGACGTTGAACCGGAGGTCGCGGCTCTCGGTGTCTTGAATCTTCGTCGGGCTGAGGCCCTGTTCCTTGAGGAGGACCCAGATCCGGTTCGCCGCCCGCTCCTGCTGCTGATGGGCCACCGTCTCCTGGGCGCAGCCGGCGAGGAGCAACGCCGGCCCGAGGAGCCACGCGAACGGGACACGACGCGCCGTAAACACGACCGGTGCTTAACACGCCCCGCCGGGCGCGAGGAAGTCCTCGCCTCGCGGCCGCGCCGTCGAGCCTCCCGCCAGCTGGGTTCACCGGTCCGCCGGCCGACCGTCAGTTCTTCCGGAGCCAGGTCCCGAGGAACTTGCGCACCGCTTCGTGCTCACTTCGCCGGATCTCGTCGGGCGAACCGTAGGCCACGACCTGCCCCCCGAACAGAAACGCAACCGCGTCGGCGACCTTGAACGCGGACGCGATGTCGTGGCTGATGACCACGCTGGTGACCTTCAGCTTCTCTTTGGCCCGAATGATCGACTCATCGACGTAGTCGGTGGTGATGGGGTCGAGGCCGGTGGTGGGCTCGTCGTACAGCACGATCTTCGGGTCCATGATGATCGCGCGGGCCAGCCCCACGCGCTTGCGCATGCCCCCGGACAAATCCGCGGGATACTTGTCTTCGATGCCCTCCAGCCCGAACAGCGCGAGCTTCTCTTTGACCAGATCACCGATCTGGGGCTCCGAGAGGTCCTTTCGGTGCTCCCGAACCGGGAACGCGACGTTGTCGAGGACGTTCATGGAATCGAACAGCGCCGCCGACTGAAAGACCATTCCGAACTTCGCACGGAGCCGGGTCAGGTCGGTTCCGTCGAGATCGCAGATGTTCTCCCCGTCGACCAGCACCCGGCCCTGATCCGGCTTCAGCAGACCGATCAGGTGCTTCATGAGCACGGACTTGCCCGTCCCCGAGCCGCCGAGAATGACGGTCGTCGTCCCCTCGGGAAACGACAGATCGATCCCGCGCAGGACGTGGTTGGTACCGAACCGCTTGTGCAAGTTCTCTGTACGGATAATGGCGTTCGCGTCGCTCACGTGCGCGCCCACTCCAGAGCCAGCCGCACCCTCTCGTCAACCATGTGGGTTTCGTCGCAGTCTGAAGGGTCTGGTAGTCTCCCCGCCGTGGCCGATCATGAACGTCCCGCCGAGCGGATCATCGGCATCGACCTCGGGATGACCTCGGTTATCGCGGCGTACCTTCCCGAGCCCGGGCAGCCGCCCACGGTGATCCCCGCCGAAAAAGGTCAGCCAACCCTGGCGTCGGTCGTCGCCTTCAAAGACGGAGCCCGCCCTGTGGTCGGCCGTGCGGCCCACGACATGCTCACCACCAACCCCGCCCTCGCCGTCACCGGCATCAAGCGGCTTCTGGGACGCAATTTTGGCAGCCAAGCGGTCCGCGATCTCGCGGCGCGGGTGGGCTTCGCCATCGTGGCCGAAGAAGACGGACAGGCCGCGGTACAGGTCGCCGACCGGCAGATCCGCGTCCCGGAGGTGGCGGGTATCCTCCTCGATCAGGTCCGCCGGTTCGCCGAGCAACACCTTCAGGAGACGGTGCGAGGCTGCGTGATCGCGGTTCCCGCCTACTTCAACGACGTTCAGAAGAGCGCCGTGCGGCAAGCGGCTCAGCTGGCCGGGCTGGAGGTCCGCAAGCTCGTTCACGAGCCGACCGCGGTGGCCCTCGCCTATGGCTACAACAAGGGCGGCGACGCCCGCATCGTCATCGTCGACGTCGGCGGGGTTCGGCTGGACATCTCGGTGATGGAGATCTCCGGAAATGTGTTCGACGTGGTGGCGACCGGCGGCGACCCGTATCTAGGCGGCGCGAACGTCGACGCGCGGGTCGCCCAGTGGATCCTGGCCAGCATCAAGAAGAAGCACGGACGCGACCTCACCACCGAACCGAGGCTGCTCCAGAAGGTGCGTACCGCGGCCGAGCAGGCGAAACGCGAGCTGTCTCGGTGTCGCGCGGTAGACCTTCAGATCCCCCTCGCGGTCGGCACCAAAGAAAAGAAGGCGAAGCTGGGTCTGCTTCGACTGCACCTGTCGACGGTCGAGGAGCTCGCCCAGGACATCGTGGACCGGATCCTCCACACCATCCGCAGGACCCTCTCGGATCGGGGCCTCGCGGCCGCGGACATCGACGACGTCATCCTGGTCGGCGGCGCAACCCGGATGCCGCTGCTGCGGAGCCAGGTCGAAGGATTCTTCGGTAAGAGTGCGCGGGCGAATCTTCCCCCCGAGGAGGTCGTGGCCCTCGGCGCGGCGTTGCTCGCCGACAGCCTGCGGCGGGACCAGCAAACGCGGTCGGACGTCGTCGAATCATCGATCGGTATCGCCCTCGCCGACGGCCGCTACATGCGGATCATCGACCGGGATTCGAAGCTGCCGATCACCCGCCGGGTCATGATCCCGACCGTCCGCGACCATCAGCGCTCGCTGGAGGTCGATGTGTTTCAGGGCGACGGCGAGGACATCATCGACGCCACCTACCTCGGCACCGTGGTCTACCAGGGGGTTCCGTCCGCGAAAGCCGGTGAGGCGAAGGTCGTCGTGGATATGTCGATGGACGTCGATCGTACCCTCAGGCTGAGCTCGCCGGAGGACGGCCGAGGCAACGAACACTTCGAATTCAAGACCGTGGGCCATGCGGAACGATCCGCGGACCATCCGCCGTTCCTGACCGTCGCCCAGGGCGCGCCGCAAGCTGACGCGCCCCCCGTCGGCTGACGCCGAAGGCGGCCGAAAGCCAGCTCACCGCGGGTTAGGGGCCGGACCCGGTAGGCGGACTTTCTGGGAGGGGCCCGGCCGAAG
>JANQQN010000386.1 GCA_028289325.1 Myxococcota bacterium | reverse complement strand
GCAAGAGCCCGCACCTCGAAGTGTTCCGCAAGAACGACATCGAGGTGCTGCTGCTGGTCGATCGCCTCGACGACTGGATGATCACCCATCTCGGCGAGCGTCCCCCCCGCGCCCTCAGTATTCGCTCAGCCGCTGGTCCGACTGACCGACGCCGGCGGCGATGAGTGGCAGCCGTCGGTCTCCCTCGGCGGCGAAGGCCTAGCCTACGCGCGGCCCGATGACGGCATCTTCTACGTCGGTCGCGACGGCCGAGTCCGCCGCATCTCCGACGCGGGCGGTCGATTCATCGACTCCCTGCCTGCCGTTTCCTTCGATGGCGCTTTCGTGGCGTGGGTCCGCGAGGACACCGGCCGCCCGATCGGCGACACGGGATTCTTCGAGACCCAGATCTTGCTCGCTCGCAGCGATGGGTCTGAAAGCCGAGCCTTGCTGCCGAAGCCTGGCGTCGTGCAAGATGCGCCGCGCTTCGAGCCGACGGCCGGATCCGTGCGCCTCGCGTGGAGCGAATTCGATCCCCGGTCGATCTCGCCGGGGACCGGAGACGGGCCGACGACCTACGGCCTGTGGGTCCACAACTTCCGAGACGACGTCGGTCAGTTCGCGTGTACGGATCCCGCCGTGGTCATCGACGGGTTGGTGCAGCGGTGCTTCGGTCAGCACCTCGCATGGCCCGACCCCAGCGTACTGGTGGTGACCCAGGGCCTTTTCGAGGTGTTCCTCGACGGCTCCAACCCGAGCCAGGTCTTCTCGACCCTCCTCAGCTCGGTCGAGGGCCAACAGCTCGGCAGCCCGCTCCGAATCCAGACCGGGCTCGGCTACAGCACCTTTCCCATCTCCGCGAGCTATCTCGGTGACCGTTTGATCTTCGACGGGATTGTCACCAACACCGACGGCAGCGAAAACACGTTGGCGCTGTGGGTCGCATCGGTGGACGGTACCCAGGCCTGGCGCCTTCAGATCGATGGCTACGGTCCGGACATCGATGAACGGTCGACGAACGGCTACCTGTTCTCCGTCGCGACGCCGCAGTTGATGCCGTGACGCCCCTCTGGCCGCTGGAAAGCCTGCTCGACGCAGCGAACGACGCGATCTACGTCCTCGAAGGCGGGCACTTCGTCTACGTGAACCGACGGTTCGCGGAGCTGTTCGGTTTCTCGGAGGACGAAGTCACCGCCCCCGACTTCGAACCGTGGATCTTGGTTCACCCCGACGACCGGCCCGGGCTCGAGTCGCGACAGCGCCTCGCTGCCGCCAACGCGCCGCTGCCGAGCCGCTACGAGTTCCGGGCGTTCACTCGAGACCGCCGAATGCTGCATATCGAAGCTTCGGTGAGCTATCTTCGCCAAGGAACGCGGTTCGCGGTGCTCGGGGTCCTTCAAGACGTCTCCGCCCGCAAGGCCTACGAGCAACAGCTCTTGCGCAGCAACCACGAGCTCGCGGTGACCAACGTGGTCGCCGATGCGATCACCGAGGTCCAGGACGTCGGCAAGATCATCGAACAGGTGGTCGAGCGACTGATGGAGGTATTGGGCGTCGACGCGGCCGGCGTGTCGATCCTCGACGACGCCAAAGAGCGGTTCGCCTCCTCTCACTACCGCGGCACCAGCGAGACCTTCCTGCGAGCCATGCGCCAGCACGACCCTAACAACGGGGTGTTAGGCCTTGCCTACCGGACTCGAAGCATCCAGATCATCGAGGATCTGCGCAACGACCCCCGGCTCGAATTCGGGAGCGCAGTGCAAGAAGGCTTTCGTTCGGCGGTGGCCGTGCCCCTGATCAGCAAGGCGCCCGCGGACCCGTCGCCCAGCAGCGGCGGGTGGGCCCTGACCACCGACCGGATCCACAGCCGCGCGGTGGAGGTCGTCGCGCGGCGGCAGTGCTCCGGGGTGGTCAGCGTCTTCACCCGAGAGCCGCGAACGTTCGACGCCGAGGACATCGCGCTGTTCAGTCGGGTCGCGCGCCAGATCGCGGTGGCCATCGAAAACGCCCGCCTGTACCGATCGGCGGCCGAAGGCATCACTCGCCTGCAGGCCCTATCCGGCATCACCCGCGCCATTAGCTCCACCCTGGACGTCGAGGGGGTATTTCGCATCGTCGGCGACCGCCTCCAGCCGCTGATCGACTACACGACGATCGACCTGCTGATCCTAGACGACCTGGAAGCGTGCTTTCGGGTCCGGCGGGTGGAGCGGCCGCCCGCCGGCGGGGGCGTCGTCGTTCGGCTGCTGGAGTCGCGGCCGTTCGATGCTGATCCCAAGCTCACCGAGGCCTTGGCCGGGCCCCGGACTCTGCTTCGCCAGGTCCCCGGGATGCCGGGCGCCCAACAGGCGGTGGTCCCGATCCTCGCCGACCAGGTGCCGGTCGGCTTGTTCCTGGTCACCGCGCAAGACTCCTTTCGCGCTCGCGACCGGCAGCTGCTGACCGACCTCGCGGCCCACATGGCGATCTCCTTGCGGAACGCGCGGACCTTCAGCGCGTTGGAGCGCGCGTACCGCGAACTCAAAGACGCCAAGGATCAGCTCGTGCGGTCGGAGAAGCTGCACGCCCTGGGAGAGATGGCAGCGGGCGTCGCTCACGACTTCAACAATGTGTTGAGCGCGATCCTCGGCCGGGCCCAGATGCTGGATATGATGCTGAACGACGCCGAGCAGCGGCGTTCGGCCCAGATCATCGCCAAAGCCGCGCTCGATGGGGCGGGGACGGTGCGCAGAATACAAGCGTTTGCGAAGGACAAGCCCGAGACCCCGCTCGGACCGGTGTCCCTCAATCCGGTCGTGCGCGATGCGATCGACCGGGCCGCCCCCTTAGCGGCAAACCCCAGCCAAGCCATCGACGTCGTCCTCGACCTGGGTGAGGTCCCGGTCGTGCTCGGCGACGCCGGCGAGCTTCGCGAAGCGCTGACCAACCTCATCCACAACGCGCTCGACGCGATGCCCCACGGCGGCCGACTAACGGTTCGGACGGGGACGGACGGCGCACCGTGGTTCGAAGTCAGCGATACCGGCTTCGGGATGGATCCGGAGACGGTGAACCGGATCTTCGACCCGTTCTTCAGCACGAAAGGAGACCAAGGATCCGGTCTCGGCCTTTCCGTGACCTACGCGATCGTTCAGCGCCACGGCGGCCGCTTCGAGGTCGATTCGGCGCGAAACCAGGGGACCTGCATCAGGGTATATCTGGAAGAGTCACCGCAGACCGGCGATTGGCCGTCGGAACCCGAGCTGGAAACAAGCCCCGCGGCGGAACCCGATGTTCCGCACCAGGGCGCGCGCGTGCTCCTGATCGAAGACGATGTTGCCGTCCGCGACGTGCTGGCGGATATCCTTCGAACCGGAGACCATCACGTAGTCATGGCCGCCGACGGCCGCGAGGGGCTGCGCTATTTCGCGCACGACGAGTTCGATATGGTTCTGACCGATCTAGGGTTACCGGAGATGGACGGATGGGCGGTCGCCAAAGCCGTCAAGGCGCTGCGGCCCGAGGTTCCGGTCGGGTTGATCACGGGTTGGGGCCATGATCTCGATGCAGCCGGCCTCGCCGCCCGAGGCATCGACATCCTCGTGAGTAAGCCGGTGCGGTTCGACGACGTCTTGGCCGCGGTGAGCACCGCACTGAACACGAAACGGTAAGCTGGCGATGCCCGACCCGATGAAAAACGCCCCCGTCATGGGCAAGCGGAAACGATTTCCGCGTATCTTCGGGCGCTACATCCTCGAGCAGAGCTTGTCCCGCGGCGGCATGGGCGAGGTGATGCTGGCCGTCGCTCGTCACGTCAACGAGCGCTGCGTCATCAAAACCATTCGGACCGACCTGACCGGTGACGACGAGTTCGTGGGGCGATTCGCCGACGAGGCGAAGATCATGGTCCGTATCGAACACCCGAACATCATTCGGGTATTCGACGCGGGAAAGGTCGACCACGACTACTATATCGCGATGCAGCACGTGCACGGGCGCGACTTGGGCGACGTGCTCGACCGCGCGTACGAGCGGGGCGAGCCCATGCCCCAGGGCCTCGGGCTGTATATCACCGACCAGCTGCTGCTCGGCCTGGACTACGTGCACAACCTCAAAGACGAACGAGGCCGCCATATGGGGCTCGTTCATCGGGACATCTCGCCGCAGAACGTCCTCATCGGCTTCGATGGGTCGGTGAAGCTGATCGACTTCGGCCTGGCCCGCACGGACATCTTGCCCGCCCGCACCCAAGGCGCGCTGGCCGTCGGCAAGTACGGCTACATGTCGCCCGAGCAGGCACGCCACCAGCCCATCGACGGCCGGGCCGATATTTACTCCGCGGGGGTGATGCTGTTTGAAGTTTTCACCGGCGACCGCCTCGTCGACGAGCAAGATCAGGCCACCCTTTGGCAACGGGTCCTGAATCCTCAGCACCGGTCGCCGAAGACGGTGATCCCCACCCTCCCGGACATCATCGAGCGCCTGATCATGCGGGCGGTGGAAGTGGATCCCGCCCACCGATTCGAGTCGGCCCGCCATATGCGCGAGTTCGCCGCTCGGCTGACCAGCCCCGATAACAGCCGCGAGGGGCTCGTTCGTTATCTGCGGTATCTCTATCCCAAGGTCGACTTCAGCCCGCCGCCGGTCCCGACCTTCGACGACATGGTCGGCGGCACCGAGCAGTCGATCATCATCGCGACGTCCGACAAGGGCGCGCTGTCCGTCTTCGGTCGGGGGGCGCTGCCCATCGAATGGACGATGCAGCTGGATTCGAAGGCGATTCGAAACGCGGTCAAAGAGAGCCGGCGTAAGGCGGCGGCCCGACGACCGCAGGACCTCGTCCCCGACGCGGAGCTCGACACCCATCAGCTCGACGCGCTCGAAGGCACCATCAGTTCCGAGCGAACACTTCTTAATGGGCCGGACGACACCCTCCGGACGGAGGTGGCCCCGGCGGACGACCGAACCCAGGTCACCCGCCCGCCGGATGCCGTAGACACGCCGCCCGTCGGCCGGCCGGTGCTGGCGTCCGAAGTCGCGGATACCCCGCGACCGCGTACGACCTATCAAGACGACGAGATGACCGTGATGATGGACGCGCCGCCGCAGGCGAGAGCCATCTACGCCAACGAGATGCCAACCCGGCTGTCCCGGATGCCCGACGATACGCCGAAACCCATCGTGCATTCGGTTCCGGTCTCGGTGCCCGTCGGCGGACCGCGGAGGTCTCGGGCCATCAAGGAAAAGAACGCCGTCCAGGACCGTCACCCTCGGACGTCGGAGGTTCGGCCCATCGAGGGCCGTCCATGGCGGAAGAAAGCCATCGAGGTGCATCGACGGACGGTGCCCGTCGAGCCCGTCAAGCCCCATGAACTGCCCCGCCACCCGCAACGCGAGCCCCAACCGCCCGCACCACGAGCGCAAATGCCGTGGATGATGTGGGGCATCGGGCTGCTAGGGCTGGCTTTTTTGATCGGCGCGGCCGCGGTCTTCGCCGTGACCTTCTGAGTCAAGCCGCTACATACCGCCCACCGGCGGACGATTTGTCGGATCGGAATGCTCAGCTGGCTCAAGCGCCTGGTCGACCGAACGCCGCAGCTTTCGACGGACGACCTGTCCCCGACCCCGGCTCACCCGCCACCGCCGCCGCCCAGCGATCTGACGGCAGAGGTGGTGACCGCCATGGACGCCCACGTCGCCGGCGTCCGAGGGGAGGTATTGACGGAGGAGACAGTCGAGGTTCAGGAGCTCTCGAGCCGGCTGTTCGAGCATTTTCGCGCCTACCCCGACGAGCTGCCGAGCTTTCCCGCGCTGGCCATTCAAATCTTCGAAATCATCGAGCGACCGAGGGACGAGGTCGACGTCGACCGGCTCATCCAGGTGGTCAGCCGCGAGCCGGCCACGGCCGCGCTGATGCTGCGGGTGGCGAACTCGTCGCGATACGGAGGGTGCCAGCAAATCAGCTCGGTCCGCGACGCCGTGGTCCGGTTGGGCATCACCGAAGTCTCGAACCTCGCCGTCGCGGCGGCCAGTCGCGCCCTGTTCGTCTCCGTCGAGCGCTGCCGACTCGCCGAGTTCGGAG
>JANQQN010000365.1 GCA_028289325.1 Myxococcota bacterium | reverse complement strand
CTTCCGGCCGAATACTTGCTCGTCGGCGGGGGCTGCCGACTCATCCAGACGTCGACCTCTTCCGGACACGTGCTCACCACGATGCGGCCGGGGACCCGTAGCTACGAGTGCGGCGCTACCGACACCCAAGGCGGCTCCACCGACCGGCTGGAAGCCTACGCGATCGGGGTCCCCGACATCCTTCCCTACGGCGTGGTCCGCAACACCAGAGTCGATCAAGCAACCGACCACGGACACGCATCCGCACGCCTCAACGTAGACAGCTCCGTCCTCATCGGCGGCGGCTGCGCGGTGCAAGCCGAAGAAGGCAGCCATCTGCTGTGGGCTTCGTTTCCTCGGGTAGACGAGCGACGCTGGGTTTGCGCGCACCGAGACCGCGCGCCCGATGCCCGCGCAACGCCGAGCGCCTACGTCTTGGGGCTGCGCACCAAGTGAGTGAATCGTCGAGTCCGGACACGACACGCCCAGCCCGCCACTCGTGGTGGTGGGTCCTGTCGACCTACTTCGCCGAAGGTCTGCCGTACTCGGTCGTCCACTACGTCGCGAACGTGCTGTTCACGGAACTCAAGGCGAGTCTTCAGCTCGTCGGGATGACCGCGCTCTTCCATCTCCCGTGGAATCTCAAGTTCCTGTGGGGTCCGTACGTCGACGAGTACGGCACGAAGCGGGGGTGGCTGGTCGCGACCGAGATCGCCCTGGCCGTCGCCCTCGGCCTTTTGGCCCTCGTTACCCGGTCGCCGTACCCGCTCGCGGCGGCGTCGGCGGGGTTCATCGCCGTCGCTTTCCTGTCCGCCACCCACGACATCGCCGTCGACGGCTACTACCTGGAGGCCCTCGATACCCACGAGCAGTCCCGATACGTGGGACTTCGGGCCATGGCCTATCGGGCCGCGATGCTGCTGGTCGCGGGCCCGCTTCTGGTGGTGATCGCAGAGATCGGCTGGGCGTGGGGATTCGTGGTCTGCATGGCCCCCATGGCCGGATTGGCCGTGGTCCATCAACGCGCCCTTCCTCGCGTGGAGACATCCCGGCAGCCGATGCAGCGGCTGCTGACCCCCGCCGCCGCGCTGCGGGCGGCGGCGATCTCCGCGACGCTGGCCGGGTTCATCGCGGTGGTCCGAAGCACGGAAGGTCGCGCCGCGATCGACACCGTCCGCCGCCGGGCGCCGGGCGCGGTGGCCATGCTCGAGCGGCTCGGCTGGTCGGGGGTGATCGTGCTGCTGCTGCTCACGGTGCTGGTGGTGTTGGTGCTCATGCGGCGGCAACTCCTCGATCGGGTCACGGCCTCCGATTCGTTCTATGCACGCGCGTTCGCCAGCTTTTTGGCCCAACCCTACGTCGAGCGAATCTTGCTGTTCGTGGTGGCCTTTCGCGCCGGCGAGTCCCACCTGATCTCCATGCGGTACCCGTTCTTTGACAGCGTCGGCATGACTTTGAAGCAGTATGGCTACGCGAACGGAACCTTCGGCATGGCCGCCGCGCTTGTCGGCGCGTGGGGCGGCGGCTACATCATCTCGAGGCAAGGTCTCCGCGGCTGGATATGGCCGTTCGTACTGGCTCAGAACATCCTCAACCTCCTCTACGCGTGGTTGGCGTCCTCGGTCGACGCCGGTCAGCCGGTGAGTTTCGAGCTCATGGCTGGCGTCATCACGCTGGAGAGCTTCGGCGCGGGCCTGGGGACGGCGGTATTCATGGTGTACCTGATGCGCTGCTGCGACCCCGCCCATCGAGCCGCTCACATGGCCATTCTCACCGCATTGATGAGCGTCTCGTTCACCCTGTCCGGGGTGTTGAGTGGATTCCTGGCCGAAGCGTTGGGCTTCGCCGGCTACTTCGTGTTCACGTTTGCGATCGCGCTGCCGGGGATGGCGATCATCCCGTGGCTGCCGAACCTCGACGAGCCCGAGCCGCCGGCGTCGCCGGCGTAGCGCGGGTCAAGGCCGCGGGCCGAAACACATGGTCGAGGATGCGCTGCATCCGCAGCTCAACCGTCGGGGCTTGGATGGGGGTGACGGTCCTCGCGTAGCTGGTGGCCAACCTTCGCAGGTGGTTGCGCACCGCCCTTACGGTGGGCAACGACGCGTGATCCGCGGCCCGCTCGAGTTTACGAGCCACGTCTTCGGAGCCGTGCAGCAAGATCCGGCGCCCGGGATCACGAACGATGTACGGCGGCGCGCGACCGCGGTCATCGTCGAGCGCGCGCCCTGGCCAGCAGTAAACGTAGGCGGCCTCGACCCCCGACAAAGGGGTGACCCAGCGGTCGAAGGACACCTCGTCGGTGTGGCGATGTCGAGCGCGCTCCGGCCCCAATGACCATCCGACCTTGACCAGAGTGCCGAAGCGTTTCGTCAGGTACGCGACGTCCGCGACCTGGCGAAGAACGTACGGATGGTGTCGACCCTGCGACGTCTCGACCACCGGTCGCAACACTCGGTCGTAGTCGCCGCCCCGACCCAACATCGATGCCCGGACGACGACCATCCGCGACAGCCCCAGCCGCCGCGCGATCCGGGCCAAGACCTGGACGGTCAAGCGCGCTCGCCGCTCGATCTCCAAGGCCGGCAGGTGATTGGTCATCGCGTGGGCGTCGGCCACCAGCACCAGGAGCTGCGATGCGCCCACCGCCCGACGGATCGCCTCCGCGGGTAAAATCAGGCCCAATATGTCGATCGGGAGCCCGACCGAGAGGTGATGGCGACTGCACAGGCCTACCCCGAGGTAGACCATTCGCGGGGCTTCTCTCAGGCTCGCCACTGCCGGTCGGGACGGCCGGGTCAAGATCAGCGGCTCTTGTTCCACGACCCGGGCCAATCGCCGGCGCCACTCGTCGGGGCCGCGCGAGTCAGTGAAGAAAGTCATGAATGCGCCATTCGCGTGCGCCCGCCGGGCGACAGGTCCGCCGCACCGCCTCGAATCGCTCCTTCTGAGACGGCGTGAATTCGGCGTGGCCTTGGCCCGCGCGCCCCTGTCGAATGAAAGCCCCGGGGACCTGGCCGCTGTCGAGCTGAGTTTCGGTCAGGGGGTCGAACTGCGGTTGGTGGGTCCGCATGAACTCGAAGCTGGCCATCCGAACGAGCTCTTCGCAGCCCTCATCCGGAAGATCCACCCCTAAGAATCGGGCTATCCGGTCGATCGCCCCGGGAAGATCGACAAGCAACCGCTCGAATCTCAGCGCGAGAACCCGATCGGTTTGTTCCGCACTGAACGCCCGCCACCGATCCACGTGGGCGAACCAGGAGCGATATTGCAAGCGTCCGTCCATGAATCGATCGAAGAAGTCGTCCCTCGTGCCTCGGAACCCGAGGTAGCTCCGATACAAATGATAGTACGACAGCGCGACGTCGAGACCGTCCCGCTCGACATAGATCGCTCGCCCCACCGCCGGCAGCCACTCGGGCGTCAGGTGGGTCTTGAAGATCCGGGGGCTGGCGAAAGACTCGAAGTCCGCGGCCCGCTTCGTGCCCAGCGCGAGCGACCGTTCGTACCAGGGCGCGACCTGGCTGATATGCGTGAAGCCCATCGACCGGTCGGAGGTCAGCAGATAAACGATGAATTGAACCCACGTCGTTCCCGACCGGGGATAGGTCGCGACGTACACATCGCTGGGACGCGGACGAAACTCGAGGCGCCCGGTCAAGAATCGACACACCCGCTCGGCGTCCGCGAAAGCATTCTTGCCTCGTTCGAAGGCCGCGCCGGCCCGTCGGAGGGCGCCCACAGCGAAGGAGGCAGAGCTCACGCCGCGACCTCGACAGGCGACCGAGGACGCGATCCACGGGCGTTATGCCCGCGCGAACCCGGTTCGTAGCCTCCGATGAACGCGGGCCCGGACAGATCTCGCCGCGCGCCAAGACCTACGGAATACCCGAAGGACATCAGGTTGAGACTCCATAGGGACAAAGCAGGATGCATCCTGTCGTGCACGCGCGATTTTGACACCGGCACCGAAGCAACCCTTGCGTTACCGCGACGGGAACCGTCGAGCGCATCGAACGGCAGCGTCGACGGCGTGATGCCGGAGCGTCGAGCCGCGCCACGCCGCTACTTTGAATGAGCTGGGTTCCTAGTCAAATCAAAGATCGAATGGTACCGGACTAGGTGAGTCACGTGATGCGCGCGCTGGCAGTGGCGGTGAGCATCGGCTCGCTCGCCTTCGTGGGCCCCTCTCTCGGCTCCGTGACCGTCGGACAAACGGCGAACGGAAGTCGTCTACCCCGGGGCTACAAGACTTGGGGCCTGGCCACCCAGCTCGAAGTCGCGGTTTACGACAGCTTCGATCCCGGGGGGCAGGTCATCGGTCAGATCCGTCGGGGCAGCCGGGTTCCCGTCCGCAGCGCCGGCGTGCGCCGGCCCTGCGTGTTCGAAGGCCAACGCGGCAAGTGGCTAGAGACGCCGGGCGGCTACCTCTGCACGGGCGACGGCATCACCGTCGGAGGCCGGCCGTCTCGCCTGAAGCCCCGTCAGCGGACGATCGATCTTCGGTACGCGATGCCTTTCGATTATGTGAAGGTCACCGCGGCCGGCGTGCCCCGGTACACCCGGCCGGTCGCCAGCCCCAAGTACGAGGTCGAGCGCCAGACCAAGGCCTTCTTCCTCGCCAAAGATAGGTCGTTTCGACTGAACGGCGAGGGCTGGCTCCGCACGGTGTACGGCGAGCATGTCAAGCTCTCGAAGACCAGACCCGTCGCACCGAGCAAACTGCGCGGCGTCAAGTTGAGCGCCCACACCAAGCTTCCCATCGCGTTCATCGTCGGGCCCGAGGAGGGCGTCACCCGCCGCTGTCAGGAAGATACGCAGCTCGTCTACTGCGGCCGCGCCGAAAAACACAGCCGCTTCAAGCCCCGAGGCCGGACGATGATCGGCACACAAGAGTACGTCCGCGGGCGAGGGGATCGACTCTATCCCGCCCAATACGTCCGCGTGGCGGAGGTCATCACTCGCCCCGACGGTGTCCCTAGCGACGCCCGATGGGTCCATGTCGACCTCGATGAGCAGACATTCGTCGCCTACGAGGGCGATGTCCCGCGCTACGCGAGCCTGGTGTCGTCGGGCATCGAAGGTCGAGACACACCCACCGGTCTATACCGAACCCAGCGAAAGTACGTGACCAAGACCATGAGGGGGCCCGACGAGAAGGCAGGACGATATCGGGTCGAAGAGATCCCCTGGGTCCTGTATTACCACGGGGCCTACGCCATACACGGCGCATACTGGCACAACCAGTTTGGCGAAGTGCGCAGCCACGGCTGCACGAACATCGCGCCGACCGACGCCCAGTGGTTGTTTCGCTTCGATAAAGCTGGCGTCCGCGACGGTTGGCACGCCAATCTCAACGCGAACCAGGGCCTCTATCTGTACTTTTCCCGCTTCGAGGAAGAAGACCCGTTCGACGAGTCGTGACGCCTGATCGACCGACGGATCAGTCGACGACCGTGATCTCGTAGAGCGTCGTCGTCCCCGAGACTTCGTTGCCCACGAGCAGGAGCGGTAGCCCCGATGCGCTGTCTCCAGAGGAGACGAAGGTCAGGCCCTCCGGCCCCAGATCTCCTGCCAATCCCGCCTCGAGATCCGCTTGCGACGCCGAAAAGTCGCGGTTGTTGACATACTGGACGAAATCCGGGCTCTCGGGCTGGGTCACGTCGTAGACCATGATCCCCCCCACCCGCTCGAGGCCGATGAACGCATACGAGCGGTCGCCGATCTGCCCTACGACGATCCCTTCCGGTTCGGGGCCTTTCGCATCGCTACGGGCGTCACCGCCGTTTTCGTCGTTGTCGGCGTTGAAGTCGGCGCCCAGGCGGACGGCGGTGATGCGCTCGAAGTCGTTGCCGGAGTCGAAGACCAAGGCGCCGGTTTCTCCGTCCCAAATGCTGAACGAACGACCCCCGAAGGCGACGATCCGGTCCACCAGTTCGTCACCGTCGCCGTCGACGGCAGTGTTCGGGACCAGCAGGCGACCCAGGTTCTCCGGCGCCTGAAGCTCGGCCGCGTTGGGGAACACCGCTGGGTCGAGGGTGAGGTCTTCAAGCCGGCTTTCTTCCACGATGGCCACCGTCGCGGTGCCGGTGTCGAAGGTATAGTCGACGGCGTCGCCCTCGTTGGCGGTCACCAGATAAGTCCGGCCGTTGGCGGCGGTATACGCATCGATGGCGTCCGGCTGATACAGCCCGAAGACCGGCCAGGTGCGGAGATTGACGCCGAAGTCCTGGTCGCTGGCGTCGAACTCGTTGCCGGGGATCAAGAAGTTCTTCTCCCCGAGATCGAGGATCGCGGTCACCGTCGCCGTAGTGCCGCCGTCGTCGTCGTCGTCGATGATCTGGATAATCGCGAGGGCGTTGTGCTCCTGGAGGGTTACGTAAGCCGTCGACCCGTCATCCGAGACCGCGATGGACTCCGGCTCGAGTTCCTGGGCTCGAGTCGCGCCAGGGAAGATATTCCGGATTCCCGGCGGAAATTCATCTTCGCGAGCACCGCCGACGTTGAAGTCTTCGAATCCGACCTCGATCACGTCGGCGGCGGTCAGACCGCGGAAGTCCCCCCCAGCGCCTTCGATGATCGAGATGGAGCCCACGGGATTGACCACCGACCGCACGCCGTTGTCGTCGGCGAGAAACGGCTCACCCTCGTTGGCGACCAGAACCCTTGAACCGTCGGGGGTAAAGGTGACCATGTCCGGCAAAGCGCCCACGGGAACCACGCTGATAGTCGCGGTGGGCACCGCCGCGTTCAAAAACGCGACCAAACCATCTTCACCGGGGCGCTCCACCGCGACCGCAACCACCCCGTTACCGACCGCGACGCTGGTCGGCGAGCCGCCGAGGACCGACGTCGGGACGATGGTCGCGGTTTCGGTTTGCGGGGTGGGATCCAACACGTTGAACACGACGATGGTGTCCGTGTCGCCGTTGACCACGAAGACCTGCTGCGTATCCCGATCGAAGGCGGTGATCTCCGCCGCGCTCTCGTCGAAGGCCCCGTTAGGGCCGAATCGACCGACCTCGGTCAGAAACAGCGTGCTGCGGCCACCGGGGGCCAGAGGGCCCGTGGGGCCCGTGGGGCCCGGCGTTCCCGTCTCGCCGGGCAATCCCGCCGGCCCGACGGGGCCCTCGCTACAGGCGAGGCCGGCGCCACTCAGGACGAGCAGGCAGCTCAGGTTCATCATCCCGCGAACCAGTCGCGCACGTGGCGTCGGTAAAATGCAGCTCGGTCGGCGCATATGACTGTTCGGTCCTTAAGACAGCTGCGCGTGGCGCTCAACAGATTTACGCGGGGTCGACGTGATCGCGACGCGCCGGACAACGGCGCTTGTCGAAGCCGGGACACCGCGCGCTCCAATCAAGCGAAGAACGGGGCTCACCTCGAGCTTTGAACGATGGAGCGGCCGGTTCGCCGGAGGCCATCTTCGGCCGCCGACCGACGACGAAGGCCGGGCCCGAAGACGCGGATCCGGGCCGGTCTCGGACGCGGCAGGAAATAAACCCTACCATCCCCCAACCGCTTGAATCCACCGAGCGTTCCGAGCGCGACGGTGCGCAATATCGCGGGCCCCCGAGGGGTTGGCCAGCTCGAAAGGCATGTTAACAATACGGCGCCGCGAGCCCGGGGCCGCGGAGCAACCGATGCCGGATCCATTGCTGTTGCCCTCGATCGCCATGCTCTCCGGAGGCGGCCTTCTGGCCGCCCGTAGCTATCTTCGCCATCGCCTGGAAGGAACCGAAGACCGCTACATGGCGCTGTACGGAAAAGACGAGTGGGAAGCGTCCAACATGGACCTCGCCATCCACACCCCGGTCGAGCGATTCGACGAGCTCAAGGCCGAGTTTCTGCTGCGGCTCGAGCGCCACGTCGATAGCAGCCACGAAGCCCGCCTGTTCCTCGAGGAAGCCGACCTCACCAGCGACAAGCTGGAGTTCTTCGATCGGCCGTCCATCACCGTGCAAGAGCTCCTGCGCCCGCGCCACGGGTTGTACTTCGATCTGGACCACCCGGGGCGGGTTCGGTTGGTGTGGAACCACATGCAGACGGACGGGGTGGGAATGTGGAATGCGCTGCGCCAGCTCTTCGACCCCAATCCGCCGCTGATTCCGTACAAAACGGTGCCCCCGCCGCCGCCGTTCCTGCCCGAGCTGATGGCCCTGCCCTCCACGGCCCGGCGGCTGGTGTGGCGCGGACGGCTGCGAAAGAACATGCCCGACGTCCCGCTGACCCGCGGCCTCACGACGTGGGACACCCGCCCCCTGCGCGCCTTCAAGCGAAAGATGCGGGGGTCGTTCAACCTCATGGTCAGCGCGCTGGTGGTGTCGCAAATCTTTCGGCGCCACGCCGACCGAGACCGGCTCAACGTCGGCCTCACCGCCTACTTTCCGTTCCTGAAAGGCCGAAACAAGTACGGCGTCTTTCTGTGCAGCGTTAAGCGCGGCGACGTCCCCACCATTTTTGAGCAGCTCAAGAAGCAGACGAGCAACCCGATGCGCAACTGGGGCACGGCCGCCGCCCAGTCCTACGCCCTGCGCGGCATGCCGGATCGCGCGTTCGCCAAGCTCGTATCGTACTATCGACGCCAGATCGACGTTCTGATCAGCAGCCTCCCGGTGGGGCGCAAGCCGGTGTCCATCGGAGGCATCCCGACCGTGCTCTCCTGCCACCCCTGGGAGCTGACCCTTCCGTACTATTTTCTCCTGATCGGCACCCGCACCTATCTCGACGTCAGCTACACGTCGCGATTTCACCAAGACGAGCGATTCCTAGACCTCAGCGCCGACCTGAACGCGCCCCCTAGCCCCTGACCTGACGGCCACGGATGAGACCGATCCCTGCGACGCGGCCCGGGAGAACATTGCGCCTCCGTCCGAATAAACGGACCGCTGTCCGGGTTAGGTCGGAGATGAGCACGTCCATCCTGCCCAGCCGCTGGCCGGTCCAACACCCCGATCGGCTGCAACTCTACACCCTCGGTACGCCGAACGGCCTCAAGGCCTCCATCGCCCTCGAGGAGATGGCGCTCCCCTACGAGCTGCACAAGGTCGACATCATGGCCGGCGACCAACACGATCCCGAGTTCGTGAAGATCAATCCCAACTCCAAGATTCCAACCCTCGTCGATCCGGATGGTCCGGGCGGGGCGCCGCTGGCGATCATGGAGTCAGGCGCGATCCTCATCTACCTCGCGAGGAAGTCCGGTCGACTGCTGTCGAGCGATCCGCGCACCGAGAACGAGACCCTGCAGTGGCTGTTCTTTCAGGTGGGGCACGTGGGGCCGATGTTCGGTCAGTTCGGCCACTTCTATAAGTTTGCCCGCGGCAAGACCGATGAATACGGCCAAGATCGCTACGGCAAGGAGGCCCGACGTCTGCTCGGTATTCTCGACCGTCGACTCGCGGATCGAGAGTATTTGGTCGGCGATATGTCGATCGCAGATATCGCCACCGTGCCGTGGATGGAGGCGCTGGACTTCTACGAGGCGAAGCCGTTCCTCGAATACGACAGCTACAAAAACGTCAACGCTTGGGTCCAACGATTCATGGCGCGGCCCGCCGTGCAGCGGGGCATCGACGCGGTCAAGAAGGGTTGACGGTCGGACATTTCTGCCCCTCTTCGACGCCCGCCGCCGGCTCGGCCTTGCGCTAGCCTACGGTCTGGGGCCATCTAGGCTCGCGCATGAGCGAAACGTCGTCGAGCGCATCGGAACATACCGAATTCGTCGCTCGACACCTCGAGCAAGCGCAGGTGATCGTCGACCTTCCGGCCGACGACATCGATACGGTCATCCAGATCCTCGTCGATCGCCTGGTGGCGGAGGATCAGCTTCCAGCCGAACGCCGCGACGAAACCGTTCGCGTCGTACAGTCCCGAGAGCGAGAGTCCTCCACCGCCCTGGGTCAAGGGCTGGCCGTGCCTCACGCCCGGGTGTCCGGCCTCAAGGGCTCGCGGGTGGTCTTCGGGCGACTGGAGACATCGCTCAACCTCGGCGCCCCCGACGGCCGACCGGTTCGATTCGTCGCTCTCCTTCTGACGGGAGACGACCACGAGCTTCATCTCGAATTCCTGATGTCCATCGCGCGAATGATGAGCGACGGCGTGTTCGTCGCCGATGCCCATCTCGCACCCGATGAACCCGGGCTGCGGCGCGCCATCGAGCAGTACTTCCAACGTTCCCGCGAATTCGAAGTCTCGTCAATCGGCCCGAAAATCAGCTGAAGAAAGGCGCCGGGTACCACCTCGACCTGATGGTCATCGCGGTCTTGGTCGCGGTGTGTTCGCTGCTGGGCCTGCCATGGCTCGTGGCCGCCACCGTCCGCTCTCTCAACCACGTCCACGCCCTGTCGACCCACGAGGAATCGGTCACCCGGTCCGGTCGGATCGTCGACACCGTGGTGTACGTCTGCGAGAACCGAGTGACCGGCGTTCTGGTCGGGGTGTTTACCGGCGTATCGCTGTTCGCGTTCCCGTGGGCTGCGCAACACGGCATCCACATCCCGACCGCAGTACTGCTCGGCCTGTTCCTCTACATGGGCATCAATAGCCTGGGCGGCAACCAGCTGTGGGAGCGGGTGAAGCTCTTGGCGATGGAACCCGCCCACTATCCGAAGACCCACTACGTCCGCCGGGTTCGAATTGGGCGCATCCACGTCTTCACGGGCATCCAGCTGATCGGGCTGACGGTCCTGTGGGTCGTGAAGGCCAGCGCGGCCGCCCTGCTGTTTCCGCTGTTCATCGCCCTGCTGGTCCCGCTGCGCATGATGCTGGGGAGATTCTTCAGCCCGGATGAGCTCGAGGCGCTGGACTCCGCGGAAGAACCCGATGTTCTCGGCGACGCGCCGCAAGCCTCGTCTTGATCCTGAACCGATGAGCGGTAGCTGTCCGCGCCCCGGCCATTCCTTCGCGCGGCGAGTTTGGGTAGCAGAACCGAGTGCAGCCTGAACTCCGTCCCCGGGGCATCATCGGCACCTACGCCCCGGTCCTCCTCATCGCCGTGTCGGTCCTGGCCCTCGGCGTCGGCTCGTGGTTCCTGATCGCCGAGTCACTGACGACCGGGGTCCTGTGGGCGGCGATGCTGCCGGCGGGGGCGGCGGCGGTCATCACCGCCCGCCGCAGCCGGGCCGTCGCCGAGCGCGAGTGGCGTCTGAGGTCGGCGATCGAGGCCGACAAACTCCGGCTCGAAGAAGAGCAGGCCGCGTGGGCCGTGCGTCGATCGGAGGAGCAGCGTCGACTCGAAGGGCTGGAGTCCTCTCTCGTCGACCGAGCGGCGGCAGCGGCATGGTGGCCGGCCCCGCCCGACCCAAAACCCATCGAACCCGACCTCCTGCGCCGCGATGAAGACGTGGACCGCCTGATCGACGCCAGTACGGACCGGGTGTTCGAAGCGCTCCGGGAAGGTAAGTACGTCCGAAATGATCGATTCGAGAGTCCGCTGTTCTGGCAGGACGTGGGCGCGCTGGTGCGAGACGTGGCCGCCATCTACCAGCCGGGCGGCGACAAGGCCTGGCTCGAGACCGACGTCCGCCAGCTCGCGCTCGCCGTCCACCGAGCCGCCCTTCGGGTGAGCCTGCGGCTCGAGCAGCTCCCCGGCGCGCCGTCGTCACGAAAGATGGCGGACATCGTCAAGTGGACCGAGACCTATCGCTCCGGACAGGGGCTGCTCGATTACGCCAAGCCGCTGATGAACTACGTGCCGTGGATGTATCGGCTGGTTCGCGTCCTCGCCGGCGCGAACCCGGCGACCCTGGGCCTGAGCGTCATCCTCTACGAGCTGGTCAAGAAAGCGGGCTTTCACATCTCCGTCGAGGTGTTGGAGCGATACTTCAAGAATCTGGTCCGAGAATTCCTCACCGCCGTCGCGCAGGAGGCCGCCAACGTGTACGGCGGCGGCTACGGCCGTCGGACCAAGGCCTGGGTGTTGGGCGCGGAGGCGGTGCACCTCGCCCGCCAAGCGTCGCAGTCGCGGGCCATGTTGTCGGCCGTGGTCCGCCTTCTCGACGAGCTCGATCTTCGCGACGAGGTCGACCGCCGGGCGCTCCTGCGGGGGCTGGTCGCGCCGACCTTCGACCCCGTCAAGACCGACTGGCTTCCCATCGCCGACCGCACCGAGGTCTTGGAGCGGATCGAGGCCCTGTTCGAGGCGCAACCGTCGGCCATGGAGGCGGCGGACCTCGCCCGCTGGAAAGCGGGGCTGGAGGCCCGGCTCGGACATCGCTCCCGGCTGGAAATCGGCGGAGGAACGGTGCACGACCAGGCCCAGCTGCAGAGCATCGCGACGTCGCTCGCGTCGTGGGGCCTCGGTAGAGGGACGGAGGTCGTTCCCCTGCGAAGCGCGCTCCTGCAGGCGCGCGCGCTGCAGGAGATGGAGGAAAGCGCGCGCGCGGCGCTGGTCGCGTCGGTCCTCGCCGAGCCTGGGCCCGCCGGCGCACCGCTGCCTCGCTTCGACCTGACCGAGCCTCGGCGCCAGGCGTTCGTCGAGGATCTCCTGTCGCTGATGAGCGACCTTCGCCCGTGGGGTCCTTCGCCCGACTTCGATTACCTGGAGGAGGTCGGGCGGCGATTCCGGCTCGACGCGGCCAAGCTTCGAACCCGCCTCGGCGCCGGCTACGCCGACGCCCTGAGCCGTCAGCTCGAATCACTGTCGCCGCTCAAGAAGCTTCCACCGGGCGCGGCGTACGCGGCCCTCGTCGGCCTCGAAGACGACGAGCAGTGGGGCTTCGCGGAGGAGGTGAAACGGCTGGTGATCCCTGCCGACGCCGGCCAAGACGACAAGAAGGCGCTGCGAAGCTATCAGCGAGAGCTCGGTCGCGGTGCGTCGCTGTGGCTCCTGATCAGCGCCCGACGGGCGATCGTGCTCCGCAAAGCCGAGGTCCAGGCGGTGTCCGCGTCGTCGTCCCAGGTGCTGTGGGAAGGGCGGTTCAGCGACCGCACGGTGCGGGTGGAGCGGGTAAAGAGCTTGACGCGGCGATTCGCCGAGCTCTTCGGCGGCCGGTGGGCGCTGCCGCAAGAGATCCCCGTCCTCGCGGGGCTCGGGTGGGAGATCGGCCGGGGGAGCGGGGACCGGCTAGCCGAAGCCCTCGACCCGACGACCGCGCCCGACTGAAGCGGCCCCCAGCGAGGTCGGAGCTCGCCCGCTACGGGCGCTGAGTGAGCTGAGACAGCATGCCCACCAGTTGAACGACGAGTTGCTCACCGCGCTGGGCTTTGTCGTCGTCCACCACCCTCAGCACGATGAGCGCATCGATGATCGCGCCGCACGCAATCGCCGATCCCCGAGCGCGCAGATAGTCGCGCCGTTTGTCGGCAAGCGTGAGCCGACCGACCCCTTCCGCGATATTGAGCGGAACCGACAGCGACGCGCGGGTAAGCTGATCCGACAGGCCCGCGAAACCGTCGGGGAGCTCGGCGTTGAGCTCCGTGGCCAAAGCGAGGAGCTCGATCGCCCCCCGGTAGGCGTCGAGCTGTTTGTAGCTGAACACGCCGATGTATCGGTCATCGCGAGCGCAGGATGTGGGTTAGGGAGCCCTGAAATCGTTCGTCGCACCGAACGGCATCCGGCCGCGGGCGGTGGCTACGATTCCGCTCGACGGAGCTTGGCCGCGAAGAACCCGTCGGGTGCCCCCGGTTGGTGAGGCCCGGTGCGCAGCACTTGCTCCACCGCGAACTCGGCGCCCAGCCGCTCCACCTGATCCAGGCCTTCGGCGCGGGTCACGGTGCACACCGCGTACACCAGCGTTCCGCCGGGCCGGACCCGGCGCGCGCCGGCGGCCAGGACCTCAGCCTGGGTCTTCGTGAGGGCGGCGATATCGTCGTCCGTGAGCCGCCAGCGGATTTCGGGGTGGCGCCGAAGCGTTCCCAGGCCCGAGCACGGCGCGTCGATCAACACCCGATCGAAGCGCTCGTCGTCGGGGGGCAGAACCTCGGCGAGGTGCACCGACGTCAGGCCGAGCCGAGCCGCGCTCTGTTCGACCCTCGCCAGTCGCGCCGGCAGCCGATCATGGGCGACCACCCGCCCCTCGTCGCCCATCAGCTCCGCGGCGTAGGTCGTCTTGCCCCCCGGCGCGGCGCATACGTCGAGAACCGATTCGCCCGGCTGCGGATCGAGCAACGATACTACTCGCATCGCCGCTTCGTCCTGAGGCGTCGCCCGCCCCTCGCGCACCACCGGGAGCTCGGCGGGGAGGGCCCCGCCGCTCGGGAGCACCACGGACCACGGTACGGTCCCTGGCGTTCCGCGGACCTCTTCCGCCACCGAGGCTACCGACGCTCGCCGCTGGTTGACCCGCAGGCACAGGGGCGCCGGCGCGAGCGACGCGACGGCGAAGGCCCGGGCCTCTTCGGGCCCGAGGTCACGGACCAGTCGACGGGCGAGAGGCTCGGGGAGGCCGCCGGCGGCGGCGACGTGGGCGACGGGATCCCGCTCGATCGGCGGCGGCGGCGGGACACGATCGTCGGGCGGGGATTGCGCGAGCTTACGCAGGACGGCGTTGACCAGCCCGCCTCCTCGCGGACCCCGCCGCCGCTTGGCTTGGGTCACCGCGGCATCCACCGCCGCGTGATCCGGCACGCGATCGAGGTACATCAGCTGATACGCCCCCAGGCGGAGCACGTCGTGCAGCTTGGGATCGATATCCTTGAGACGTCGCCCGGAGATCTTCCGCAGGGCCCGATCGAGAAGGCCACGGCGCCGGAGGACCCCATACACGAGCTCGGTGGCCAGACCGCGATCCATCGCCAGGAGGGGCGCTCGTTGCTCCTGCAGGACGGCGCGAAGGGCCGACGACGCGAAAGCCCGTTGGGTGGAGACCCGCCGCAAGACCTCCAAAGCAACATCGCGCGCCGACACGTCGGTCGACTCAAGACAACGCGCGCCGATGGGTCAACCGAAAGCCGGGACGACCGTGTTAGCGTTCTCGCATGTCCGAACGACCCGCGGTCCGCATCGCGCCCTCGATCCTGTCCGCCGATTTCGGCCGGCTGGCCGAAGAAGTGAAGGCCATCGAGGCCGCCGGCGCCGACGTCGTCCACGTCGACGTCATGGACGGGCGCTATGTCCCGAATCTGACGATCGGCCCGGTGGTGGTCAAAGCGCTCCGACCGGTGACGAAGCTCCCGCTGGACGTTCACCTGATGATCGTGGAGCCGGAAAAATACATCCCCGCCTTCGCCGAAGCGGGGGCCGATCACATCACCGTCCACGCCGAAGCGACGACCCACCTCCACCGCGCTCTGCAGCAGATCAAGGCCCTCGGCAAACGAGCCGGCGTCTCCCTGAACCCCGCCACATCGGAAACCGCCCTCGACTACGTCCTCGAAGACCTCGATCTGGTGCTGATCATGAGCGTGAACCCGGGATTCGGCGGCCAGTCGTTCATCCGCCAGGTGTGTCCGAAGATCGCCCGCATCCGGGACAACCTCCTTCGTGCCGGTCGCTCCACGAAAGACGTTGACATCGAGGTCGATGGAGGCATAAACCCGGCCACCGCTTCGGAGGTTGTCGCCGCAGGTGCCAACCTCCTGGTCGCCGGCTCATTCGTCTTCGGCTCCGAAGACTACGGGCAAGCGGTCGCGGCGCTTAGAAGCGGCGCCAACAAAGGCCTCGGGGTGTAGCTCAGCTTGGTCAGAGCGCTTGGTTCGGGATCAAGAGGTCGAAGGTTCAAATCCTTTCACCCCGACAATCATTTTAAGCACTTAGCAGACAGCCGTTGACCCTGACCCCGAGTTTCTGACCTCAGTGACTGTGGCTTACGGCCTGGGGTCAGTGCGGCAACGGAAGGACGGTCGGTGGGAGTGGCGCTCCCCTGCCCGTCTTGATGGCAAGCGTAGATCAGTATTCGCCAAGAGCGAGCGCGCCGCGCGCACGGCGGGCCGCCGCTGGATGCTGACCGACGATGGGCGGGCCTCGTTGGCCGTGCGGCCCGACGCGACGGTCCAAACGCCGGACCGAACGTTGGCTGAAGCGGTCGACGCCTATCTGGCTTACGCCACGGACCGAGTGCGGCGGGTAACGGCGGCGCAGTACCAGTCGCTATTACGGACGCACGTCGTGCCCGCTCGGGGTCACATTCCGCTTCTGCGGCTAACCACCGAGCATCTGCAAACGCTTTACGAGGACATGCGAGCGGCCGACGTGACCTTGTCGACCCTTCAAGCAACCCATATTGCGCTTCGTCAGGTGACGAAGTTCTCCGTCGCCGAGAAGTGGATTCCTGCCGACCCTATGGCGGATCTGCGGCCACCTGGGGGGAGTCGACGAGCTCGGGTCAAAGCGTCGGACGCCCTGCGATACTGGACGGCCGAGGAGTTCCAGCGGTGCTCGAGGCGGCCCATGCCGAGCTAAAGCCCACGCAGGCGCTGGTCTTCGAGGTCCTCGCGGCGACAGGATGCCGAATCAGCGAGGCTCTGGGGCTGCAGTTTCGAGATCTCCGAGGCGACCGTCTGACGTTTTCGAGGACGTGGAGCAAGGCGCGGCAGGTCGAGCCGATGAAGTCGGCGACGAGCCGTCGCACGTTGGCGGTACCGGCAAAACTCGGGAAGCTCATCAACGCCGAACGCGAACGGCGGGGCGCTCAGTCCGACGGCTTCATCTTCGACGCACGCAACGGCGCACCGTACGACCAGAACAACGTCAGGAAGCGTCTACTGCCGACGGTGATCCTCGCGGCTGGCGTTCCATCCAGAACGTTGCATGAGATCCGCCATTCCCACGCCGTGTTGCTCTTGGAAGCCGACACGCCGATCAAGGTCGTGCAGCTTCGACTGGCCACGCCGACGCGGCGACCACGATCGCCACCTATGCGCACGTCACCCCGACCTTGGAAGGCGCCGCGGTCGCCGCCTTGGACTCGGCCCTCGCGTAAGCGAGCGGCCGACCAGCTCTGGCGGCCGGGCTCGGTCAAGCCTCGGGTGCAGGGCGGAGGCATGCCGTCCGCGCCTTCGAGCTGTGCCGGTGCTCACGCCCCACCATTGCTGTAGACTCGAACCCTGCACGGCGCGCCGCACACGATGTTCCCGCACCGTCGGGGCGGTCAGCGTCGGTTGGACCGAGGATGCGCCGCGGATCCGCGTGCTACGGGACCGCGGGGTGGCAACGACGGTTCCCGTCCGATCCGCTGCCCACATGGTGTACGCTATCAGTTGCCATGACGAGCGCACCGAACATCCAGCTGCGGAACGGCACCACGGATGCGCGCTGGCTCATGGACCTCGAGGACATGCCTGACACCCAGCTTCATGCCTCGATCATTCAGCTGCTCCTGCTGGTGTTGGACCATCGGTTCCGAGACCGCAACGCCCTGGTCACCACCAATCTGCCGTGCCGGTGGGAACCGGAAGACGAGCGGGTGGGCGTGAATCCCGACGTCATTCTCGTCGAGCCGGCCCCGCCCGGCGGCGAAACGATGGCCATCGAGTCACTCCGCGTCTGGCTGCCCGACCATCCGCCGCCCAAGCTGGCGGTCGAGGTGGTCAGCAAGACCAACCCAGAGAAGGATTACAAAGAGGGTCCAGCGCGGCTATCGCGACTGGGGGCTGAGGAGCTCTGGATCTTCGATCCCGACCTGCACGGGCCCCCCCTCGATGAACTCGGCGGACCTTTTGTCCTGCAGATCTGGCGCCGCCCCGACACCGGCGGACCTATGCAACGAATCCACGCCGGCGATACACCCGCGCACAGTCCCGTTCTCGACGCCTGGGTCGTGACCACCAACGACGGCAAGCAACTGCGGATCGCCGACGACGCTGACGGGACTCGGATGTGGCCGACCCGAGGCGAAGCGGCAGAGGAACGTGCAGTAGCCGAAGCGAAGGCGCGAAAAGCCGAAACGGAGACGCGAAAAGCCGAGACGGCCCGCGCTGATGCGGCAGAAGCCGAGCTTCGACGCCTTCGCGCGCAGCTATCCAAAGAGTCCTGAAGCGAGCGCGCCGCAGTTCCACGGTCGCCATCTATCGACCGCGCAGCGACGTGCCCGGGCCTGCCGTCGATTTCGCCGTGCAGTATGTCGAGGTCCGCGAAGAGCCCGATGTCGCCGGATTCGATGACCGCGTCGCGAATCTGGTGGTCGTACTGGAGACGGCTCATAGGCTGCACGACCGCATGTCACTATGGGTTTGAGCCTCGGGGTGAACGAACCAGACCCTCCGACACCAATAAACCACTGGAATCGCTACGCAGTGCAATTGCACGATGAGATCGATGGCATGCCCGGGCACGCCGCTGTGCCGTTCCGTCCTCGCGCCTGGCCTGCGGTTAGATGGATTATGCTATCCCCGGACTGGGCGGCGGCGATGCCGTAGTGCCGCGGATCGCGTTTGCAAAGGTAAGAGATGCGTATCGTCCTTCTCTGGAGCCTGGTCATCGTTGGCACTGGGCTCACCGGTCTCTTGGTGTGGCGGCAGCTTGATCACCGGGCCGACCGGATTGAGATGGACCGCCTCAGTGGGTTTCAACGCGTCAACCCGCCGCGGTTCTTCGGAAACATGGTCGCTGACCTACCTGAGCCTGCGCGCCGCTACTTCACTTTCGCCATCGCGGAGGGCACGCCTCTGTACACGGTCGCCCGTCTGGAGATGGAGGGTCAATTCGGCATGGGTGACAAGGCCAACCCCCGCTACGTGCCCATGCGTGCCACGCAGGTGCTTGCCGCGCCATATGGTTTCGTCTGGGCCATGTCCGGAGGCTCGGGCGCGATGCGCATGAGCGGCTCCGACAGCGGGACGTGGACGCGGTTCTGGCTCGCGGGTCTCGCCCCCGTGGCCCGGTTCGGCGGCGACGCGAACCATACGCGCTCGGCTTTCGGGCGCTACGTGGCCGAGGCGATTTTCTGGACGCCCGCTGCAGTCCTGCCGGGTCCAAATGTAGTCTGGGAGCCGGTGTCAGATAGTATCTCTCGGATGACTATGCGCCACGACGGCCTGGAACAGACAGTTGATATTACCGTCGCCGAGGACGGTCGTCTGATACAGGTCAGATTTCTGAGGTGGAGCGATGCGAACCCTGAAAAGCAGCATCGGCTTCAGCCTTTTGGCGGCTATCTCTCGGAGTTCCGCGACTTCGATGGATTCCGGCTTCCCACGAAGGTGGAAGCTGGGAATGACTTCGAGACGGACGCCTACTTTCCCTTCTTCATCGCCCATGTGACTGACATCAGCTTCCCGAGATGAGGGGAGCTCGAAATCCAGAGGTACGGGGGCATAGAGAACGACCGTTAGATCGTTCGTACCTTTACGTCGTATCGAGCCATGGCACGGTCGCGGGTGACGAGCTCCAGACCTTCGATCTGCGCCTGCGCGATGATCAGGCGGTCGAATGGATCCGCGTGGTGCGGAGGAAGGCCTGCCGCTTGTTCTGCATGCGGGCTCGTGATGGGCAGATCGTCAAAGCCGCTACTTCGAATGCCCAAGCTGAGCGGTTCGGGAAGCTGAAGTCGTCCCAGGGCGACCTTGATCGCTGCCTCCCAAACGGACGCGACACTGACCAACACCACTGGAGATGTCGCGATTTCCTCTTTGAGACTGGC
>JANQQN010000291.1 GCA_028289325.1 Myxococcota bacterium | reverse complement strand
ACGGCCTTAAATCGCTCCGCAGGCTCCGCTCTAGCTCCCCTGTCTCCCGCGTTCTTCTGCGAAGAACTCCTGAGACAGGTGACTAGGACTGGGCGGCGGAAGTTCCGACGCAGGTCGGAACCCGGCGCGGAGTACGCAAGCGGAGCCTGCGGAGCGTCAAAAGCTGTACACTGGAGGAGCGGGCGTGAATCGACGCAGTGGCGCGTTATTCGCGCCGAGCTCATCTAGGGTTCATCCATCGGCAGCCGTGCGGCCTGCCAGCCTTCCATACCGAGCTTGAGGTTCCAGACCTGCTCGAACCCTAACTCGAGCGCGATCCGCGCCGCGCGGGCGGACCGACCCCCGCGCCGACACACGAACAGGATCGGCTTCGAACGCCCCAGTCTTCGCAGGCCGTCCGGGAGGTCTTCGCCGATCGGGACGTTGATGGCGCGACGAATTCGACCAATGTCGGTTCGAAACTCTTCGGGCGTGCGCACGTCGACGACCTGCGCCCGCTCGATAAGGGTCAGGGCCTCGGCGGGGTCGACGTGCTGGATGGCGGTGTCCGCGATCGCGTCCAGGATTTCGCTGCTTGCGCCGCTGTGGTCTTCAGCGCGGGTCTTCGTTTCGGTGAGCAGTCGCTGCAGGCTACCGAGCTGCTCCCGGAAGAGGTCCACTGCTTCCCCGGCCTCTCGTTGGATGTGGAGCGCGTTTTCGCGCAGGTGAGAGAAGGACCTCCTCGCCGTCACCATGGCTTCGGACGACTTGCGGGACGCCTCCTCTGCTTCCGTCCGATATTGAGTGATGCGGTGGGTTCCGTCATCGAGGAGGTCGCCGATCTCGAGAGATGCGGTGGCGGACTGCCGGGCGAGCGCTCGCATCGCGTCGGCGACGACCTGGAACCCTTTGCCCCGCTCGCCGGCGCGCGCGGCCTCCAAAGTGGCGTTGACGGCGAGGATGTTCGACTGGTCCGCGATCTCCGACAAGACTTGAACCCGCCGCGCGATCTCGCTCATGAGGCCTTCGAAGGCCACGAATTGCGCGTGTGCGGCGTGAATCGACTGGTCGCTGTGGTCGAGGGCGTGGATCACGCTTTGGGCTTCATCGAGGGTTTCAGTGGTCCTGTTGGTGCCCTCGGCGATGGTTTCGATTTTCCGCTCGGCGGCGGTGAGGCGGTCGTCGACCGCGTGAAGCCGCGTTACGACGGTTTCGAGGGCGGCCGCTCCGGAGTGCAGGATGTCGGTGATGAGCCTTCGCAGTTTGCCGTCCATGACGCCCCGCGCTCATGAAACTCGGCGGCAACGCTCTGAGCTGAAGACGGACCCGCAGATCCGACCGCGGGTGGCGGCCGGGCGGTTCACATCATTTCAGTCCGCACGAAGGGACAGGAGGAGATTCCAGCCGTCCACGGCTCGCCAAACCGCTTTGCGGTCGCCCTCAATTAACCAGGGGACCTGCCGCGAAATTCGCTCACCGCATCCGCCGGACGCTTGATTAGGTTTCGGCCGGAAGCTGCGCCTGCGGGTCGTCGAGGTGAGCGCCGAGGCGTTGGGCCACGAGGACCGCGAATCCCAGCGCCCTCTGGACGCGCCGGTCGTTCAGAGCGCCGAGGCTGCCGAACAGCCCGATCGACTTCTTCTCCGTCGCCGCCTCTTCGACCGCCTGGTTCACGGTGCGGAGGATGTCCAAGGTGTGGGGCTGAATGGGCAAGGAAGCCAGAGCGGGCGCGAGGTTCGGCGCGAGCCGGACGAGCTTGTTGAGAGCCACGGTGACTTCGGGCTCCGTCGCCGATTCGCCGAGCTGAACCAGGGGCTCGAGATCGATGCGGCCGGCACGCTCCGCCAGCTGCACCAGGGTCGACCGTAGCGGCGGCAGCAACGGCAGCAGCGACGTCAACATGTTCAGGACCTTGGGATCGGTCACCGCGAAGGCGGCCTCGATGGCGGCGGTGCTGCGTCGGTTGAGTTCGTGGGTGGTTTGGCCGTTCTGACCCGCCCATTGGCGGACGGTCTCGAGCGCCTCTTCGAGAACCTCGGGACCGGCGGCGAGCGCGTTCACCGCGAACTCGATCTGGGGGGTTAATGCCGCGACCCGGGTGAGCGCATCCAGCGTCTCGGGCTCGGTGATCCGCAGCAGCGACTCCGCCAGGCGATCCGTCAGCGCTTGCTCGCCCTCGTGTTCGGCCAGCAAACGACCGGTTCGGGCGGCGGCCTCCACGAAAGGAGATAGCGCGGGCGCGGCTTGGCCGAGATGGCCCAAGGCCTTGAGAGACTCGAGGCTCGAGATCTTGAGCAGGGCGTCGGTGCCGGCTTCGATGCGTCGGTTCAGATCGTTCGTCGACGCGCCCTCTCTTGCCAGCTTCTCGCGCAGCGTTTCGAGGCCTTCCTCGAGGACCTCCGGGCCCGCGGCCAAGGCGTTGACGGCAAACTCGATCTGCGGGGCGAGGGCCGCGATGCGGCCGAGCGAATCCAGGGTTTCGGCCTCGATGAGCTGGGTCAGGGTTTCGGTGAGACGGGCCTGCATCTCCGCTTCGCCCTCGACTTCGGCCACGGCGCGGGTCGCGGAGCTGAGCGCCTCCACGGCCGGGGTGGCGCCGGTCACCGCTTCCGTCAATGCGGCTACCGAGCGTAGCGTCCCCGGCTTGGAGAGGCTGAGCAGGGCTTCGGTCGCCGCTTGGGCCCGTTGGCTGAGATCCGCGCTGTCGGCGCCGGTCCGGGCCATCTCGGTCTGCACCATCTCCAGACCTTCCTCGACCAACTCCGGTCCCGCGGCCGCGAAGTGCAGGGCGTATTCGATCTGGGGGAGCATGACCCCGATCCGGGTCAGGGCCTCGACGGTCTCAGGCTCCCCGAGTCGAAGCACCAGCTCGCCGATCCGCTCCTGGACCTCCACGTCACCATAGATGTTGGCCAGCGCTTCTCCCGCCTGCTGGGTTGCGTTCTGAAGGACGCCGTTCGATTGGGCTTCGAGTAGCGAGGCGATACGGTCGAGCTGAGCCTCGACGCGAGTGAGTCGGTCTTCGATGGTCGACGTGGTGCTCATGGTCGAATGACAACGACGTTCTCATCTGAGCGGAGGCACCGTCAACGTCACCCCGTGTCGAGACGCACCCCACCGAACCACGAACAGGGATGCGCGAATCAGGTCGAAGACGCCGGCAGTATTTGGCGAAGATAAGCGTACCAGTCCGACAGGCCCTCTCCCGTGCGGGCAGATAGCTCGATGATCTCGGCGTCGGGCGCCAGCTCCTGCACGAAGCCGAGGGCCTTTCGACGGTCGAAGTCGAGGTGGGGAATGAGGTCCGTCTTCGTCACCAACACGACGTCGGCGGCCTGAAACATGTGGGGATACTTGCGGGGCTTATCTTCGCCCTCGGTGACCGAAAACAGGACGACCCGCGCGGACTCGCCGAGATCGAACAGGGCGGGGCAGACCAGATTGCCCACATTCTCGATGAGCAAGATGCCTTGCTGAGGGTCGAGCGTCTTCAGGCCTTGAGCGACCATGTCCGCCTCGAGATGACAGCCCTTGCCGGTGTTGATCTGCAGAGCACGCACACCGGTGGCGCGGATTCGCTCCGCATCGAAGGCGGTCTCCTGATCGCCTTCCAGGACATAGAACGGCAGCTTTGACGCGAGGTCCTGGATGGTTCGAACGAGCAGCGTGGTCTTGCCGGAACCCGGCGAGCTCATCACGTTGAGGGCGGCCACGTTCCTGCGGGCGAGCTCGGCTCGATTATCCCGAGCCAGAGCATCGTTCTTCCCAAGAACCGCGGCCTCCAGCCGGATGATGTTCTCGGGCCGGGGGCCAGCCCGCATGGTCATCGGTTCGGTCGAGCCCTGCGACGAGGGCGGCGCGGTCACGCGAGGGGCGGTTCCGTTGGCGGCGGGGTAGCTCGCGCCGGGTGGCACACCCATCGGGCCGTAGCCGGACCACGGTATGTAGGCGGCGGGTGAAGGCCATCCTGCCGCCGGCGCGGGCGCGGCCGGACCGGGTGGCGGCGCCCATCCCGGCGCCACACCAGGCGGCCACGCCGGGGCGAAGAACACCATCGGTCCGAAGTGCGGCCCCGGCCCGTAGGGCGAAGGATAGGGGAACGGCACCGCGGGGCTCGGGTGCTGCGGATGCCCGTGGTGATGATGGGCGTGGTCGTGCTCGTGACGGTGATGTCCGTGCGGGTGCCCGTGATGGTGATGATGATGGTCGCGCGCGTGTCCTTGGGGGTGCGGATGCCCGTGGTGATGATGGGCGTGGTCGTGCTCGTGACGGTGATGTCCGTGCGGGTGCGCGTGTCCGTGGTGGTGCGGGGGCCCGTGGTGATGATGGGCGTGGTCGTGCCCGTGCGAATGATGCTCGTGATGGTGAGCGTGGCCGTTCCCCTGCGGATGATGCTCGTGGGGGTTGTGATGCGGATGCGCGTGATGGTGGTGGTCGTGCCCGTTCCCGTGAGAATGATGCCCGTGGTGATGATGGGCGTGGTCATGCGCGTGATGGTGATGGGCATGGCCGTTCTCGTGTGGATGATGGGCGTGGTCGTGCCCGTGATGGTGATGGGCGTGGCCGTTCTCGTGCGGATGCTCGTGAGCGTGGTGATGCGGATGCCCGTGATGGTGTGCGTGGGCTTCCCCAGCGCTCGCGGCGGACTCGGCGTCGGTCACGGCTTCCTGCCGTCCGCGCACTGGAGTGACTTCTTGAGTCTCGGGATCGACGATTCGCACGTCGTTTTCGTCAGAGCATCCGCACACGCCACACATCGCAATATTCTCCTGGGACGGAGAGTACACGGAGCCGGTGGCGGCGCGAAGCAACCGGTCAGCTTTTGTAGGCGAAACGTTGGAAGGGGCGGGTGAGGAGGCTGTAGGTGTCTTCTACGAGACAGATGGTCGTCGGCAGGAGAACGGTGGTGAGAAACGTCGAAATGGACAGGCCGCCCATGATGACCAAGGCGATAGAGTAGTAATAGATCCCGCCCAACGAGGGTTTCTGCAGCACCATGGGTAGAAGCCCGATAAGGGTGGTGAGCGCGGTCATCAGGATGGGCCGAAGTCGCTCCCTACCGCCCCGCAGCATGGCCTCCGCCCTCGGCATGCCTTGCCGGCGATACATGTTGATGTGTTCCACCATCACGATTCCGTTGTTGACCACGATGCCGATCAACAGAAGTAGGCCGACCGCCGCCGGCTGATCGAAGTCCGTTCCGGTGATCCACAAGCTCCACATCGCGCCCGACAACGCGAAAGGCAGCGCGACCATCAGCGCCAGCGCCTGCAACGTCGACTCGAAAAGGCCCGCCATCAGGGCAAAGATCAGGAGCAGGGCGAGGATCAGGTTCTCGAGGAATTCCTGCGACTTTTCCGCCCGCCGCTGCTGCCATCGCCCGAACGTCCACCGGTAGCCATATGGAAACTCCATCCCCTCCATCGCTTCTTTGACGAGCGGGATATAGTCGTCTTTGGTTCCGTCTTCGTACCGAGCACCGACCCATACGCTGGTCAGCCGGCTATCCCGCTGGATTCGGCTGGGCCCCGGGACCTCTTTGAAGTCGGCGACGGCGGCGAGGGGGATCGACTGGTCGTCCGCGCCGCGCAGCTTCAGGTCACGCAGCTGCTCGATGGAGTCGTTGTCTTGCTCGCCCAGGAGCATCATCATTTCGCGCTCGCCATCGCCGGTTCGGTATCGCGGCAGGCGTCGTCCTCGGAAGGTGAGGTCGATGAGGCGCCCGGGCTGACCCGGCGGGACCTGGTAGTGCGCCAGCAGTGTGCTGTCGAGCTCGACGTGAAGTTCGCGGGATCCGGACTCGGCCTGTGAGAACGGCTCGATGAGGCCCGGGACCTTCGCGATCCGATCCTTCGCTTCGCTGGCGAGCCTGGCCAGGGTCGCCGAGTCGTCGCCGACGAGCTGAAAAGCGACCCGCTTGCCGCGGTCGGCTCGCCAGAACGCGCGATCATTGCCCACCTCGAGTTTGACGCCCGGGATTTCGGGCAGGATCTGGCGCAGCTTTGCGTTGACTTCGTCCAGGTTCTCTTGCGAGGCCTCGCCTTCCTTGAGGTAGACGCGGGTGATGACGAAATCGTTGCTCCAGTAGCTGTAGATCGACCGGGTGAGCAGCGCCTCACGATGCGGCTCGAGCGCCTTCTCGACCTGATTGACGACCTGCTCGCGCAGAGGCAGGCTCAGCGGCTCGCTGAAGTCGATCTTGATCTGGGCGAACAGGTCTCTGGATTCCGCGTCGAAGTTCTTGTCCACGCGAGAGAACGGGTAGTAGCCGGACGCCAAGATCGACACCCCGATGATCGGGGTCAGCCACTTGTGGCGCAGGTTGAAGT
Organism: Myxococcota bacterium; assembly: GCA_028289325.1. GTDB lineage: Bacteria > Myxococcota > Kuafuiibacteriia > Kuafuiibacteriales > Kuafuiibacteriaceae > JANQQN01. The sequence goes on along the minus strand of JANQQN010000291.1, from coordinate 47,100 downwards.
GTAGAACCTGATCGTAGCGGCTCTCCAGCCACTTCATCAGCCGGCCGCGGGGCTGCGGCTTGCTCTTGATGAGGGAGGCGGTGGCGAGTGGAATCAACGTCTGCGATACGAACAAGGAGGCCAGGAGGGTGAAGCTGATGGTGATCGCGAGCTCCTGAAGGATCAGGTTCATCTCGTTGGGTTTGCTGAAGATCAGGGGCAGGAACACGATGACCGAGGTCATCGTCGCGGCGATCACCGCCGTCGAAACCTGTCGCGCCCCCAATAGTGCGGCTGTGCGTCGATCCTCCCCGTTTTCCGTGTGGCGGAAGATGTTTTCGATGACCACCACCGCGTTGTCCACCAGCATGCCCACCCCGACGATGAGGCCGAGCAGCGTGATGGTGTTCAGCGTTTTTCCTTGCACCCACACCAGGCCGCACGTCACCAGCAGCGAAAACGGCACGCAAAAAACCGAGACGACGGTGCTGCTCACCCGGCGCAGGAACATGAACAGCACGATCGACGCCAGGATGGCGCCGAAGAATCCGGTCATCGCCAGGTCGCCGAGGGCGCCTTTGATCTCTTTGGCCTGGCTGAACCAGACCAAGAAGTTGACGCTCTCCAGCTCGGGATCCACGGCCATCTCTTTGATCGCCTCATCGATCTGGCGTCCGACCTCCACCGTATTGGCCATCGACTCTTGGCTGACGGTAATGCCGATGGCGAAGTTGCCGTCGAGGTGACGCCCGTACTCCAACGGGGGCTCTTCGTACTCGACGTCGGCGATGTCTTTCAGCCGCAGTTCATCGTTTCGGATAGGAAGATTGCGGATCTGCTCGACCGTCGAGAACGCGGCGACCGTTCGCAGGGCCAAGCGCCGCTCGTCGCTGACGATCCGCCCCAACGACATGTCGAAGTTCGAGCTGCGCAGAGTCTGTTCGACCTCCCGGACGTCGATGCGATGATGTTCGAGGTCTTCGACCCGAAGGTTGATCCGCACCTGTTTGGGCTGAACGCCGTCGAGCCGGACTTGGGCTACGCCCGGGATCCGCTGCAGGGGCCGGACGATGCGTCGTTCGAGAACGTCGTAGCTTTCCGACAGGTCTTTGGGCGCGGACAGACGGGCCTCCAGGATCGGCTTGTCGGCTTGGCGGTTGTTCCAGCTCGGAGACACAGTGATGTCTCCGATGTCGTCGGGCAGGTCGCGTCGGATCTTGTCGATGCGCTCCCAGACCTCGACCCGAGCCACCTTCATGTCGATGGACCAGTCGAAGTTCAGGCCAACCACGCCGCCCTCGTCTTCGCACACAGCCCACATGTGCTTGATGCCCCGGACCGTCCCTACCGCCTCTTCGACCGGCCGTACGATGTTCTGCTCGATCTGCTCGGGGGACGCGCCGGTGTACGGGATACGAATGAACAGCCTCGGCTCCTCGATCTCGGGCATGAACGCGAGAGGAAGCCTGGTCAGCGCGACCGTGCCCAGGACCATCATGCTGATAAGCAGCATCAAGGTGGTGACCGGGCGTTTGACGGCGAGGTCGGGCAGAGTCATGGCGCCTCCTCCTTCGTATCCAGGGAAGAGAGATTCGGGGCGGGCTTGGGCTCGAAGTCGTCCTCCGGCGCCACGGTCGACGGGACCAACACGTAGGTTGCAGGAATCACGAACAGGGTCAGGAAGGTGCTGAGGAGGAGGCCGGACATCACGGTCACCGCGAGCGGCGCACGAAGCTCACCGCCTTCACCCCAGCCCACCGCCATCGGGATCAACGCGAGGGTGGTGGTCATCGTGGTCATGAGGATCGGGCGCAATCGCACATGACACGCCCGAACGACGGCTTCCACCTTGGGCATACCGTCCCGCCGAAATCGATTCATCGCGTCGATGAGCACGATCGCGTTGTTCACCACGATGCCCACCAGCATCACGACCCCGATGAGGACGATGACGGTGATCGCGGTGTCGGTGACCGTGAGCCCCGCGATGACGCCGACCAGCGCGAGAGGAATGGTGAACAACACCACGAACGGATGAATGACGGACTCGAACGTGGAGGCCATGACGATATAGACGAGGAAGATGGCGAGGGCGACCGCGAACTGCAGGCTGCGAAAGGAGACCTGCATTTCGCGGTTCTGACCGCTGATCTCCGCCAGCATCCCGTTGTCGGGTGGAATCTCGCTCAGCGCCCTTTCCACCTGCGCGACTGCGGCCCCGAGGCTCAGGCCTTCGAGGTTCGCGGTCACCAGTGCGGCGCGCTGCTGCTGAAGACGGTGGATCTCCGCCGGGCCTCGCGCCGCGACGAGCTCGGCGACCGACAATAGCCGGATCGACTGGTCGTTCGGACCCGGAAGCACCAGCTGTCGGACGTCGGCGATCGAGTCACGGTCATCTTCCCGGTTCAGCAAGCGAATGTCGATCTGTCGGTCGGCTTCTTTGAATCGGGTTGGGATCGTGCCCTGCACCCGATCTCGAAGCGTCTGCGACAACGCGGCGAGGTCGAGACCCAATGCCGCGATCTTGTCGCGGTCGAAGACCACCTGCAGCTCGGGGTTGCCGGCTTCGAGGGTGGAACGAACGTCGACGAACCCATCGAGCTCCGACAGCCGCCGGGCCAGCTGAATGGAGTACGTTCGCAGCTGCTCGAGGTCTTCACCGTAGACGGCGATTTCGATCGGGGTCTGAAGTGTGAAGTAGCTCGGGTGACCAAGTCGAACATCGGCGTCGGGGATCGTCGCGTAGGCTTCGCGCAGGTTCGACGAGATCAGGTTCTCGAGCTCGTCGTCGCCTTTGTTCAAAAGGCTCAAGTTCAGCTGGGCCAGGTTCTCGCCCTTCGAATTGACCGCCACTCCGCCCGGAGCCTGCCGACTGCCTACGGTCGAGTAGTAGCGCGCCAGCCCCTCTTCGGCGCTGGCTTTGGCCTCCATGTCTTGGACGATCTCGTCGGTGGCGGCCAGCGCTGTTCCTTCCGGCAGCTTGAGCTCGAAGAAGAACTCTCCCGACGTGAGGCGGGGGATGAGCTCGGTCTTCAGGTTCGGAAGTTGCCACAGCGCCGCGGCAAACAGCCCGGCGGCGAGGAGGAGGGTTATCGGTCGAAGGCGAATAGCGCCTCGGATCATCCGATCGTAGAGCCGGGAGAAAGCCCCGAGGGTGAGCGGATCGTCGTCATCTCGCACCCGACGGCGCCTTCCGCCGCCTTGGGCGCTGAGCATGGGAATGACGGTCACCGCGACCAGCAAAGACGCGACGAGGCTGATCGCCACCGTCATCGCCTGGTCTTTGAACAGCTGTCCTGCGATGCCCTCCACGAACACGATGGGCAGGAACACGGCGACGGTGGTCAGCGTCGACGCGACCACCGCCGGCCCGACTTCCGCCGCTCCTTCGATCGCGGCTTCGCGCCCGGAGGCTCCCATCTGTCGCCGGCGATGGATGGCTTCCAGCACCACGATCGCGTTGTCGACGAGCATCCCGACGCCCAAGGTCAGGCCGCCGAGGGACATGATGTTGAGGCTGATCTCCAGGCGATACATCGCCATGAAGGTCGCCACCACCGACAGGGGGATGGCGGTGGCGATGACGAATGTACTGCGGATGTCGCGAAGGAACAGAAGCAAGACGAGGATCGCCAGCGCGCCCCCGATGAGCGTCGCGTCGCGAACTTCGTTGACCGCCGACTCGATGAATCGCGACTGGTCGAACAGCGTGCGCATCTCGAAACCGGCCGGCAGCTTGCCGCTCCACTGCGCCAGACGCTCCTTGAGCGCCTGTACCGCTCGCACCGCGTTCGCATCGCCTTCCTTGAACACGGCGATCTCCACGCTCTCCTCCCCGTCGACCCGGGTGATCTCGTCTCGATCCTTCGCCCCCCGGTAGACGTCGGCGACGTCCTTCACCAACACCACCCGGCCTTCGTTCTCGGAGACGATGAGGTTCGCGACGTCTTGTACCGACTCGTACTCGTTGAGGGTTCGGATCAGGAACTGTCGTTGTTCGCCGCGAAGAGCCCCGCCCGGGACGTTGATGTTCGAGCCTCCGACGGTCTCCGTGACCCGAGACAGGGGCAAGCCCAACGCGGCCAGGCGCTCCTGGTCGATCTCCACTCGGATCTCCTCCTCGAGGCCGCCTCGAAGCTGGGCCGAAGCGATCCCGGGTACGGTTTCCAGGTCGGGCTTGATCTTGAGCTCCGCGATCTTGCGGATCGTCGTGAGCGGCGCGGGACCGGTGAGGGCGATGCGCACCACCGGCTCCAAAGAGGGATCGAATCGCAGGACGATGGGGTCTTCGGCTTCTTCGGGGAGGATGAGCCGGTCGAGCTTTTCGCGGACGTCCATCACCCGGGTGCTCATGTCCGAGCCCCAGGCGAACTCCATCGTCACCTCCGACAGGCCCGGCCGCGAGACGGAGTGCATTCGCTCGAGTCCCGGCAAGACCCCGACCGCCTCCTCGACGGGCCGGGTGATCATCGTCTCGACTTCTTGGGGCGCCGCGTCAAGGAACTCGGTCTGGACCGTCAACGACGGATAGGCGATGTCGGGGAACAGCTCGACGTACAGTCGCTGGTAGCCGACGATGCCGAACGCGACGGTGGCGATCGCGCACATGAACACGCTGACTCGCCGCCGTACGGCGAGCTCGACTAGACCCTTCATGCGTCGGCTTCGAGGACTTTGACGGCGGCACCGTCTTTAAGGGAGTTCTGGCCTTTGATGACCACGGCTTCGTCGACGGCGAGGCCGTTGAGAATCTCGGCTTTGTCCTCTTGCTCGAAACCGATTTCGACCACCCGGCGCTGCGCGCGCCCGTCCACGACGACGTACACGACCTGCTGCTGGCGGTCCTGGACGATGGCGATTCGCGGAATGAGAAGAGCGTCGTCGTGCTGCTCGGTGGTGATGCGAACATGCGCAAAATCGCCGGGGCGGGTGCCCTCCGGATAGTCGGGGATCTCGAGGGTGACTTTGATGGTTCCGCTGGTCGGGTCGATCACCGGGCTGACCAGCTTGATATATCCGGTCAATTTGACGGCGTTGCTGTCCAGGGTGAGCTCGACCGGCTGATTGCGGGCGAGGCGCTTGAAGGCCTTGGAAGGAACGAAGACCCGAGCCAACAGCGGCTTGAGGTCCGCGAGCTCGAACAGGCTCGTCGTATCGTTCACGGTGTGGCCGACCTCCACCATGCGTTGCGTAACCCGTCCCGTGAACGGCGCTCGCACTGTCGTAAAGGACAGCTCCAAGCGGGCGAGCTTCTCTTCGGCCTTGGCCGCCTCGAGGTCGTGTTTGGTTTGCTCGAACTCCTCGGCGCCGACCAAGTTTTGGCTCACCATCTTGCTCAGTCGCTTGTAGCTGTCTCGTAGCTGCGCCGTCCTCGCTGCGAGCTGCTCGACCCGCAGCCGGTACTGCGTGCTTTCGATCCGCAGCAAGGGGGCGCCGGCCTTCACCATATCGCCTTCCTCGCGCGCGATCTTCTCGACGACGCCGGTTACACGCGCCAGAACGGGAGCGGTCTTCTGTGGCTCCAGCGTGGCGGTGGTCACATAGGCGCTGGCGATCGACCCCTTCGACGCCTTGCTCACGGCAACCGGAGCCGGCGGACGCTCCGACGTTTTTGCGCGGCGTTCCTTCGACGCCGGACGCTTGGCGGCAGTTGCGGGCTCGCAGCCGGTGGCCGCGAGCGCTACGAGACTAAAGACGACGCCGATCTTCCACACGACTTCCATGATGCTTCTTTCGCTCCTCTGGTCCACCGAAAGTTACATTTCAAGGCAGAAAGAACGGGACAGGATGCAGCCGAAAAGCTGCCTGCACCTTGCAGCGCGATTCCTGCGCTTGCCATTTTGCGGCGTACTTGTTGAGCCTCCGTCCGCGATGTTTTCCGTCCGTGTTGCCTGCCTGCTGCTGTCATCGTCGACCCCCCAAAATGTTTCGGATGTAAACGAGCCCCTGACCTTGTCCGCCGCGACAGAGATCGCGCTCGAGTACGCCAACGACATGATTCAAGCGCGCGAAGACGTTGTCCTCGTCGACGCGGATTACGCCACCGCGCTGTCGGCCATCTTGCCCACCCTCGATATGTCCATGCAGGGTGGCCATTTTTATTCCGTTGAGCAGATCCTCGAGCAGCGGAGCCGAGCGGGCAGCGACGGTGCCATTACCATCGGAGAGTTCACGGACATCACGCTCCCCAGCTTCGACAACGCAAACTTTGCGTTGGGTTTGGTCGGTCGCCAGCTCATCTTCGACGGCGGTCGATGGTGGAAGGCCATCGGCCAGGCAAAAGACAACCGCGCGGCCCGAAAAGCCGACTTGCAAGCGGTGACCAACCTGGTCAAAGCGCGGGTGGCGCGAACTTTCTTCGGCCTGGAGCGCGCTCGCCAGGCGATCGTGACCTTCAAGGCTCAGGTCGACGTCGACCAGGCTCAGGTCGACCGAGCGGAGGCGCTGCTGCGCGCTGGCCGCGGCGCACCGGCCGACGTGGCCACCGCCAAGCGAAATCTGGCCAGTGACCAGATCCTCCTCGTCGACGCCATGACCCTCGAGGGCCAAGCGCGCAACACCTTCAATCTGACCCTCGGTCGCCGGGCCAACATTCCCGTCGAATTGACCATGCCCGAGGAAGTGCGGTCGTCGACCGCGGCCGTGCGGTTCGTCCCGGAGCTCGACCAGCTTCAAGGCCTCATGCGGCGACACCGTCCGGAGCTCGCCAGCCTTCGCGCTCAGGTGAGCGGGGCGCAAAAGGCGGTGTCCATCGCCCGCGCCGACTATTGGCCGACCATGGCTTTCGAGGCGCGGTACAACCGCTCCAGCCGGCGCCCGGATCGGGTCGTCGCGAATCCTCTCGACAACTTCACGGCCACCATCAACCTGGTCGTGAACTGGAATCTGTTTCGAGGATTCGCGACCAACGCGGACGTCGAACGAGCGCAAGCGAACCTGCGAAAGCTCCAGGCTACGTACGATGAACAGGAGCGACAGCTGTTCGTGGAAGTGTCGGACAGTCTCCTTCGGTACCGTAATCAAGTCCGCAATGCGGGGTTCGCGGTGCAGCAGGTGGAAGCGGCGGAGGAGGCCGTCCGTCTGGCCCGAGGGCTGTACGAGGCGGGGCGCGGCAACGCGCTGGAGCTTCGCGACGCGGAGCTCGGTTTGACCCGAGCGCGAATCGCGACCGTGAACGCGCGGCTCGATGCGGCTATCGCGTACTCGGACCTGATCGCTGCCGTCGGTTCCGACGAGTGGGCGGCGGCGGGTCTCGCCCCCGCCGAAGACGCGCCGGCCACGCCTTAGCCGCCCGTTGATTTGTGTGCGTCGTCGGCTAGCCGCGCGTTGACCTGGGTGCGTCGTCAGCCAGCTGCGCGGGGGTAATGACGCCGCACACGGCGCCGACCGAATCCTCGATCACCGCCATCCGCCCGATGGAGGCCATGTCCATGATGGGGCTCAGGACCTTGCCCCCCTGACTCTTGACCCGGTGGAGGGTGGCGTCGAGGTCGGCGACGTGGAACCAGACCATCCACGCCGCGGGGGCGCCGGGGGCCGGGTTGGCCATCGCGCCCCCGATCGCGTGGTCGCCGGTCTTCAGAACGAAGTACGGTCCGGACCCCGCGTTGTTCATGGCTTCGGTTTCAAACCCGAACGTCTTGCGGAGCCACGACAGGTCGGCGTCGAGGTTGGTGCTTTGCAGTTCGACCCAGTGGACCCCGCCGACCCCACCCGGGTGATGCTCGGTCGCGTCGTCGGCCTCGTGGAACAGGCAAACAGTGGCGCCGCTGGGAGAGGCCACCACGCTGAAGCGGCCAGGAGGGATGTCGGTCGGCGGTTGAACGATCCCGCCGCCGTTGTCCCGGGCGGAGGCGGTCGATGCGTCGACGTCGTCGACACGAAGGTAGCTTTCCCAATGGTTGGGGAGCTCGGGGTTGGGGGGCAATCCGAAGTGGGCGAAGGGCTCGTCGCCGGGGGCGAACATGGAGACTTGTTGGTCGCCCATCATCGCCGTGACCACCGGCCAGCCCATGACTTCGGTGTAGAAGGCCTGGGAGCGGTCGGGGTCGGCGGTCAGAGCACCGTGCCAGCAGAATCGATTCGTTTGCAGGGTCATCGTGGTCGTCCTTTCTAGGGGGGCGTGCCGAACTTCGGCGACGCAACGACGCTGGCATCGACGTCCGGAGGCGAAAAGAGGCCGGTGATGGACATCCTGACCGTTTCTGTCAGGTTTGCGACGTAGCGCCCGGGACGAACGCGCGAGGCAGGAACTCGGCGACGAGATCCACGATCCGATCGTGCGGGATCTCATGGCGCGGCCACCACTGGCAGAGGTCGGTGCTCCCGTCGACCTCGTTGCGAAGGGACCCGCCGACCACCGTGGCCCGGTAGACGATCCGTATGCCGTGCATGTCGCCGTACGCCGTCGGCGCGCAGATGGAGTCGACGCCGAGCAGCCCTGCCGCGACGACCTCGAGGCCCGTTTCTTCTCGCACCTCCCGCACCATCGCGTTTTGCGGCGGCTCGCCGAAGTCTAGGCCGCCGCCGGGCAGGGTCCACCGGCCGGCATGGACCTTGGGCCACGAGAGTCGGCACAGCAGGATGCGGTCGCCGTCGACGATGACCCCGTACGCCGCGACCCTGGTGAACCGGTCGTCCGAGCGTGATTGGGGCATCGCGAGACGAGGGTATCGGCGCCGTACCGCCCTGTCGAGGCGGCCCGCAGTCACGGAACTGCATTCCGTGGCGTTGGCGGTCTGTAGTAATCGTCGACCGTGGACCCGAGGGAGATTGTGACGGACGTCGCGTTTCGCGTCGACCCTGAGCTGCTCGGCGTCGATCTGGCGTCTCCGTGGCGACGAGGCGTCGCCCTGCTGCTCGATCTGCTCATCGCGGGGATCGTGTCGTCGCTCGGTGGCGCGGGGGTCGCGGCGTTCCTGACCGCGGGCATCGCGTACCGCGTGATCACCGGCCGCGGACAGCGACGGTTCGCGTTCGTGCGCTGGATGGGCGGCTCGTTCGCGGCGCTGTTGGTCTTCTCCTTCGTGTACGTGGCTATCGACGACGACGGTGACGACGACGGGCCCGGACACAGCGTGACGGTGTCCACGGCGGGAACATCCGGCCTTCTCGGTCGCTCGGTCACCGCATCCGCGGCCGACGACGCGAGCCAGACCGCGTCCATCGCTCAATCCGCGGCCCGGGAAGAGATGGACGCCGCCATCCAGGAGGCGCTCATGGCGTTCGGCGGCAGGGACGCGGTCGGGCCGCCCGACGCCCGCTCGGAGGCGGTGGCCACCGCGGTCAGCCAGATCGCGACGTCGGTCGCCGACGCCAACAGCGACGCTTCTCTCACACGACGACTCAGCGCGCTCAAGGACGAAAACGATGAACTCAAGGCGCAGCTGGCCTCTCCGAGCGTTCTTCGCACCCTCGGCGGCCTCGCCGAAGACTTTGGACTGACGTTCGGATGGGTGGGGGTCTACTTCACGCTGTTCATGGCGTGGTGGAATGGGTTCACGCCCGGCAAACGGCTGATGGGTATTCGGATTCATCGCCTCGACGGCCAGCCGTTTACGCTGTGGATGGCGTTCGAACGGTTTGCGGGCTACGCGGCGGGGCTGGCGACGGGCCTGCTCGGGTTTGTGCAGATCTTTTGGGACCCCAATCGGCAAGGGATCCACGACAAGATCGCAAGCACGGTCGTGGTCCGGGTGGTCGACGCACGGCGGGCGCGTCGCCGCTGGTCCGAACGAAAGGGCGCATCGGGGCCCAGTGCGCCGTCAGTCTGAGAAGCGCGCGATCCTGTCCGCCAGATCCGGCTGATCGACGAACGGATTGCGATTGCCTTGAAATCGGGAGATCTCGTCGTTGCGGGCGATCTCCGCGGGATCTGGCGGCTCTTCGGCGTTCCACCGCCGTAGCGTATCTTCCTCCGCCTGCGGAATCTCGAGCCCGTACATCGCGCTGATGTAGAACAGCGCTCTCGCCACATCACCCCGCATCCCCGGCCGCGGCTCGAACACGACGTTTCCGCGGTTGTCGAAGCCGAGCTTCGATCCGCCTTCCTCCCATCGAACGCGCCGGGTGACGACGCCGAACGGGAAGCTGCCGCGGCGTCCGTTGGCGTAGGCGTTGGTCGGGAAGAGATGATGCAGGTCGTACCGGGCGGGTATGCCTCGGACGCCTTTCGATTGCGGCCACGCGTGTTCCGTGTTCATGCCGTCGTTCCCGTCGGCGGAGGGAATGCGGTCGGTTCGGACCTTTCGACCGGTGTAGACGCCTTCCACGATGCCGTCGTCGTTATCGATGAACCGGAACATCGCCTCGCGGGCGGGCCGATAACCGAGGTGGCGGGTCATCTGGCCGCGGGTGCGGATCGCGTTCACGAGTTCCGCCCCGTCGAGCCCTTCGATCCGACGCGGGGCCACGACCGGGCCCCGAGCGGGGATCAGCTCGGTGCGCGACGGTCGTGACGGCTCGACCGTCGCGATCGCCGGAGGATCGCGGCGCGCGACTTGTCTCCGCCGCCGTCGCGCCGCTCGGGTCGCCGGGGGCGGAGCGTCCGCGGGCGGCTCAGCCTCGTTGCTCATCAGCCGAACGCCCGGCGCGACCCATCGCGCGTCCCCCCGCGACGCTCGCCGGTCGGCGGTGGGGGCCCTCAACGAGGGCCCATCGGTGAAACGACGCCGGCGGCCGGCTACGGGGGGAGATTCTCTCTTCGAGAAACTCTCTGATGGCGTCCGGTCCTGGTCGCCGGAGGTAGATGGAGGTGTCCATCCTCGTGACGATCGCTCGATCCGCATCTCGTCGCACCCTCCTCGGCAAGGGCGCCGCGTCGCGCCACGGCGTGATTACACTGGGCTCTTTTTGATTACATTTTTGCGGATTTCGATTGTCGACCCGGGCGGGCGGACGAACGGAGCCCGTTTCCTGGACAGTTCCAATCGTTTGCGCTGGGCGCGATGTTTGCCCATCCTTGGCCGAGCGCGGCCTGATGATCGTGAGACGCCGTCTCGCCGGGCCGTCGAGGTTCGCGCGGACGGAGGCGCGGCTCGGGGGAGGGAGACCGTAATGACGTACCTGGTGGCAAAAATGGTTGTCCTTCTCGTGGTGGCCGCGGCCCTCGGCTTTGGGCTCGGGCGCTGGTGGGTTCGCAGGCGTTTCGTCGACGTCACCGACGAGTACGAAAAGCTGATCTCGGCGGGACCGCTCAAAGACTACACGCCGGCGCTCGACGTCATTCAGACGGAGATGAAAGACGGCCACGCCCAGCTGTCCAACCATATTCGAAGCATCGAAGGTCGCCTTCGCGACCTCGTGGCCGCCGAGATCGCGCGCGCTCGCGCCGCGGAAGCGCCGTCGGCCGAGCTGGTACGGATCGAAAACGGTGTGGCCGAGTTGGCCCGGCTCTCTCGCGACGGGTCGACGGCGACCATCGACCTCGGCCCCGTCGAGGTCGGCCTCACGCAGCTCCAGCGCGACGTACAGGCGCTCGGCGCCGCATCGCCCGCGACCCTCGACCTGGCGCCGTTCGAAGGGCGGCTGAGCGCGCTCGAGGCCGCGATTCGCAGTTTGCCGGGCGTCAGCGGTCCTTGCGACCTGGATCCGGTCATCGCTCGATTGAACCAAGTCGAGCGGACGATGGATGCGACGTCGCGCCCTGGCGTCGATCTCGCGCCGCTGCTGATCCGGCTCGACGGTCTCGAGCGGGCGGTGAAGGACGCTTTGCCTCGAGGTTCGCCGCCGCCCCCTCCGCAGGAGGGGCCACCGCTGTTCAAGTCCGCGACCTTCGGCCCCAAGGACGACCTGAAGCGAATCTCGGGGGTGGGCGCGGTGCTGGAGCGGCTACTGAACGATCTGGGGGTGTATTACTTCTTTCAGATCGCCAGCTGGTCGCCGGCCGACGTCAAACACGTCGACGATCGTCTGGCTTCCTTCAAGGGGCGCATCGAGCGGGACAACTGGATCGATCAGGCCAAAAAGCTGGCCCGCACGTCGTCGGCCAAGCCCCCGCCGGGGCTGGCGGATGCGTCGTTCGGGCTCGAGCCCGGCGACGAGTACCCGGTTTCGTCCGACCACGCCTCGGCCCACTGACGTCGGGCTACCGCGGCTGCGATGGAGGGCTCACCGCGCCCTCGGCGCTGTCGGCGACCAGGCTGAGCCCCGCCCGCGCGGGCTCTGCGGTCCCTGCGCGCAGGCGTCGGTGAACGGCGGCGCTCGCGGTCGCGGCTTCGATCCGGGCCGCGCCCTCCGAGGTCACCCACGACAACGATCCGACGAACCCCCACACGACAGCGGTGGCCCCGATCCCGGCCGCGACCGCCCATTCCAAAGTCCACAGCCAGACGCCGAGCAGGGTACACGCGGCCCCGATCGCCGCCGAAGTGCCGAGCAGGACGAGCGCGTAGCGGTTGATCCGGTCGAATCGTTCGTCGGGGGTCACTGGTTTTGAGTTTAGCACCGGGGATCGGGAGGCCCAATGGCGGGAACGCTTGACCGCGACGGGGCGGGATGAGGACTAGATCGTCATGCACCAAGCAGCCTGGTCCATCCCCGTGTGGATGTCGCTCGTCGCCTGTGTCAGCGCGGTCAACGACGGCGCGACGAAGGAGGCGCCGGTCCCGGTCTCTCGGCCGGCGCCGCCGGCCGCTGCCCCCGCCGCGACGCCGGCGACCGCCTCGCCGCGGGCCGACGTGCCCGACGACATCAACGACGGATGGATCGCCCGGGAAGGTGAGGCCGCGGCGCGCACGCTCGAGCGCGACGGCCGGGAGGTCTACGCGGCTCGGGCTGCGATCATGGCCGCCATCGGCGTAGAGTCGGGACAGGCAGTGGCCGACGTCGGCTCGGGTTCGGGGCTCTTCACTCGCCTGTTCTCGGACGCCGTGGGCCCCACGGGCACCGTCTACGCGGTCGATATCGGGGAGAAGATGCTGGCGTACATCGCCGAAAAGGCGAAAGAGACCGGACGCACCAACATCAAGACCGTCCTCGGCACCGCCTACTCCACCCGATTGCCGCCGGCGTCCGTGGACCTGGTGTTCATCAGCGATACCTACCATCACTTCGAGTATCCTCAGGATATGATGCGGTCGATCCGGCGAGCGTTGCGACCGGATGGACGGGTCGTCCTCATCGACTTCATCCGGATCGAAGGTACGTCCCCCAGCTGGATCCTGGGGCACGTGCGGGCCGGGCAAGAGGTCTTCGAGCGCGAGATCCAGAACGAGGGATTTAGCAAGACGCAGACGGTCGAGCTCGACCAGCTGGTGGAAAACTACTTCGTAGTGTTCAAAAAATCGGCACCCGCGGCCGTCGACGGCCCGAGCTGAGTGATCCGAAAGCGGTCAGTGGTGTACGACAGTATCCACGATGACCGCCATCCAAGATCAGGCGTGCGCGCTATATCAGCAGCTGGAACCTATCGCCAAACGTTTCCTGTTCGAGCGCCCCCCCAAGCCCAGTGAGGTCAACGGCCGACCCATGGTGCTCTTTTTGGGCAACCATTCCGCCGGCAAGTCCTCATTCATCAACCACCTGCTCGGCGACTCGGTTCAGCGGACGGGCATCGCGCCCGTGGACGACGGATTCACCATCATCATGCCCGGCAACGAGCCGCTGAACAAAGACGGCGCCGCGGTGGTCACCAACCCCGAGCTCGGCTGGGAGGAGCTGAAGAACTTCGGTGAGACGCTGGTCAGCCGGCTCCGCCTTCGCACCCATCAGAGCCGGTCGTTGGGCGACATCGCCCTCATCGACTCCCCGGGAATGATCGATGCGGCCAACTCTTCGTCCGACCGCGGCTACGATTTTCCCCGGGTCGTGCGATGGTTCGCGGTGCGGGCCGACGTCATCCTCTTCCTGTTCGATCCCGACAAGCCCGGCACGACCGGAGAGACCGTACAGGTGCTCAAGGAGGCGCTGGACGGCCTCGACCACAAGGTCTTGCTGGTCTTCAACAAGGTCGACCGCTTCGAGTCGATGAGGGACTTCGCGCGGGCCTACGGCGCGCTATGCTGGAATCTCGCGCGAGCGTTCAAGCCTCGCAAAGACCTTCCTCACATCTACAACACCTATCTGCCCGTCAACGAACACGAAAACATGCACACGCACCCGCTCCCTCTCGAGGACTTCGATATGGCCCGAGAAGAGGTGCTGGGCGAAGTGTATCTCGCCCCGAAGCGACGGCTGGATAACGTAGTGAGTCGACTCTATCGGTACACGCGGCGGCTGAGGATGCACGCGACGGTGATCAACCAGCAGCGAATCGATCGTACCCGCCGCGTTCAGTACTACGGTCTGTTGGGGGCGGCGTTGCTCCTGCTCGCGGGAAGCTCGATCTACGGAGCGATCCAGCTCATGACGGAGTCGGTCTTCTTCGGGGTGTCGGTGGTGATCGCGGTCGCGTTGGCCGCGCTGGGGGCGCTGGTTGCGTTCTACGTGATGAAGAAGCAGACCCTGAGCCCCAAAGAGCTCTTCGAGGAGGCGTTCGAACGACCGCTGAAGCTGGACGAGCAGGGCGCTGACCTGCGGGCGTTATGGACCTCGGTCGAAGACCAGGTCACCCTCGCGTTCAAGACCGCCGAGACGTTCAAGGGCCTCAGCCGCAGCGAACGACGGCGAATCGATAAGATCATCGACGTCGAGGTGCCGCGGATGCGCGCTGAGGCCGAGGCGTCGCAGCGTGAGCGACGCGAAAACGCGGCGTAGCCGAGTGGTCATTCGAGGGCCCGGCGGGGCAGGATATCCCCATGGCCTCTCGACCGCCTCTCGACCGTCTTCGCGCGATTATCGAGACCTTTCCCGAGACCTCGGAGAAGCTGTCCCACGGCTCTCCCACTTGGTGGGGGGGAAAGAAGACCTTCGCTTGTTACCACGCGGGCGGATACGACGAGGGCCGGCGCGCGGTGTGGATCAAAGCCCCGCCGGGGGCCCAAGAGGCGCTCGTCGCCGCGGACCCGGAGCGTTTCTACCGCCCCAAGTATCTCGGACCCAGCGGGTGGGTCGCGCTGCGGCTGGAGGGCCGCGTCGACTGGAATGAGGTTCGAGGGTTGCTGCTACAAGGCTATCGGATGGTCGCTCCGAAGCGAGCGCTCGCTCGGCTCGATGGCGATGCGGACTGAGGACGGCGGACGCGCATCGCGGCACCAGCGCGCGACGGTTTGGTGCCAGTCGTCTTCCAGCGCCTCGAGCGACGATATCTGGGCGATGCGCTCGAAATGCTCGAGCACGTAGCGGTCCTCGCGGAACGCGGCCACGATTCGGTCGAGCACCGACGGGGCGTCGTGAAGCAGATAGAAGACGAAGGCCCACGCCCGAGCGTAATCGAACGTCCCGGGCTCGTCGTAGCCCGAGCGCCGGCCGAGGAGGGCGCCGAGGGGACCGGGGCCGTGTAGACAGACTTCCGCGAGAGGGGTCGGCCGAACGGGGAGCGCATCTTCGCCATCCGGCACGAGGCCCGCCATGACCTCCGCGAGCCCTTCGTCGAGCCACCCTTTGGCCGCCGCGTGGTACTCGTCGTCGCCCCACACCCCAGGAAACACGAAACGGCCAGTCAGGGCGTGGGTCAGCTCGTGCTGGAGCAACTCGGCGAGCGTGTACCGGCTCTCCTTCGCTTCGCGCTGGAACGTGTAGAGGGTGGCGGCGCGCTCGAGGTACAGGCCCCCCGCCTGAGCCCCGAAGCCCACGAAGGCCTCCATGTACGCTTGATACTCGAAGCGCGAGGCGAAGATGATCACCGTCCAGTGCGGGTTTGGGTCGCCGGGCACCGGCGTCGACGCGGCCGGGCCCAGGATGCTGAGCAGACTGTCCGCGACCGCGTTGGCGCGGGCGAGCCAGCGCTTCACCGCTTCCGGTCCCAGCCCGCTTCGGAGGGTAAAGCTGCCCTCGGTGGCAGCATGGGGGAGGGTGACACGCTCGAAGTGAACGCGCACTTCGCGGGCCCGCGCGGAGCCAGTGAGGCGATCCAGGGCCAGCGCCTCATAGGCCCGGGCCGCGAGGTCGGCTTCGCCCGCAAAAACCTTGTCCAGCGCAGTCACCAGCGCCGCCCGACGCGGCGAGGGCAGGCGGTGGGGGTCGATGCGGGCAATCGCGTATCCCGCCTGGGCGCGAACCCATCGGTCTTTGGCGTGGAGCGCGCGGCGAAGGAACGAAACCTCGGCCTTGGTGATCGGACCGGTGGCGGCCCAGAGTCGGCGAGACCAGGCGCGGATGGCCCGGAATCGGCGTTGGGCGGTGGCTTGGGGGTCGAGCGCTCGGCGCCGCAGAGCAGCCATCGGACCGGCGGCGATGGGGTGGGGGTCGGTCTCGACCCCGGGGTCGGCCGTCGCCGCTTCGAAGGGGATCCCCGCCAGTAGCGCAGGAAGCAGCATGACCACCGCCCACCTCACGCTTGGATCGTTCGGCTCGCGGTTCGCGGGGGTGAGATTTTCGCGATTCTGAGTCGTTTAAACCTGGTGCGAAGCCCACGCCGCCCGACGGCGGCCAGGGCCGGGTCAAGCGGTCGCCGCGGCGAGGGTTGGCGGCAGATCGGCGATAGGGTTTGTGGCCACTGACGAGCGACCGAACACCCGCTGGTCGAATCGCTGGATGTAGGGCAGGAAGCGGCGCTCGACGGTCTCGCTGAGGGGCGACTCGATCGATTGGCCCATGCAGTTGACCATCAACTTTTTTTGTGAGGCCACTCCTGATAGAGGCCCTGCGATGCAGTACCGGACGATGCGCCGGGTGGTGCCGGCCCTCGGCGGGGCCTACGTGGTGCTCGGGCTCCTGGCCACCATGGCGCCGGGGTTCGAGGTCTTTCCGTTCTTTTGCTGGTTCCTGTTTCCCGTCACGCCCAACGTCGAGACTCGGTATGAGCTGGTGATCGACGAGATCGGGGGCTGCCCGCTCGCTCAACCGACGGAGTACCAGTCGATGGATCTCGTCGAGGATCCCATGGCCATGGACCTGTGGATCGCGGTGCAGGCGCTGGGCCGCGCGGAAGCGGCCGGCGATGCGCCGTCCGTCCAAACCCTCCGCCGCCGGATCGAGCTCAACTTCATTCCCGCGCCCAACCGGTATCGATTGGACCGGGTGACCTTCGATCCCGTGGAGCGGTGGCGGGATGGCGGGATTCGGTCGCGGGACACGGTGACCACGTACACCAGCTCGGTGGGCGCAAAGAGGATTCCATGGACCTACGCACCCTGAGGCGCGTGTTCGGGAGTCGCCAGCCCCCGGCCAGTTTTGCCGCGCCCCTCAAGACGGTCCGGGATGGCGCGTTCCGGCTCGAAGGCGTCCTGCGTGCGTTCTACGTTTTTCCGATCTTCTGGTTCGTCACTCATCTGCACGAGCTTCGGCCGTTGCTGGACCCCCACGGATTCGAGCTGCGCTGGCCGGTCGCGTGGATGGCGTGGTTCGGGGTGTCCAACGCCGCCCCCTGGGTGATCGGGTTTGGTTTCGTGGCGACGAGTCTCGGCGCGTTGGCCCCCGACCGTCGGTGGGTGCGGGTCGCGGTCTTCGTCGCCTTGTTCCAGACGCTGGCGCTCAAGTTCTCATTCGGCAAAATCCATCACCTCATGCACGCGTGGCTGTTCGCCACGTTCGTGCTCGCGGTGCTGCTGCCCGACGGCGCGTTCCACCCGGACCGGTCGTCGAGGTCGGTTCGACAGGCGAGCCTGCTCGCGTTCGGCACCGCCCAGGGCGCCCTCGGTCTGACCTACACCCTCGCGGGGCTCGGAAAGCTGTTCGGAACCGCCTACCAGGCGGCGCTGGGGCAGATCACCCCGCTTCATCCCAGCGCCCTTGCGCGCCACGTAGCGGACCGGATCCTGCAAACCCACGCCGACAGCCTGCTCGGGGCCTTCATGATCGAAAACGCGGTCCTCATCTGGCCGATGATGCTGGCCACCCTTTACCTCCAGCTGTTTGCGTTGTGGGCGGTCTTTCGGCCACGTCTTCATCGGCTATGGGCGTTTGGTCTCATTGGGTTTCACGTCATGACCAAGCTGTCGATGACCATCGACTTCACCCCGAACGTGCTCCTGCTGGGGTTCCTGTGGGCCGCGAGCCCGACCGCGCCCGGCGGATGGGCGCTGCGTGCGATGGCGGTCGACTTCCCGCTCCTCGGCTGGATCTCCGCCCGGCGCCCAGCGCCGTCGACCGACGCTATCTGCCGCGCGACGTGATGACCTACTCGGCCGTCCCTTTGCGATGATCGATCAGCGCCCGCTCCGCACCCGGACGATCTGGTACCGATGCATGACCAGCTTGAGGGACATGCCGGGCTGATCCACGCTCACCGGGGCGTCCGAAGGGCCCAACTACGGACCACGTACCGTCGTCGTTGTTGGGGGCAAACCCTCATTCGCCGACGCTGGCGTCGTCGCTGAGGGCGGGCTTCGCGGAGATGGCGCGAAGCGATGCGAGGCGCTCTCGCGCCCGCTCGAGCACGGGCTTGTCGAACACGCAGCCCCATCCGTAGGCCGTCCTCTTGGTCTTTCGGGGACCGATGCCGTTCGTATCGAGCCACACCGCGGTCAGCAGCACGCCGCGGGACACGCCTTCATTGGCCGCCTCGACCACGGAGTCGACCACCGTCCGGCATTGGGCCTCGGACCCGCCGCGGCACAAGGTCTCTTCGGAGAGCTGGGACAGGATCCAGGTTCGCGTCTCGCCCATGAGCTGGATCCGCACGCTGTCCGCGAGCGGTTCGTACATCTCTTCCGGGTGATACATCCGTTCGTGGGAGCCCACGGCGCAGAACAGCGAGTTGTTGTGGGTCTTCGGATTTGCCAGCCACTCGGGAACCTCGTCCACCGAGTACTGACGCGCGATCGCGTGTTGCTCGGCCTGGCGGGTATCGACCCGAATACCGAGCTCGGCTGCGCTCATGCACGCGCAATCGTAGGTCCGCTTCGGGTCGCGGAACGGGCCTTCGCCGCGAACGTCGTACCACAACTCGTGCTCTGCGTTCTCTTGGATGCGGTCGATCTGCGAGTCGTCGACCTCCAGGAACTGCTCCCAGCGGATCGACGAGCGCCTCGTGGATTCCTGCATCTGCATCGCGGAGTTCACGATGGTTTGCATCATGCCGGCCAGGTTGCGAGCGGCGCGGCGCTTGGCCAGCTCGCGCATCTTTTCGTCTTTCCAGTAGAACGCAGGGCCCGCGATCCCTAGGCCGCACACCCGCCGCGAAGTCACCAGCGCACCATGGACGCACGACGGCGGCGGTGTACGCGCGGGGCCGTTCGACACCGCTTTTGGGCGACGAATGCGTTTTCCCCCTCCGCAGCTCCAGACGCCGACGGCGAGAGCGGAAACGCCGACAATCAACATCAACCACGACCGGCGCGGATGCATGCCCAGATGCTAGTCAGAAAGCCCGCGCAGTGTCACGCGCTCAACTCCACCGGGATGCGCGTCATAGGGTTCGTGTTGCGAACTGGGGTTTCGTCGATCCGTGTCGACCACGGCCGCTGCTATGCTGCGCCCGATGCTGGACGGACTAGAGAACATCGACTGGACCTCGCTTGCCCATGCGTACGGTCCGGCCGTGGACGTCCCCAAAATGATTCGGGCGATGGCCTCCGACGATCCCTCGGTGCGAAACGGCGCATTCTTCGCCGCGTACGGCAACATCTGGCACCAAGGCACGGTCTACTCGGCGACCGCGGCCGCGGTACCATTTCTCCTCGAGCTCGCGGCGGCACCGAAGCTCGCGGACCGCAACCGGGTGTTGGAGCTGCTGTTTCATATCGCGCACGGGAGCAGTTACCTCGACGTTCACCAACACCTCGGCGCGGTCGGGGAGACGCTGAAGGACCAGCCAGCGTTCGATGAGGCGCTCACCGATGAGCTCGGATGGGTTCAGGCGTCGGCGGCCGCGGTGGCCGCGGGGCGACCGGTGTACCTCGATCTGCTGTACGACGATGCGGCCGAGGTTCGGCGAGAGGCGGCTCGAATGCTGACCTGCTGCCCCGACCACCGCGCGGAGATCGTTCCGGCCCTCAAACGCGCGTTCGAGTCCGACGATGACGCCGGCGCGCGGGCGACGGCGCTGTACGCGGTCGCGGTTCTCGCGGCCGCCGATGAGGCCGACTTAGTTCGGGCCGGTCTCGACCATCAAGAGCCCCTGATCCGGCTGTCGGCCGCGCTGTGTTCGGCTTTTTACCTCGGGGGCCCGCCGTCGCCGCTGGCTACCGACGTGCTCGTGTACTTTCTCGAGCACCCGGCGGGGGTCGCGTACGAAGGCCTCGCGTTCGGCGGGGACTGCGCGACGGACGTCGGCGCGGCGCTGGCGCGGGTCGAAGGGCCGCGACGACCGGAGGTCGCCGAGCGTCTGCTCGCCGTCGCCGAAAACGGACAGGCGGCGCCGGTCACGCTCGCGGAGCCGCTGCTGCAGCTGACGTTCGATGGTCCCCGAGACGAGATCGACGCAAGGGCCCTGACCACGCTGCAAAAGCGGGCCCTGACTTTCGTGTCTCGCAACGCGTGGTCGCGTCACGACGACGGAGAATGGTCCGTGTACAGCAATTTCACCGACCTTCTCGAAGAGTACGGCCTCGAGGAGGTCGGTCGCCGGACCGCGGGCTTCGACACTTGATCAGTGAGTCGTCCATCACCGCCCGGCGACAGTCGGCCGGCTGATCGCCCCATGGTTCGCGTCGTCCGTCGCCCCCGCCCGCGGCCGTCGTTCGCAGTGACCGGACGCCACGCAGGCCCGGTATTTCATCGACGGTGACCTCGTAGCGGTCGATGCGAAACGTGAAGGTCGAAGCCGGGGCTCACACCGCGACTTCGAGCGCGTCGAGTCGGTGGCAACGCAGCGAGGTCGCTGCACAACCGGCAGTATCGAGACCGCACTGAGCACCGGCGCCGCTCGCGCGGGTCAGTCTTGGAACAATCGACGCAGTCGAGCGCGGCGACGCTTCAGCTGGGCTTTTCGCCGATTCATCACCTCGGACGCCAAGACCCCCTCCGGGTCTCGGTCGTGGGCGCGACGGCGTTCGGGATCGATCAACACTTCGTACGCGGCTTGGACGGCCAGAAATCGCTCGTGCGCTTCGGGGTCGTCAGGGTGCAGGTCGGGGTGGGCTCGGCGCGCTCGCCGGCGGTACGCCTCGCGAATGGTATCGTGGTCGGCGTCGCGATCGACTTCGAGGATCTCGTACGCGGAGGGCATCAGAGGTCTCGCGGCGGATCGATCGACACGCCGCGTCCGGCGGTAATCCGGTACGCCAGCTCCAGCTGGCGGGCCGCGTGTCCGGGAAGCCGAAGCCGAATGTGGGTCCGACCGTCGGACGGGTCGACAACCAGGTCGGCCGGCCGCTCCATCAGCTTGACGCTGGCGCCGTCGCTCTTGGAGATCGGCGTCCGGTCCCGGACCACGATCTCGAGCTCGTCGGAGGAGAGGTTCTCGACCGTCGTCACGTGGGTGAAGTCGTAGGCGGTGGTTCCCGTCAGCGACGAACGGCGAGGCGGGCTGCGATGGACCAACCGTTCCACGCGAACCCGTCCGTCGGTGCCCACGGGGACCACGAAGCGCTCCCCTGCGGCCACGAAGCCGATCTGGCTTTGCCCCGCATAGTGGGCGTCGCGGAAGACGGACACGTTGCCCGGCAGCAATACCATGCCGCCTACATTGTCGACGATCGCGGCCTGGACCGGGGTGGTGTGGTCGCTGGGCGCGACCTCGAGCTGGCTGGTGACGGGCAGCTCGACGGTGAATAGTTCGACGCGAACCGCGCGTCCGTGGGCGGGAACGGACGCGGTAGCCGAGTACTCGACGGTGGCCTGGGTCGGCGGCACGGTCCCCATGCCCGTGAGCCTCGCGAGTTCCTCGTGGCTGGAGATGACCGTCCGATCCTCGTCGCTCGGTACGCCGACGACCTCCAGCCGGCGAAGCGCGGGCGGGGGTTCGGCGAGGGGCGGACGAGCGGTGGTGGCCACGAGCTCGATGTCGTTCCAGTCTTCGCCGGTGCTCTGCCGGACGAGGGCGACCGCGGTCAACGTGGCGCGGCTGGCGGGCGCTGCGTCGAGGCGGAGCTCGTAGGCGGGCATCCACTGGGCGTCGGGCGTGAGCCCGGTAAGCTCGACCTCCCAGGCGTCGGCGGCGAGGGCGCCCGCGAGGCCCACGTCGACCTCGGTCCCGGCCACGGAGTCATCGCCGAGGGCCTGCAGCTCGGCGAGTCGGTCGGCCTTTTCGATCTGCAGCTGTTGGCGCCGTTGCTGGCGGTCCTGCCGGGCTTTGGCCCATCCCTGACGCTGCTGGCGCAGCAGGTCGAAGGTTTCCAGCCACCGTGCGATCGGGGGATCTTTGTCCATCCACTCGAGCGAAACCTTTGTCGTCGCCGCGTCGGCGTACTGCTCGAGCCGAGCCAGGCCGAATCGGTCCGTCGCCTCGTCGTCGTCGAGCTCGGCCAGCGCCGCGTCGAGGCGGTCGAGCTCGGTCTGAACCCTGATCCTGCGGTCGTCCGCGGGCGCGGCCGTACTTCGGCTGGAGACTTCCACCACGTCGAGCGGCCGGCGCGCGTCGGCATCGATCGCCCACGCCTCGGCACGGAGGGTGTCATGTTCGTAGGAGGTTGGTAGTCCGGTGAACCGTACGGTCGGCGACGCGGGATCCGCGGGGACACGGATTCGCCAGGTGACGGCGGCCTGATCGATGTACACGCGGACGCGATGGACGACTGCGGTCATGGAAGGACCTCGTCAGCCAGGCCCTGGGACAGGCGAAATCCGACCGGCGCACTGATCTCGTAGACGAAGGAGAGCTCGGTCTTCGAGTGGGGCGAAACCACCGTCGAGAAGGACAGGAGGCCGGTGGCATCGTCGAGCTCGGCGTCGGCCGGAGATGTGTTCATGAGTTTCACCCGGACCTGAGTGGTGGTGGCGACCGGGACCTGATCCTGGACGTGCAGTTTCACCGGCGTGGCAAGATAGCTTTCAATTTCCACCGTGACCTCCACCGCGTGGACCTCGTCTTTGGTCAGCAGACCCTCGCGCCGGACCTGGGTTTCGCTTCTCCGGGCGCACTTGATTCCCGTCTCCGCGCCGAGGTCGAGGGTGAGCTTTCCTCGCCCCGGGGTGGTCGCAAGACGGGTGTGGCCGTGAAAGGCGTTGCCCACGAACAGCGAGGTCGGTCCGGCCAGGATCGGGTCGGCGTCCTCGTTGATGATCTCCGCTTGCCCGAAGGCGTGATCACGCAGGCCGGGTCGCAGCACGTACCACAGCTCGAGCGGGTACGTTCGGCGCCCGAGCTGGACTCGGTGGCGGTCCGCGCCGCTGTTCGCATCAAAAGGGCGGGCGACGTTGAGCTCGACGTCGATACCTCCCGAGGCCTCCCGAGGGCGGGGCTCTCGGACCAGGCGGGAGCGGTCGGGCCCTGCGGGCGGCGGGGCGGAAGTCGACACCGGCGCGGATAGGGGCGATGGGCTCATCGGATTCGCGTCGATGGCCCCGATGGCCGCGGCGGGGAGGGCGCGAGACGCGGCGAGGCCGGGACTGGTCGCTTCGGCGAAGACGCCGTCTTCGTCGAACTGGGTCGCATACTCGTCGAAGTCGTCGGAAGGCGTGAAGCTGCCGGTGACCTCGTGGGTAGGCGTCGGCGACGCGATGGCTTGGGGCGCGGGCGGTGGGGGCTCGAGGGCCCCGGTGGCCGGCGCGGGCTGGGGAGGGCGGGGCGCCGCGTTGCGGTAAAGGGCCTTCATGTCGTCGTCGAGGCTCGCGCCCACCTTGAGGACCCACGGCTTGACCTTGGGCAGACGTAGACCGATCTGGGGCTCGGCGGTGGATAGTCGCAGGCTTACTTGCGACCAGTCTTCTCCCGTGTCCTGCCAGACGTCGCCGTACCGCACGATCTCCACTTGGTCCGCGCCGGGGCTGAGCTGGAGATGGTACAGCGGCCGCCAGGTCGCCCACCCCGAAGCATAGGTGACGCGAAGCCGGGCGCGGACCGTCGACGGCGCGTCGACGGAGACCATCAGGGTCTTGCGGTGAGTGACGGTGCGGTCCCGATTCTGAGCTAACGCCCGTTCGAGGGCGCGGGCCGTCTCGGCGTGGGCCGCCGCCGCGGCCCGAAGCTCGGCGAGGGCGGACCGCCGTCGTTCGATGATCGCGTTCAGACCCTGCATGAATAGATCCGGGCGCAGGGGTGCCGAGGCGCCGTCCCGGGGGGGAAGAACGTGGTCCAGCAGCTCGATCTCCGAGCGCAGGGCCTCTTGGGCCGCGACCCATCGGTGAAGGTCGGCCTGCAGCTGGTCCGATGGGTGCTCCTCGGTGGCGGCCGATGGCACGGGGACGGGTTCGGTCTCCACCGACCGCACCCGCCCGTGATCGGTCTCGACCTGGACGTCGGCCGGATCGATCTCCGCCGGGAGGTCCGGCCACGCGATTCGATTGACGCCGGCGGTGAGCTCCGTCTCGCCCTCTCGGCTGACGCGAGCGAGGTCGCCATAAACGGTCGCCGCGACCAGCCGACTATCGATGAAGATAGGGTCCATCGCGTCGGAAGAATACTCGCCTCGCCCGCACGTTGCACTGTCGTCCGTCGGGTGCTAGCTCCACCTGTGCGACCGGCGCACTCTTCCCGATGTCTTCCCGGACGACCAACTGCCCGAATTGCGGCGGTCAAGTGGAATTCAAGGCGGGCACCTCGCTCCTCAGTGTGTGCCCGTACTGCGGCAGCGCCGTCGCTCGCGTCGGCGACGACATCACCGAGCTCGAGGTCCTGGGACAGGTCGCGCCGCTCGCCGACCTCGGATCTCCGCTGCAGGTGGGAACCTCCGGTCGCTACGACAAGCGAGACTTCACGATCGTGGGCCGGGTCCAGCTCGACTACGGCCTGGGGCCTTGGAACGAATGGTATGCCGCTTTCGACGATGGGGGTTGGGGCTGGATCGCGGAGGCCCAAGGCCGCGTTTACGTGACGTTCGCGACCCCCGCCGACGACTTGCCCGGATACGCTGAGGCGCGGGTCGGGAGCCGCTTTCACGGGGCCGGGGTGCTGCTGACGGTGACCGAACGCCGCCGGGCCAAGTTCGTGGCCGCGGAGGGCGAGCTACCGTTCGCCGCGGCTCCCGGTGCCTACGTGTATTACTGCGACGTGGAAGGGCCGGACGGCATCTTCGGCACTTTGGACTACGCATCGTCGTCCGCCGCGAGGCCCGACACGCTGTTTCTCGGGCGCCAGGTCGACTACGAGGCCCTCTTCGACCGCAGCGTGCTGCGGAGCGTGGCGCCCGCCGAGGCCGCGGCCGCGGTGGGCATGAACTGCCCGAACTGCGGCGCCGGTGTGCAGCTGCGCGCCCCCGACGAGGCCCAGCGGGTCACGTGCGGTAACTGCGACAGCCTCCTCGACTGCAGTCGGGGCAACGAGCTGTTCTTGTTGACGGGCGCGCGGCGGGGGGGGCCGGAGCCGAAGATCCCCCTCGGCGCCCGCGGCAAGTTCAATCAACGAACCTGGACCCTGTTCGGCCACCTCGTCCGCAGCGTGACCTACGAAGGGGTTCGGTACGCCTGGGAGGAGTATCTGCTGCGCGACGAGAGTCGAGGCGGATATCGCTGGCTGCTCTACAACGACGGCCACTGGACGTGGATCGACCCGGTACACGCGGGCGACGTTCAGGGCGCGGGTCGGGTGGCCATCCTTCAAGGGCAGCGATTTCGCCACTTCCAGTCTTCGACCGCGAAGGTGGACGACCTGCGGGGCGAGTTCTACTGGAAGGTCTCCATCGGGGAGCAGGTCGGCATGATGGATTTCATCCGGCCCCCGCAGGTCCTGTCTCGGGAGTCATCGGCCGATGAGGTCAACTGGTCCGTCGGCACCTATCTGCCGCCGTCGGAGGTCGAAGACGCGTTCGGGCTCAAGGAACCGCTGCCGGCGCCGCGAGGCGTCGCGCCGCACCAGCCGAACCCCCACGGCCCCAACCTGAATCGGATGGGGCGGCTAGGCCTCATGTTCACGGGAATTCTCGTGGCGTTGGCGGTGGTGATGAGCGCGTTGAGCGACGACGCCGTGGTCCTCAACGAGCGGATCGCGCTGCGCGCGCCGCCCCGATCGCCCGCCTCGAAGGCCAGGACGACGCTCGTTCGCGGCTCGCCGGTCAAAAAGACCTTCGAGACCGATACCCGCGGCAACATGGCCATCACCGTGACCTCCGACGTCCGTAACGCGTGGCTGTATGTGAGCGGCCGTCTGATCAACGAGACGATCGGAACCACCACCGAGTTCGGTGTGCAGGTCACCTACCATTCCGGCTATGCGGGCGGGACGTCATGGGCGACGGGGGCCCGACGCCGAACGGTTTACCTCGGGGGGCTGAGCCCCGGGGAGTACTCGGTCACGCTCACCCCCGAATGGAGCAGCGCCGGCCAGGGGCCCACCCGTTTCGACGTGGCGATCCGATCCCAGGTATTCATCGGGTCCCACATCATGGTGTTTGCGGTCTTGCTGTGGCTTCTGCCGATTTTTCAGGTCCTTCGTTACTACGGGTTCGAGAAGCAGCGGTGGGCGGAGAGTGACCACGCCTGACAGTTATGATGACGAAGATCTACATGGTGCTCGGGGGCGCGGTCCTCGTGACGTATTTGAGCATCACCGCGCGCGGAGTCGTCTTTTCGGGGACCGACGATCGGCCCTCGTACTCCGAGCGGTCACAGACGGGCCGCAACACCGGCCGCCGAACCGGATTTTGGTGGGGCGTCGGCGGCTTTCGAGGAGGCAAGTAGTGTTCTGGGAAACGCAGCAAGGCCACATGGTGGCGTCGGTGGTTTATTCGCTGATCGGAGTCGCGATCTTCGCCCTCGCGTTCTTGCTCATGGAGCGGATCGCGCCGTTCTCCTTGCGTAAGGAGCTGGCGGAAGATGACAACGTGGCGGTCGGCATTTTGCTCGGGTCGGTGATGATCGGCATCTCGATCATCATCGCCGCCGCCGTCGGCGCGTGAGCGACGAGGCCCCAGCCGAGTCCTACACGCCTGAAGAGGCCTCTTCGGCCCGGATTTCGGCTCCCGCGATTCTGGTGTCGGTCTTCGCGATCGGCACGTGCGGGCTACTGTACGAGCTTCTCGCCGGCACCCTCGCCAGCTACGTGCTCGGCGACTCGGTGACGCAGTTCTCGACCATCATCGGCGTTTATCTATTCGCGATGGGGGTCGGCGCGTGGCTGAGCGGGTTCATCGATCGAGACCTGGTCGGCCGCTTCATCGAGATCGAGGTCGCGGTGGCCCTCATCGGCGGCAGCTCGGCCGCCGTGTTGTTCCTGGCCTTCGCCCAGCTCGCGTGGTTCCCGATCGTCCTGTACGGCCTCGTGTTCCTGATCGGCGCGCTGGTGGGGCTCGAGATTCCGCTGTTGATGCGGATTCTGAAGGATCAGTTCGCGCTCAAGGACCTGGTGGCGAGAGTGCTGACCGTGGACTACCTCGGGGCGCTCGTCGCCTCGCTCGCATTTCCGCTGTTCATCGTTCCTCGCTTAGGGCTGGTGCGAGGGGCGTTTGCGGTGGGGGTGATCAATGGACTGGTCGCGGTGTGGTGCACCTATCTGCTCAAAGACGCGGTCCGTCGCCGAGGTCGGCTGCTGTTCTTGAGGTTCGAGTCTTATGCGTCCGTCGCGTTGTTGGCGGCCGGATTCGTGTTTGCCGATCGCTTGACCTCGCTCGCGGAGGAGAACATCTACGCGGATCCCATCGTGTTCGCGAAGACCACGCCCTACCAGCGCATCGTCGTCACCCGGGGGAAAGTCAGCTTTCAGCTCTTCATCAACGGCGCGCTTCAGCTCACGAGCGCGGACGAACACCGGTATCACGAAGCGCTGGTCCACCCCGTGATGTCGGTGGCTCGTTCGCGGCCGGGGCCCCCGCCTCGACGGGCGCTGGTGTTGGGCGGCGGCGACGGTCTCGCGGTGCGGGAGCTGTTGCGCTACCCCGATGTCGCCTCGGTGACCCTCGTCGAGCTCGATCCGGCGATGATCGAGCTCGCCCGAGACCTTCCCTTGTTCGCACAGCAGAATCGCCGCGCTCTCGAAGACCCGAGGGTCGAGATCGTCACCGCCGACGCGATGGTGTGGCTGCGGGAGGCCGCGCCCCAACGACCGCCGTTCGACGTGATCATCGCCGACTTCCCCGACCCCCACGCATTCTCTTTGGGCAAGCTGTACACCCGAAGGTTCTACCGGTGGATGAAGGCAGTGTTGCATCCGGACGGGGTGGCGGTGGTTCAGGCCACCTCCCCGATGTACGCTCGGCGCTCGTTTTGGACCGTCGCCTCGACCCTGGAGGCGGCAGGCTTTCGCACTCGGGCCTACCACGCATCGGTGCCGTCGTTCGGGGAGTGGGGCTATATCTTGGCCAGCCCCCGCCCCTTCGAGCCTCCGAACCGGCTCGACGTCGACGGTCTGCGGTATCTGACCCCCGCCCTACTGCCGACCTTGTTCGTCTTCGGTGCCGATACGGATCGGGTCCCCACGGACGTGAATCGGCTGGATAACCAGGTACTCGTGCAGACCTACGAGCGCGAGTGGGGCCGCTGGAATTGAGCACGCGGCGAGAAGTCCTTCGGGCCCTGCTGGGCGTTTCGGCGGCCGCGGCGGGATGTCGGCGACGGCCGACGTTCGCGTACGACGGCGCGTTTGCCGCCGATCGCCGCGAGGTGGGCCACGCGTGGCGAGACGGTCGCCTGACGGCGGGGCCGGCGGCGGCGGATCGATCGGTACAGGTGTTGATCCTCGGCGCCGGCGCTTCGGGACTGGTCGCCGGCTGGCGCCTGCGGCGCGAAGGCATCTCGAATCTCGAGGTTGTCGACCTTGCCGATGGGCCGGGCGGAACGGCGAGAGGCGGACGCTCATCGGTGTCCGGCTATCCTTGGGGCGCGCATTACCTTCCTGCACCCACGAAGGACAACCCGCGGCTGATCGAGCTGCTCACGGACATGGGGGTCGTCGTCGACCAGGGCGGGGACGGGGCCCCGGTGTTCGACGAAGCGGTCCTGTGCGGGTCGCCTCGCGAGCGGGTGTTCTACAAAGGGCGCTGGTACCCGGGGCTCATGCCTGACGCAGCGTTCGGCCCTGAGGACCGCCGCCAAATGGCCGAGTTCCGTCGCCTCGTAGCGACATGGGTCGCGTTTCGAGGGGCGGATGGTCGCCGCGCGTTTACGATCCCTGTCGCCGCCTGCAGCGAGGATCCGCGGGCGCGACGGCTGGACGAGCTGACCATGGCCGAGTGGCTGGCCGGCCACGATTTGACCTCACCCCTCGTTCGCGCGGCCGTCGACTACGCGTGCAGGGACGACTTCGGGGCGGACCCGTCGACGGTGAGCGCCTGGTACGGGCTGCACTATTTCGCGGCTCGGACGCCCGCGCCCGGCGCGGACTCTGCGCCGTTTCTGACCTGGCCGGAGGGCAACGGGCGCATCGTCGACCACCTCGTCGACCGTATCGGCGCGGACCGCATTCGGCTGGGAACCCTGGTCACCGGGGTTCGACCCGACGATGGGGGCGGCTGGCGCGTGCAGACGTTCGACGTCGATGCCGGGGTTCGCCGTGCCTATCGGGCCAAGCAAGTGGTCTGCGCCCTGCCGTCGTTTTTGCGCTCACGTCTGTTTCCCTCCGGACTGGTCGCTGATTACCGGCCGACCTACGGATCGTGGCTCGTCGCCAACCTCCACCTCGACGGGCGTCCGGCGTATGACGGCTTCGAAACCGCGTGGGACAACGTGATCTTCGGAAGTCGCTCGTTGGGGTACGTGGTGGCCACCCACCAGCGCGGCTCGGCCTACGGGCCGACGGTCTGGACGTGGTACCTGCCCCTGGTCGGCGCCGATGCAGGGGCACAACGCCAGGCGCTGGACTCGCTGACGTGGTCGGAGGCCGCCGACCTCGCCGTCGCGGAGCTCGATCGGACCCATCGCGGCCTCGCCGCGCACCTGACCCGAGTGGATGTCCGACGCTGGGGCCACGCGATGGTTCGGCCGGAGCCGGGGCTCGCCTTCAGCGGCGACCGCGGCCGCGCGGCGCGCTCCGTCGACGGCCTTCACTTCGCCCACTCGGACTTGTCCGGGGTCGCCCTGTTCGAAGAGGCGTTTCACCACGGAGACCGCGCCGCACAGGCGGTGCTTCGCGCGGGGAAAACGACGTGACGGCGGGGCGGTGGTTGGTGTCGCCGCGCTTCGACCTGCTCGCCTTCGGCGCGCCGGCGGTCGTCGCGTTGGCGCTGGTGCCGCTCGGGCCGTGGTTGGCCCCCGACGGCGAGACGCCGCTGCCGATGTGGGTGGTGGCGGTCCTCCTCGTGGACGTCGCCCATGTGTGGTCGACCGCGTATCGAACGTATTTTGACGGGGCCGAGCTTCGACGCCGGTGGCGATTGTACGTGGGGGTGCCGTTGTTCGCTTACGCGGCGGGCGCGGCGCTGGCGACCGTCTCCTGGGCTTGGTTCTGGACCGGGCTCGCCTACGCGGCGGTGTTCCACTTCGTTCGCCAGCAGTACGGATGGGTTGCGCTGTACAACCGTCGGGATCCCGAGACCGGCCTGCTGGAGCGTCGGGTGGATGCCTTCGCGGTCTACGCGGCGACCCTCTTTCCGCTGCTGTGGTGGCATGCGCATCTGCCTCGTCGCTTTCATTGGTTCCTGCCTGGCGACTTCGTGCAAGGCGCGGTGAGCGGCGCGGTGATCGCGGTCTTGTGGCCGGTGTACGTGGGCGCGCTGGCAACGTTCGCGGCGGTGCAGTTCCATCGGGCGCGCAGAAGTGGAGCCCGATGGGGTAAGATCATGCTCGTCGGGACCACCGCCGCGTGCTGGGGTGTCGGCATCATCGCGACCAATTCGGACTGGGCGTTCACGGTGACCAACGTGCTCATCCACGGCGTACCGTACATGGCCATCGTGTGGGTCTACGGCCACCGAGACGCGCTGCGGTCGCCGCCCGGCGCCTGGCAGCGGTGGATGTTCCGAGGAACGATGGGGGCGACCGCATTCTTCGTCGGGCTGGCCACGTTGGCCTACGCGGAGGAATGGGGGTGGGATCGGCTGATCTGGCACGGCGACACGGGCTTGTTTCGTGGGCCCAAGTTCGACCTCGGCGAAGGGATCGTCTGGGTTCTTCCGCTTCTGGCCGTTCCTCAGCTGACCCACTACATCCTCGATGGGTTTATCTGGCGGCGTTCGTTTCGAGTCGGTTGATCTGCGGCTCGTGAACGCACCTTCCGGGAACGTCGACCGAAAAACCCTGGACTCTGTAGCATGGCCCTCGTTGTGCGTACCTTGGAGGCATGAGCAGTGCGCCACCCCGGATCCTGGTCAACGTCGACTTCACGGAGCCGAGCGTAGCGGCCCTGGAAGCCGCGTACTTGGTCGCGCAAACGTTCGACGGCACGGTCCATCTGCTGCACGCGACCACCTTGCCTCCGTTCATCGAGCCCGGTCTCGCGGTAAGATTGGTGACGGACCGGGAGACGACGACCGTGGAGGCCCTCGCGATGTCGGCGGCGAAAGAGCGGCTCGCGAGTCTCCTCGCAGCGCATCCTGCGCCCCGGTCGGTGACCGTGACCAGCGAGGTCCAGTACGGCTTGCCTCTCGAAGTGATCGAGCGAACCTCACGGGGCTTCGACCTGGTCGTCGTCGGCACCCACGGTCGAACGGGCATCGAGCACCTGATCGTC
Organism: Myxococcota bacterium; assembly: GCA_028289325.1. Lineage (GTDB taxonomy): Bacteria > Myxococcota > Kuafuiibacteriia > Kuafuiibacteriales > Kuafuiibacteriaceae > JANQQN01. Next base: position 15,506 of record JANQQN010000291.1, on the reverse strand, counting down.
GGCAGCGTCGCGGAGCGCGTCGTCCGGCACGTCGACCGGCCGGTTCTGGTGGCGCGACGGTTCTCGGCCGACACCCGACGGGTGCTCGCACCGGTAGATTTTTCGAACGCGTCCCGGGCGGCGTTTCGGCGCGCGGTGGCCATGGCCTCAGCGCTGGGGGCCGAGCTTCGCTTGCTCCACGTCGTGCCGCTGATGCCGGCCCTCAGCACCGCAGAGCTGATGGTCGTCGGCGACGGGTCGAGCCCGATGACCGCGCTCGACGACTACGCGCTGTCGAAGGCGCGAGAGGACATGTCGGCGTTCATGTCGGCGATGCGGATCGATGACGACGTCTCGATCGACGTCCGAATCGGAGATCCCGCCGACGAGATCATCGCGACCGCTCGCGACGACGGGGTGGACCTGATCGTGATGGGCACCCACGGCAGGACCGACTGGGCCTGGGTGGGCGTCGGTAGCGTGGCCGAGCGGGTGGTTCGGGAGGCGCCGTGCTCGGTGCTGACGACCCGCTGGTCGCGTCAGGCCAGTGAGACGGTCAGCGACAAATCATCCGAATTCACCCGTTAGTACGGCGATCCGGAAGTTCCGGTCCAGTTCCAGGCTCGGAACCTCCAATCGCCGTCCTAGCTGCCTCCCGAGGATCGCCGCGTACACGCGGCTCGCGTCCGGCAGATCTCAAGTCTTTCGCACCGGGCTCAGGACATCAGATCTGCCGTACTAGGTGAAGGATCGTGGCCCCAGGGGGCGAACACCGCCAGTGAATGCCCGGGCGGGCGCCGGGAATGGAGTTGACGGGTTCCCTTGCCCGCACAAGGGTGGGGTGGTGCAGATCCAAGACGCGTTCAAGCAGGACGTCCCTATCTTCTCGTTCGAGTTCTTTCCCCCCAAGAGCCCGGAGGGGGAGTCGAAGCTGTGGCGCGCGATCGCGGAGCTGCAGCCGCTGAGACCGACCTACGTATCGGTGACCTACGGCGCGGGCGGGTCGACCCGTGCCAAGACCGTGGAGCTGACCCGGCGAATCAAGATGGAGCTGGGCATCGAGCCCATGGCTCACCTGACCTGCGTCGGATCGACGAAGGATGATTTGCGCCGGGTCCTCGATGACCTTCAGGCGGGCGGGATCAAGAACGTTCTCGCGCTGAGGGGCGACCCGCCTAAGGGAATGGATCGATTCGAGGCCGTGGCGGGGGGCTTTCGCTACGCCAGCGAGTTGATTCACTTTATCAACCAAGACTACGACTTCTGCCTCGGCGCGGCCTGCTATCCGGAGGGCCACACTGAGGCGACGTCGCTCGAGGACGACCTGCGTCACCTCAAGGCGAAGGTCGATGCCGGCGCCAAGTTCCTCGTCACCCAGTTATTCTTCGACAACCGCTTCTATTTCGAGTTCGTGGATCGTGCCCATGAGGCAGGCATCGATGTCCCGATCGTGCCGGGGATCATGCCGATTCAAAACGTCGAGCAGATCAAGCGGTTCACCAAGATGTGCGGGGCGAGCCTGCCGAAGGCGCTCGTGGCCGCCCTCGAGGCTCGAGCCACCGAGCCGGAGCGGGTCCACGAGCTCGGCGTGGTGCAGGCGACGGTGCAAAGCCTGGGGCTGCTGCAGGGCGGGGCGCCGGGGATTCACTTCTACACGCTGAACAAGAGCACCGCGACGCGTGAGATTCTCACCGTCATGCGAACCAGCGCACGGATTTGACCTCTCGCGCGCGCACTGATGGTGTCTGGCCATGGCGCCGCTGGTCCTGATCGCCGCTTCTGTCATCGCCGCGCCGCACGTCGTTATCGACCCGCCGCAACCTCGTCTCGGGGATCCGGTCGTGGTGTACGTCGCGGGCGTCGAACACGGCGGCGAATGGGGTTCGGCCGAGGCGTTCGGTTACTCATTTACCCTGCAGCCGGCCGGAAAGACCGTTCTGCGGGCCTTTGTCGCCATTCCGTCGGATATCGAGCCGGGCCCTTATCCGCTCACCGTGTCGCATCCGCGGGCGGATGCCGCGTGGCCGGCAGCCACGCTGCAGGTTCAAAAACGGACCTTCGAGACGGCCCATTTGCGGGTCGCTAAGAAGTTTACGAAAAGAAAACGCAGCGATGCGCTTAAGGCACGCCTCAAACGAGAGCAAGCCCAGATCCGGTTGGTGTGGACCGCGACCCCGACCCCGGTGCGCGACCTTGGCCGCCCGGCGCGACCGACCAAGACCAGGATCACCGGTCATTACGGGACGGCGCGGGTCTTCAACAACGAGCGCCGCTCCGTGCACTACGGGATGGATTTCGGGGGCCGGATCGGGACTCCGGTCTATGCAACGGCCACGGGCAAGGTCGTGATGTCATCGATGCGATGGGGCAGCGGCGGGACGCTCATTCTCGATCACGGCGGCGGTCTATTCACCACCTACTTTCACTTATCGAAACGGCGAGTGAAGTTGGGACAGACGGTCACGAAAGGTCAGCGCATCGGCGACGTCGGACGATCCGGCCGGGTCACCGGCCCCCATCTTCATTTCGGGGTGGCCTTGCGAGCCGCCTATGCCGACGGTGCGAAGGCCGGACAAATCCGCTCGCTTTATGTCGATCCGGCCGGCCTGTTGATGCTCAAGATTGGACGAACGCCGCCCTCGCCATCCAGCGTTGCGGAAGCGAAACCTTCGCCGCGAAAACACGCGGAATGATGCGGAATGTTAAGTCTTGGGGACATTTTCGATAGTCCTGTGACAAGCTCATGAAGGGACTTTGGCGGTGAGCACGAGTACCGAACAGCATTCCGTGTCACTCGCGCCGAGACTCGTTGGCATCGTCGCGGTGGTCCTCACGCTGGTCATCGGCACATCGTTCATTCAGAGCCGTCGGGCCGACGAGGTCTACGCCCAAGTATCCCACGCGACGGCGGAGACCTTTCGCGCAACTCAGCTGGCCCTGACGGCGCAAGTCCGCTTCAAGAAGCAGGTCCAGGAGTTTAAGAATATTCTGCTTCGGGGCGGCTCGGACGCCGACCTGGCCAAGTACCGCGGTCAGTTCTTCGAGGAGTCGAAGAAGGCGCAGACCGCGGTGCTCGAGCTTCTCTCTTTGCTCCCGGAAGACAGCGACGCTCGCCGCGCGGCGGCCGCCTTCGCGAAGGCCCACCAGCGTCTGCAGGGACAGTACGAAGAAGGTCTAGCGTTGTTCCTCGAAGATCGCGCGAGCCCGTTTCGGGTTGACGCCTACGTACGGGGGATCGACCGCAAGCCTACGGATCTGCTCGACGAGGTCGTGGCGGGGGTCGCGGCGTGGCGCCAACGGAGCCTGGATCGCGCCGCGACGCAATTCGGCGAGGCTCGTCGGACCGCGTATGCAGTACAGGCGTTCGTTTGCCTGATGGCCGTCGTATTCCTGTTCTGGGCCCTGCGAAGCTGGGTGTACCGGCCGCTGCAGGCGGGCATCGAGCTCGCGGAGCGCGTGTCTAACGGCGATCTCGACTCCAGCTGGAAAGGCCGGGCCGCGCCCGGGGAGGTGGGGCGTTTGCTCCAGGCTCTCGATCGGATGCGGGCGTCCCTGCGGACCATGGAGGATCGGAAGGCCAAACAGCATCGCCAGCTGGAAGAGGCCCGCAATAGCGCTCAGGCCGGCGAGCGGGCCAAGAGCCAATTTCTGAGCAACGTGAGCCATGAGCTGCGGACGCCGTTAAACGGGATCTTGGGCAACTTGAGCTTTCTCGACGACGCCGTCGCCGAACGAGGGGTCGATCATCTGCGCCAAGCCCACAACAGCGCCCAAGATCTGCTGACCCTCGTCGACCGCATTCTGGTCCAGACCCAGCGCGACTCGGACCAGCAGGAGCTCCGCATCGACGTGTTCGAGCCGCGGCAGATGATATCCCGGATGGAATGCGAACAAGGGGCCTACGCCCACGGCCGCGGCCTCAAGTTCAGCGTGGATGTCGATAGCGCGGTGCCGGAAGCGCTCATCGGCGACAGCGACAAGTTGAGACAGGTGGTCGACCACCTGGTGGAGAATGCCATCAAGTTCACCGACCACGGTTTCGTCGCGGTTCGCGTCCTGCCGGCGTCCCAGTTTGCCGAAGGTCTGCGGGTCGAGGTCCACGATTCAGGGATCGGGGTCCCCGAAGGGCATCAGGCCCGGATTTTTCACCAGTTCACTCAGGTTGATGACAGCAATACCCGTCGCCACGGTGGCCTCGGGCTCGGATTGGCTCACTGCCAGCAACTGGTTCAACTGATGAGGGGTTGGATCGCTCTGTGCGCGACGAGCGCGCATCAGGGGAGCGTGTTTTGCTTCGAGGTTCCGATGGCTATCGGCGGAACCAGGACGCGGCTGCGCCCGTAGGCGGTTCGCGACGCTTACTCGGCCTTGGCCCAGGCGTCGACTTTGCCGTCGTGATCCTTATCGATGCCGACCCGGTCGAGCACCCGCCCGTTGTAGTACTCCCAGCGGTCGATCGCGCCGTCGCCGTTGGTATCGCTCTCTTTGCGGTCCAGCTTGCCTTCCGTGTAGTACCGGAACACGTCGGTCTTACCGTCGTTGTTCCGGTCTCGCTCCGACCGGGTGATCTTGCCGGACGCGAAGAATCGGGTCTCGTCGACGTTCCCGTCGTAGTCGGTGTCCCACTCTTCCCGCTCTGGCTGGCCGTCCTCGTCGAAATACCGCCAGATATCGATCTTGCCGTCCCAGTTGACGTCGAGATCCTGGCGAACGAGGACGTCTTTGGACTGACCCGGACGCTCAGGGTCGGGGACCGACTTGTAGTACTTGAACACTTCGGGACGTCCGTCGTCGTCGATATCCGCGGTTCGGACGATGTCGGTTGCGCCCTGCCGGCCGCCGGCGTTGGCGACCGTGGTCCGGGCGGCGGGGGTCGCGACCGCGGGCTGAGGCGAGGGCGTCTTGCCTCCGCCACACCCCGCCATGGTGGTCCCGGTGGCGACGAGTACATAGAAGGCGATGGGCGTACGCATGCGATGAAGACTCCGTGAGTCGGGAGGATGACCGGGGCCGTCGAGGGGGTCAAGCGGACCGGGAGGCCGACCGAGCCCACTGGCCAGCCTTGATAACGTTGATAACGAGCGCGCAGCTCATCGCGGCGCGGCGACCGCGGCGGGAACGGGTTCGATGTTAACCGGCTCCAGCTCCGGCAGTCGGTATTGGCGAGCGCGGGTAGGGAAACGCACGAACGCGAGCTCGCCGGCGCGAGCGATCCGCTTCGTGCGCAAGAACACCTGCCCTTTTCTCAGGTAGAAGCGGCGGACGATCACCGTAAGACTGCCCGGGTCGATGTCTTTGTCCCCGATGGCGGTCGCGAGTTGGCTCGTCAGCCGGCGTCCGCGCCCGAGGAAAGCGTTGGTCAGCCCGCAGTCTTCGAGTCGGGGCCTGAGGTCGGCGGGGGCGGTCAGGCGCCGCCGGCATTCGTCGAGCAGGTCGCGAGGATATCCGCCGCGGAGCTCCGGCGCGGAGCTGGATAGTCGCGCGAGCGCCGGCGAGTCCTCAGCGAGGTTGAGGACCGCGATCTGGCGCAGTGTGCGGAGCCAGCCGCGCAGGGTAGCCATGGTCTCGGCGACTTCGACCATCTGGGGCGGGGTGTCGTTTTTGAGCGCGCGGCGATCCCGCAGCATGTTGGTGAGCTCTCGCACGTGGCTCGAGAGGCGCTCGAGATCCTCGGTGGACACGCTGAGTTCGGCGAGGGGGGCCTGGTCTTGTTGGGCGAGGGCAAGGATTCGTGACGCGGCGTCGATCACCGGCTGAGCGCGGTATGCGGCGCCGATGGCCACCACCACCAAGTCGGGAGGCTCATAAGCGACCACGGGTGACGCCTCCATTCCCTATCGGCGCGAGCAGCGCCGCCAACGCGTGACGATCGAGCTGACCGCTGTGGGTTCCCACGACCTGACCGTCTTCGGCGAGGAGCAGCGCGAAGGGGAGGCCTGCGGGCAGCCGGTCACCGACCGCGCGCAGGCCGGAAGGGGTCAGGACCACGGATCGATGGCGCACCTGGTGATGGGCAAGGGCGGCCGCGGCCAACCCCGTCTGTTCGGCGTCCAGCGACACGCTGACCACGGTAACGCGCCCCGCGGCGGCCAGGCGCTTGAGGAGGGGCAGCTCGGCGAAGCACGGCGGGCAGTAGGTCGCCCAAAACGCGTACAGCGTCGGTTGCTCCGGGGCGCGAAAGCGCAACAAAGGTTGCTCGGGGGCGAGGACCCGGTCCGTACCGATCTGTCTCCATTCGGCGGCGGCGGCCACGACAGGACGCCAACGGGCGGTGGTCGCGGTCATCGTGCCTTGGACGGCGGTCGCCTCGGGCGAGGGCAGCGACGCTTCCATGCAGCCGCCGGCGATCGCGGCCACGCCCGGCGCCCACCACCACGCCCACCGCCGCGCGGCTCGCACGGGGTTCAAAACAGCTGTGCGGCAGCTCTCTTCAAACGAGCTGCCGCCCCCGATCGAGACAGGCGGTCCTTGAAGCGCACCCGGTTGTCCGCTGCCGCCAGCAGGATCGTCCCGCTCGCGGGGAGATCGAATCGCTCCCCGTACGGCCGGTACAGAAGAGCTTCACTGGGTGTTAAGGACGCGGGGAGGATCGTGACCGGGAAAGTCAGCGCCAGCGTTTCGATCCGCTGGTTAAGGTTTCGCCGGGCTTCGGCGAGGTCCGCGGGGCCGGCGAGGGCGCGGTCGTGGAAGCGGCCGAACAGCGCGAACGCGGTGAGGCCTCGCTGATCGTCCAGCACCCCCTGGATAGTCGAGAGGTTCTCGATCGCATCGGGGTCGTCGAGGTCGAACACGGCCATGAGGGTAGGGCGTCCGCCAAATGCGCAGACTTGGCAGTAGCGTTTGCCCGTCGAGGCGTCGACGCTGACGAAGGGACGAAGGCGATCGCCCACGTCGCTGGTCTTGGCGCCTTCGCCGCCGCGCAAACATCCGTAAAGCGTCGGTAGGATGGCCCCCAGCATCAGGGCCGTCGAAAGATCCCGCCGCGTCGTTCGCATGATCCGAAAACTGGCGTTCGCATCGGTGCCGGTCAAGCGTCCCCTTTTCCGGCTGTCCGTGGTCCGCCTGATGCGGTAAGACGGCACGTGGTGAGTTCCCCAGGCACCGTTCAGGGTTCAGAAGGACGACGCCGGTTGCGCGCCGTGCTCGCAGGTGCGGGCTCATTGGGGCGGGGTTTCCTCAAGCGACTGCGTGACCGCCCGGCGCCCGTGGACCTGGTGGGCGTGTTGACGGCTCACCACGGGCGAATGATCGCGCCCGAGGGGCTAGAACCGTCCTTGGCGCTGAATTTGGTCGAGTCCGAGGGGCTCGGCAGCTCGGCGCCCGATGACTTCAAGCAAGTGATCGAGGCCGTCAGCCCCGACGTGATCATCGAGTGCATCCCCCAAAACATCCGGACCGGGGAGCCGGCGCTGGGTATTCTCCGGTCCGCGCTCGACGCCGGGGTTCACGTCGTAACGGCGAACAAGGCGCCGATCGTTCTCGGGTACCGCGACCTACTGCACCGCGGGGCGAAGAGCCGAGCACAGTTTCGTTTCGAGGCGACAGTTCTTGATGGGCTGCCGATCTTTACCGTCGCCGCCAATCTGTTCGATGCGCAGATCGTCCGGGTTCGCGGCGTATTGAACGCCACGTCTTCCGTGGTCCTGGAAACGATCCAGGACGGAAGCACGCGCTCTCGAGGCTTGGCGCGAGCGCAGGCTCAGGGCATCGCGGAGGCCGACAGCGTCCTCGATCTCGACGGTTGGGACGCGGCGTCGAAGGCCGCGCTACTGGCCAACGTGTGGATGGGCGGCGCGCTCCGGGTCGTCGACGTGGCCCGCAAGGGAAGCGATGAGATCAAGGACGATCACCTCCGCGCCGCGGCCGAAGAAGGACTCCGCTACCGACTCGTAGCCGAGATTCAAAAGAACGACGATGGCAACATTCGAGCGAGCGTCGAGCCGGTGGCGTTGACCCCCGACGACTCACTGTATCCGCTGCGCGGCGGCCGAGGGGGCATCACCATCGAAACCTCTCTCGGCCACACGCATACGTGGTTGCAAGAATCGCACGGCGTCGACGACGCGGCGTTCGGACTGCTGCACGACTGCCGTGCTATCTTGGCTGGGTTGTCCCAGGTTTGAAGGAGATGCGATGGCCAAGACGGAATACGAACGCTACATTCGTACCGATGAGCTGCTTGCCTGCCTGAAGCCCATCGAGGAGCTGCGGGCACAGGGTGAGCTGCTCTTTCAGGTGACCCACCAAGCGGCCGAGCTGTGGATGAAGGTCATTTTGCACGACCTCCGATGCGCGGCGCAGGCGATCGATGACGACCGACTGGCGCGGGCGAACGGGCTTCTGCAGCGCAGCGCCCAGATCGAACGGTTGCTCACGCAGCAGCTCGAGATCCTCGAGCACCTCCCGCCGGCCGAATACGCGGCGATCCGCGAGGGGCTCGGCAAAGGCAGCGGTCAGGAGTCACCGGGGTTTAATGAGATGTTGGAGATGGGTGACCTGCTGTGGCCGTCGGTCGAGCGGTGGCTCATGCGGCGGCAGCTGTCCGTTGTGGACATCCTGTCTCGACCCGAGGAAAACGCCCTCGAACACGCGCTGATCCAGGCCCTGCAAGATGTCGACGCGCAGTTTCGGACATGGCGATTCGCGCATTTTCGGCTCGTAGAACGAGAGATCGGCGCCTTCGTCGACTCGCTCAAAGGGGTGCCGGCCGAGCTGCTGGCGAAGGGCCTTCGCGAGCATCAGATGCCGGAGCTATGGGCGGCGGTGAATGACTATACCCGCAGCCTGCAGCAACCAGGGCAGCGCTAGAAGGTGCGGTGAGACCACCAACAACCTTGAGGGGGTGTTGGATCACCGTCGATCGTCGTTGGCTCGCCGATTCGTCGGCGTCGGACGTCGGCGAGGGTCAAGCCCCCGACGAACGAGGCTGGCCGTTGGCCCGCTTGGCGCGCTCCTCTTCTTTTCGGCGGCGCCCGAGCTCGGACTGCAGGACCTTGGAAGGTAAGGTTCGGCTGACGAGGTCCGATACGTACTGCGATGTGGCGACCAGGCGATCGAGGTCGATGCCGGTCTCGAAACCCATGCCTTCCAGCATGTACACGAGGTCTTCGGTGGCCAGGTTGCCGGAGGCGCCCGGCGCATAAGGACAACCGCCGAGGCCGCCGAAGGCCGAATCGAAGGTGCGGACCCCGGCGTCGAGTCCGGCCAGGACGTTGGCGAGGGCGGTACCGCGGGTGTCGTGAAGGTGAAGGGCGATCCGATCGAGGGGCACATCACCCTTGATCCGGTTCATGAAGTCGCGGACCTGGCGAGGGTTGGCCACACCGATGGTGTCGCCCAGGCTGATCTCATCCACACCCGCGTCGAGGAGGGCGTGGACCAGCCGATGGGGCTGCGCAGGGTCGACCGTCCCTTCGTAGGGACACCCGAAGACGGTGGACACGTAGCCTCGAACAAAAAGCCCTTCACCTTTGGCGGTGACGATGACCTCGGTGAGTACTTTCAGCGCCTCTTCGACGGTCTTGTTGATGTTCTTCTTGGAGTGGGCTTCGGTGGCGCTCAGGAAGACCGCGATCTCCTCAAGACCGGCGCTGAGCGCGCCCTGTAGGCCTCGGTGGTTGGGAACCAGCGCGCTGTATCGGACGCCAGGGCGTCGTTCCGCCTCGGAGGCGACCGTGGCGTGGTCGGCGAGCTGGGGTATCCAGCGAGGAGAGACGAAGCTCGTGAGTTCGAGCCGTCGAAGGCCCGCGTCGACGAGCATCTCGACCAGCTTCATCTTGTGTTTGGTCGGGACGAATGCGGCCTCATTCTGCAGACCGTCGCGTAAACCGACCTCATAGACGGTGACGCGGTCGGAGACTGATTCATCGACCATGACGAGCGAACTCCTTTGCGCAGGCGTAGCGTCCGCGCGCAGCCGGTTGGCTAAGCATAACCGCGCTTGCCCCCACGCATATTTCAGGTGTGTTTAGGACCCTAACTGCATTGTCCGACAATCGGGCCAGCCTGTCAAAGCCCCCTTTGACAGGCGGGTCAGCATCACCAAGAATGCCGGCGCTGATTGAGCAGTCAATCAGCAGGCAGACGGCTCGCGGAGCCCGACCCGCGACGCGGCGAGATGCGAGATGCAGATCGGCGTCCGGGCGGACCAATGACGTCGGCGCCCAGAGAGCGATCGCGCCGACGGACGGACAAGTAAGGAAACCAACATGGCCAGCGTGCAAGAAATCTTCGAATCAAAAATCGGTGGGCGGCTCACCGCGAACCCGGACATCGCCTCGAACATCAACTCGGTCTACCAGTTCGAGCTGACCGGCGACGAAGCCGGCAGCTGGATCCTCGACCTCACCAAGAGCGGCGACTACGTGTCCCAAGGCACGCACGACGATCCCTCGGTCACCATCACCATGACCTCCGAAGACTTCGTGAACATGGTCGAAGGCAACCTCGCGCCCCAGATGGCGTTCATGACCGGCAAGCTGAAGATCAAGGGCGACATGTCTCTCGCCCTGAAGCTGCAACAGATCCTCGGCTAAAGTTCGTTTTTCGGTTGACGCCTCGGCTGAGCGGACTAGAGTACCCCTCACTTTGCTGCTGCGGGGTGGAGCAGCCTGGTAGCTCGTCGGGCTCATAACCCGAAGGTCGTGGGTTCAAATCCCGCCCCCGCTACTCAGATTTCTGAACAATCTCGGTAATTTCGACTGGGCCATACAGTTTGTGTGGCCCAGTCGATTACATCGATGTCTCCAAATTGGTTTGCCTACCGCAAGCGGTCTTGCGTTTGCTCCTCGAGGACGGCGATCGCTTTCGCGCATACGGCCCGGTGACAGATGAGCGTATCTCATCGTCATCTGCATCGACGAATGCCCGAGCAACTCTTGGACCTCCTTGAGCGACCGCCCGGCGCTGACGAGCTGACGGGCGAACGAATGTCGCAGGGAGTGGAACGTCATCCGGCGTAGCCCGGCGCGCTCAAGTGCGCCGTGCAGCGGCCGATCCACGTGGTCCTGATGGTTCACAAGGCCGCCAGAGGCTCCTGGGAAGACGAACTCGCCCTTCGGATCACTGATGGAATGCTCCTGCAGCTTGGCGCGCAGCGCAGACGTCATCGGAACGGACCGTTCCCGGCCATTCTTCGGTGGCCCGAGGCGTCCTCGGTACGCGGACCGTCGCACGGTGAGCAGCCCGGTCGTGAGGTCGACGTCGTCCCATGCGAGGGCAAATAGTTCGCCGCGCCGGAGCCCCGTCCTCAGTGCCGTCCAGAAACAGCGCCGACCACTGCGGGTAGTGCGAGTCGACCATCGACAGGAATCCCTCGGATTCGCTGGCCGGCAGCCAGTCGAACTTCGCGGGTGGCCTTCTTCGAGGTCTTGGTGGACCTGGATGGTGTCCGGCAAGAGGCGTGGATGTTCGTCCTTCGGCTCATGCACTCGCGCCGAGACTTCGCGTGGTTGTGTCGGCGTCAGGATCAGATCTGCTTTCTCGACGGTCACGTTCGTGCCTTCGAGCACTTCGGCGCGGTCCCTCAGCGGCTCGTGTACGATAATCTCAAGGCGGCGGTCGCAAAGAACTTGCCGGCTCGGAGCGCCAGCTATCGCCACGATTCGCGGCATTGGCTCAGCACTAGCTCTTGAAGCCCTGCTTCGCGGGACCCTATACCGGTCACGACAAGGGCGGCGTCGAGGGTCGCGGCAAAGGGATTCGATGGCAGCACCTGGTGCCTATTCCGCGAGGGCCGGAGCTCGATTCGGTGAGCCGCACGTTGCTCCAGCGTCTCGACGAGCGTTTCGATCCGCATGCCTTCGACCGCGAGCTCGCGCGAATGATCGTCAAACCGGCGAAGCCGTATCGCGCGGCCAAAGTCCAGCCGGGCGCGGTCAGTCGCTGCGCCTTGGTCGAGGCTGAAGGCGCGCTATACTCCGTGTGATTAGTGTCTCTTCGCTATCCGGGATCGAGGGCGTGCGTGTCGACGAATGGACCTGCGTCGCCGGAGGGTGCGTCCACCAACCGACACTCGAGGAGCGTCTTTGTAGGCGGCGGACGGACGGCAGAGACTGCCGAGCTCTCCGATGTGACGAGCCGTCCTCGGACTGTGAACCCGCCAGCATTTGCGTCGATGTCGGCGAGCGTATGAGGACGTGCCTTCAGCCGAGGTGCCTTGAGGGACCTTGTGGCGATACGCGAAGCGTTGTCGAGCGCCAGGCGTGACATACCCCGTCCGGGGACCGCCGGTGCGGTCGTCGGAGCTGTACACTCGGTGGTCGGCCAGGGGAGCAGATGATGTGCCGTACCCAAAACATGTACAGCGATGCCTGTCGTATCTGTATTCCGTGACGTCGAGTGATTGACGGAGGATGAAGCAAATGCCCCGTCGCGAAAGACGACTACGACAGCAGCGGAAGGTGCTCCGCCTGAACGACCTCACCAGACGTGGACTCGCTTCGGGGGTTCGCTGGTCAGGCACTGGAGAGGGTGACGGCGGTGGCTGCGTAGTGGTTTCAGCGACCAAACGCTGTTCCGACTGAAGAGAAAGCCTCGCACCGACGGACTGGAGGAACACCAAAGCGCCGACTGGGGAGCGCTATCGTTGCGCGCCGCGCTTGCCGCGGCTTTAGGCTTTGTTGCGGGGTGCTGTCGACAACATGACGAGTTCGAGCGCTGTACCTTTATTCGGCTTCAGGCCAAGTCCTAGACAACTTCATCGTCCTTTCAACCGAAGGTAGGACGGAGCCGATAGGCGCGCCAGCTGCGCCGCTCAAGATCCGCCATCAGGTGGCGAGTAACATAGTGACTTTCTTTGGCGTGGATGATCTCAGTGGCTCGCGGAGTCAGCTCGCTTTGCGGCATGGGCCATTGTAGGATCTCATCGTCTGCGCGCCGTCATGGTTTCGTCCGGCGCTCGTCTGGATGAGTTTAGGCGGATGCGTCGGCAGTGCGTCGACCGGCCCCCCCCCCACGGCCCCGGTTCGACGCACCTTTGCGCGACGCCGGTCCGATCGAGCGAATGGACGAGTGCCTTTCCATTGTTCGGCGAGCAGAGGCTCGTTTCCGTCGAACCTCCGTGCGATGACTGCAAGGCGTTCTGACGTATCCATAGAATAGCGATCCTTCCCGAATGGGCCCGAGAGGCCGGTTTGGACGGCAAGAAACGGTCCGTGATCGATCTGTCTGGACCGATCCCGACAACTATTGGTGGCACTTGGTCGTCGTGTAGCGACAGGTGCCGGTGACCGTGAAGACGTGAACCTTCGAGGGTGGCCGCTCGGCGGCCAAGTCGATTTCCCGTGCGAGAAAAACCGGCGAAAGAGCGGCGGGGGGTCATGTGGGTCGCCGAGCCACTATCAGTAGATGTCGTTTAATATAACGTTGCTCGCACAGGAGTGATGACGTCATCGCGTTGGCGTGGCTTTGCTGATGACTGATCCTCCGGACAGTCCTTTGAAAAGATCGGAATAGTTATTCGGTGGGGCTGTTGCTCGCGCCTGAACAGTGTAATTGGGCGACCGTGAGGTGGTCCGAATGATTCGTGCGTTCTGCTGTCTGGTGGTCGTCCTCTGCATCGCGTCGGTCGAGGGGGTGGCGGGTTCGCAGCCCCTTGCGTCTTTCGAACACCACGTCGTGGGTGCGCAGCTAGAGGTCACGCCGGGGGCGGAGATATATGTCCCGAAAGACATCCCGGGGTCGTTCGTGGCGACGATCCGGACGCTAGACGGCACGATTCGGCCGGAGTTGAGCAACGCGCTGGCCGCGGGCGCCCACGTAGAGGCGGTTTTGCGGGGGCCCGGGATGCCCAGTCATCGGCTGCTCGGATTGCCGGGCGAACCGATCTACCTGCCGCCGCTGGCCGTGCTGGGCGACTACACCATCGACAACGTTCGGCTGGTGGAGACCGAGTCCGGCCGAACGCTCTTGGCAGGGAGCCCCTCCCGAGTCTTGGTTCATGTTTTTCCGGAGGTTCTTGTCAGTAGCGTGACGTCCCGGCCTTTAACCCTGGAGGAGATTCAGGATCGAAACATCGTCATTGATGACGACAGTTTTACCACGCTCGAGTTTACAGCGACGTTCATCGTTGAAGGTGAGGCCTACAGCGTCGGATTCCCGGTGGTGGCGCCGAAGTTCAAAGGGCCGGTCGAGCTGTACAGCTTGGCCGAGTTTCGGGATCGGAGCGTGCAGGCGGACGCCATCAATCGCTCGCTCGCCCATGACTTCGAGTTTCCGCCGGAGATGGCCCGCCCGAACCTCAACATCCAGCTGCAGGCGGTGAACTATCAGGCGCTCGAGCCGAAGGACCTGATCGACGCACCGCCCGGGAACATTCCGTTATCAGGTTTGCTGGTGATCCCGGGGAGCGTGGCGTTCCTGAATCAGTTCTTCAGCGTGCAGCTGTATACGGCGAACGCGTCACCGATGGGCTCGGGGCTCAGCGTCCACGACATCAGCGCGACGATTCGACTGCCGACGGGCCCCGACCTGGTGGAGGGCTCGGACGACGATCCGCTGCGGATGGCGCGGATCGGCCCCTCAGCGCAGACGATCACGACCGTTCCGGTTCGTGCGGCGGGCGCGGACGGGACGCCGGGAACGGCGGACGACCAGGGGCGCCTGCAGCCGGGGGAGACTGGATACGCGGAGTTTTTGGTGGAGGGTCTGCGGGATGGGCTGCACACGCTGGACATCGATCTCACCGGGACCCTGGATGGCCTGAGTCACGGGGAGGTGGAGGTCATGGGTTCGGCGGCGGGCTCGGTCTTGGTCCGCAACCCAACCTTCTCGATGGTGTTCAGCCATCCGAGAACGGTGAGCGTCGAAGAGCCGTATACGGCGTCAGTTACGATTCTCAATACTTCGGAGTCTCCCGCCAGTCTGGTCAGCGTCAATCTGAATACGGCGGCGATCAGCGGCGCTCGGCTGGCGACGGGTCAGCCGACCCAGGTGCAGTTCGACACCATCGCGCCGGGGGAGAGCCGGACGGCGGAGTTCCGGCTGATCGCCGAACGAAACGGTCATGTCGCGCTCAGCAACCTTCAGGTGAGCAACGGGCTGACCGGGCGGTTCGACCTCAAGATGGGGGTCGATGAGCGAGGGGTCGCGCTGACCGGCAATACGATCGTGTATCCAGAGTGGTTCGACCTGCTGCCTTCGGGCGTGCAGCTGGCGGCGACTCGGGTCTTGTCGCAGGCGCTCGCGACGTCGGTGGCCGGGTTCCTGCCCCCCGGAGTGCGGCGCGTGGGCGACGCGACGGTGCAGACCCGCGCCGTCGAGCTGGCCGAGGCGGGCCAGCGTCTGTACTACGGCGACGATCGGCCGCAGGTCTTCGTCGACCTTCTGCTCGACTGGCATGGCGGCCGCTCGTCGGACCTGGCGTTCGATCAGATCTTGCGGACCACGGGAGCGGGGGCACAGTTCGCGGCGGCGATCACCTCGGCCATCGAGGCAGAGGGGGTGGCGATCGAACCGCCAACGAGATCCGACCGCCGTCGTTGACGCTGACCTCCACGCCGGCGACCGCCGCCGCCACGCCCCACGCC
>JANQQN010000353.1 GCA_028289325.1 Myxococcota bacterium | reverse complement strand
ACGTGACTTTGGGCTACGGCGCCTACGCCGACGACAAGTCGAAGCCCCTGACCTCGATGACCCTCGGCGAGGTGAAGGCGCTGCAGCGGCGGATGCTGAACAACCCGAACAACCGCTTCAACTCTAGCGCCGCCGGGCGCTACCAGATCGTCGGCACCACCCTGCGCGGGATCCAGCGCGAGATGGGGCTCTCCGACAACGAGGTTTTCACGCCCGAGCTTCAGGATCGGATGGCGCTGCACCTGCTGGAGCGCCGGGGCCTGAGCCGCTTCCAGTCCGGGCAGCTGTCGCTGTCCGGCCTCCAGAACAACCTCGCCTACGAGTGGGCGTCGATCGGCCGCGCCGACACCGGGCGCTCGGCCTACGGTCAGGGCACGGGCACGTCGTCCGCGGAGATCCGCGCGGCGCTCAACGGCCTGCGCTGACTCCTTTCGCTCGTCGACCGCGGATAGTAGCCTGAATTCGTGGCGCAGCCAGACTTGCCCCACGTGCGCTGGATCGTCGGCCTGCTCGAGCGGCAGGACGACGGGCGCCTCGTGATTCCGCCGCACGCCTACGACCGCGTCGAGCAGGCGATGCGGTCCCGCCTCGACGACCCGGCCCAGACGGAGGCGGTGCTCGATCAGATCCTGCGCTTCGCCGACGGCGTCGCCAACGAGGGCGGGCAGCCCGACCTCGCGCGCGCGCTCGTCTCCATGCTGCTGCAGCACCCGGCGGGGCGCGCTCGGCTCGACCGCAGCCCCGACGCGGACTGGGCCCAGTTCGCCGACAAAGCCGCCGACCGCCGCGCGCCGTCCCACGATGAACCCGCGCCGGACGGCACTCTTCCCCTCGACGCCGTCCACAACCCGCTCAAGAAACTGCGGTAACCTGCCCCCTGGGGACACGCCCCGTCGAGTGAGCTACCGTGCCCGCCGGAGCCCCCGGACGAGAGGACCACGGCGTATGGCGCGACGAGCCGCTGCGTATCACCATCAGTTCTTGGGCGAGCGACGCTGGGCTCGCCGTTGCGGTGGCTTCGACGTGGTCGAGACGGTCTACGCGGCCGGGGCGGCGTGCGACACCCACGCTCACTCGGATCCGTATCTGTGCGTCGTTCTGGCCGGCAGCCTCGAGAATCGCGGCCGCCGACTGACCGAGCGCGTCGGCCCGGGAGAAGCGTTCTTTCGCCCCTCGGGCGCGCCCCACGCGGTCGCTTACGGAGCGGCGGGCGCGCGGTGCCTGATGGTTCGGCTCGGCCCCGTCTACATGCAGGACGTCCTGCACGCCGAGGAGCAGCCGCTGTCGCTGACCTCCAGGGCGCGGGCGGCGCTCGACGGCCGCGCCCTGAGCGCCGGCCGGTTTCAGGCGCTGCTCGACGGGTGGATCGAGGCGCTCGCGACCGCCGACGACCCGCCCGGCGCCCCGTTGCGCCCCGAAGAGGCGGCTCGGCGCCACATCGACGCGTGGCCCGTCGACGCCCCGCTGCAGGTCTGCCTGCTCGCACGTCGGGTCGGCGTGCACGCTAGCCACCTCGCGCGGGCGTTTCGGCGCCGGTGGGGCCGTACGATGAGCGCCTACGCCATCGAGCTTCGAGTGGGGCGAGCCGCCCGCGAGCTGACGTCGGGCGGCCGCATCGCAGACGTCGCGGCGGCCGCCGGCTTCTATGACCAGAGTCACATGACGCGGTCTTTTCAGCGCGTGCTGGGCACGACGCCGCGGGGGTTCGTCGACCGCTGGCGTCGCGCAAGACCCATGCAAGACGGCTGACCGGGGCCCACCTTATACGCGGAAGATGACGAAGAACTGGACCGCCCTCGCACTCACCGCGGTCGCCGCGACCGCGTGCGCCGGCCCGCCCCACAGCCGAATGAGCCCGGCGACCACCGCCCGCGCGCGCCCGACGCCCGCCATCGTCAACGACGCGGCCACTTCGATGGCGTCGGTGATGGATCGCGTCCTTGGGCAAGCCGGCTTTCAGGGGGCCTTCCTGGTCGCCGTCGACGAGCGCGTGATCCTGGCGAAGGGCTACGGCTTCAGCGACCGGGCGGGTCGCGTCTCGGTGACCCCGAGCACCGCGTTTTGGACCGCCTCGATCGCAAAGAGCTTCACGGCGACGGCGGTCATGCGGCTGGCGGAGACCGGCCGCCTGCGCCTCGCAGAACCGGTCGGCGCACACCTCACCGGGCTCCCCGACGACTGGCGGCGCATGACCATCGCCCATCTCCTCAGCCACACCTCGGGGATCGGGCAGAACTACGCCTCGGACGGCGTCGCGGACCGCGCCGCGGCCCTGTCGGCGATCTGCGCCCGTCCGCTGGCCCACCCGCCCGGCGAAGGATGGACGTACAGCAACGACGCGTACTCAGTGCTGGCGATGGTCGTCGAGGTCGTCTCCGGGCAGCTCTACGAGCGCTACGTCGAGCGGGAGGTGCTCGCGCGGGCGGGCCTCACCAACACCGGCTTTTGGTCCGCGCCGCCTCCGCGACTGGCGGAGCTCGCCGACCCGGCGCTCGACGAAGGACGAAGGGCGAGCTGGGGGTTTCGAGGCGGGACGGGGATCGCGACGTCGGCCGAGGACCTTCATCGGTGGTGGCTCGGCCTGCGCGCCGGCGCCGTCTTGCGGCCGGCCAGCGTCGCCCTCATGCAGTCACCGAAGGCCCGCGTGAACGACCGGCTGTCGGCGGGCTACGGTTGGTTTCAGGAGCGAAGCGGGCACGGGCGAGCCGTGCTGTGGACGCGCGGCACCGATCAGAGCCAAGAGAACGCGGCGCTGTACGCCCTGTCCGAGCTCGGGCTGGTGGTGATCGCGCTGTCGCATCGCGAGGGTGACCGCGACCCGATCACCAAGCGATTGGCCCTCAAGAGCATCGAGATCTTCGAAGACGCGCTGGACCGCTGACCCGACGGCGCTACGGCGGCGCGCTCCGCATCCAAGGTCGCGGCGCTCGTCCCCCGCTCATGCGACCGTATGGCGGGCTGGAGGGGGCGCGAGCTCAGCGTATCCGTCCCGTGAACCGCGTCTTCGCCGGAAAACCGAAGGGTGATGCCGTAGTCGGATGCGAGAACGAATCACCGACAACATCGAGAAGCGACGTCTGGTCGAGGAGTGGGACAACAGCGGCCTGAGCGCCGCCGCGTTTGCGGAGCCGCGGGGGATTCATCCGGCGACGCTTGGGGCTTGGGGCCGCGCCATTCGAGGTCCTCTTCGGCGTCGATCGCGTTCGCGACCTGTACCACGAAGCATAGAACTGGTCGAGGTGCCGGAGACACCGGCGGGTGAGGTTCGCGTGGAGGTCGTGTTTGGAGATGACCGCCGGTTGGTCGTTGCGGGTGCATTGACCTCGGACATGATCATCGCGCTGGTGATGGCCCTCGAGGCGGTGGTGGTGGGATGATTGCCGTCAAGGCTCGCATCTTCGTTGCGACGAAGACGGTCGACTTCCGCGGCTCATTCGATCGGCTGGGCGGCATCGTCCGCGAGCGACTGCAAGACGATCCTCGTTCGGGAGCCTTCTTCGTCTTCTTCAACCGGGCTGGCAACAAGATCAAGATCCTGTTCGCGGATCAGACCGGCGACTGCATTCTCTACAAGCGCTTGGATGCCTGCACCTACCGCGGTATCATCGATCTGGATCCGGACAAGGAGAGCATCGAGATCGATGGTCGACAGCTACGAGCTGTTCTCGCCGGTGTTCCGAAGCCCCGGCGCGGACAAAGAATCCATTAAAAGGAATGCCGTCGCGCTGCTCGGCGTTTAGTAGGCAAGCGTGTCCTCGCCCCGGGATGAACGCGAGCCGACACCGGCTCTCTCTTCCACCGAGACGGAGCTCAACGAGCTCCGCAAGAAGGTCCAGTCCGTAGAGAAGTCTCGCGATCGATTCGCGTCGCGCGCCGCGAGGCTGCAGGCCGATCTCGACGCGGCGCGCGCTCAGGTGGCTTGGTTTCATAGACAGCTGTTCGGCCAGAAGGCGGAGCGCATCTGGCTACATACCCATCCACAATAACCGAACTGAGCTCCAGGCCAGACATCTCGCCGTCGGAAGGAAGAACTGGCTCTTCTTCGGCTCCGAAGATGGTGCCAAGGCTGGTTGCGTATGGCTGTCGCTCGTATTTTCAGCCCGCATGCACGGTCTCGATGTGGAGCGCTACCTTCGCGATCTCTTCCGCGTGCTCCCGCTGTGGCCAGCGCACAGAATCATCGAGCTTGCGCCCCACCGCTGGAGCACCACGAGGCCTCGACTCGACGCGCTCGAAATGAGCCGCGAGCTCGGCAGACTGACGATCCCACCTCCGCTGTCCTGACCCCGCCGCTCCACGGAACGCTCGGCGCCGCAACACCGCTTCACGGGACGGATACACTCAGCTGGTTGCCGAAAATGCGATGCTCCGGCAGCAGATCATCAACCTGCGACGGAAGGTCCAGCGGTCTCGCCTCACCAATGCGGAGCGCCTGCTTCTAGTCTTGTTCGCTCGGTTCACCCGAGGTTGGCAGGGTGCCCAGTCTAGAAGGAGAGATGGGTCTATACATCGCGGCCGGATTCGTCGGCTTCAACTTTGGCGGCAACTTCGCTCTATTTCCTTCGGCAACCGCCGACCTGTTCGGGGCCAAGAATCTCGGTGCCAACTACGGATGGGTCTTCACGAGCTACGGCATCGCCGGGGTCGTGGGCGTCGCCGCAGGCCACCTGGCCAAAGAGCAGACCGGTGAATACTCGTACGCCTGGATGGCCGCCGTGCTGTGTCTGGTGTCCGCCGGCTTGGCGCTGGTCCTCAAGCCGATGGCGGCGCGCGAAGCAGTCTGAAGCGGCGTGTTCTCGCCGTTTACGACCTACCGCGAGGGGTCGGCTGATGCGGTCACGGCCGGACTCTGACTCGACTCGTCGTCGATGATCGCCACGGCCCGGGTCCAGCCGGCCGACGCGCCCCGGATCTTGACGGGGAAACAGCTGACGACAAAGCCGTTGGGGGGAAGCGCTTCCAGGTTGTGCAGCTTTTCGAGATGGCAGTAGCCGATATCGCGTCCGGCCTTGTGACCCTCCCAGATCAGCGATGCGTCGCCGCTTTGTCCGTACTTGTTTCGGGTGTGAACGAACGGGGCATCCCAGCTCCAGGCGTCCGTGCCGGTGAGACGGACACCCCTCTCCAGAAGATAGAGCGTCGCATCGCGGCCCATTCCGCAGCCGGAGGCGACGTAATCGTCGTGGCCATACCGAGCGCCGGCGCGCGTATTGACGACAACGATTTCGAGCGGACGCAGCTCGTGGCCGATGCGCTCGAGCTCGGCCTCGACGTCCCGGGGCTGTACGACGTAGCCGTCATCGAGCTCGCGGAAGTCGAGCTTGACCCCGGGCTGAAAGCACCAGTCCAAGGGCACCTCGTCGATGGAGATCGCGCGCTCGCCACGGTTCATCGTGGAGTGAAAGTGGTAGGGCGCATCCAGGTGGGTGCCATTGTGCGTCATGAGTCGAATCCACTCGATGGCCCACCCCTCGCCGTCGGGAAGATCCTCGGCCTGCAACCCAGGAAAGAACTGCAAGATGTCTTGAACAGTATCTTCGTGCGTCAGGTAGTCGATATGCGGTTCATAGCCAGGGGGGTCGGAACGCACGTCGTTCTCGAGATGGATCGAAAGGTCGATGATCTGTCGGGCCATACGCGTTCTCCTTGGTAGACCGAAAGATACAACCGTCCATCCGGTCAAAATGCAAGGCGCAGGCTAAGGCTCATACCAGACGACGGAATTGCAAACTTCTTGACGATGGTGACTCTCAAATGAGCCTTCGACTCTGGGTCGCCGTCTCTGTCGCCACCTTCATTGCTTCAACGTCACAGACGGCACACGCAGGTGCGCCCGACTACCAGTCTGCCCGAACGCCGGAATCGCCAGCCTTGGCCGTGTTGGGCAGTGGCCAAACGCAGATCGAACGACCGACCACGCCCAAGGCGGTGGCGCTCGTCCTACGGAACTCGTTCGCGAGCAACGGGACCGTCATCATACCGAACGAGTTTGCGCTCGATCTCTCAATCTATTGGCTCTGGGATCACCCCAACTACACCTACGAGCAGTACGTCGAGGACGGCGGATAGTTTCGATCGGTCTTGGAGTCGGCGACCTTGTCGCTTGCCACTGCCACCGCAACTTCGGCCGACAACCCTGAGGGTATCGAGCTCGCCGTTGGAGTCAGGACAACTTTGCTCGACCTGACGCGCGGTCTATCCGACTCGTGTGCGAAGGCTCAGGCTGAGCTGGCTGACCGGGTCGCAGATCGACTCGCGAAGTGGCGTGTCGGCCCTGGACGAGACGCGACCGGAGCAGAAGTCCAACAAAAATCAGATTCGATCAAAGAGGAGCTCTACTGAGCATTTCGGAAGGCCTGTGAGGTGAGGCGGGTCAACGCGGGCTTGACCGCGTTTTCGATCGACGTCGCCGCAGCGCTCACATGGCGCTTCGCGAATGCGAAGTTCGAGGACGGAGAGCTCAATCGAGCATCAGTCTGGTTGACGGGCGGATGAACGCCGCTGCCGACCACGGCCCTCGACGGCGCGGTCTGGACGTCCCCCTGAGTCCGGACGCGGCCACCGATCAGCGCAGCGCCTCTCGCAGCCACGCCCGCCACCGCCAGTGTCGGTAGCGATAGAATCCGTGGGCGAACAGCCACACCAGCGGCGTGAAGGCGCCGGCCCGAAGGTCGAGGGCGTCGGTGTAGCGACGTCGGTCGTCGTCGATCGCCTCGACCCGAATGGCGTGATCCCAAGTGTCCACGAGCACTCCCGACTCATGGGACACTAGCTCTCGCGCGTCGTGGCTCGCCATAACGCCGAACGCACCGCTATTACTGAAGAATTCGGCTTGTCCGTGTCGCCGGGTTGGCCGAGCCTTCTCGCGTGATTCGCGCCCTCTCCGCGCTGGTCGGCGCGCTCGTCGCCAGCTTCCATGGCTCCGCGCATCTCGCGGTCGAGAACGCCGCCCTGCGACAGCAGCTGTCCGTATCCAAGCAGAAGCGACCATGACCATCGTTTTCGCCTGGCGACCGCCTGTTCTGGGTCCTTCTTCATCGATCGCCGGGCCGTCCTCGAGTCGATCTCGAGATCCGTTAGCTGAGCCGGAGGATGGCTAGCGATACCGGATGGGGCGCACCGCGAATCCATGGCGAGCTGTTGAAGTTGGGATTCGACGTGTCCGAGCGAACCGTCTCTCGCTACATGCCTCGGCGGACCGGAACGCCTAACCACATCGACCGTTGGAAGGCCTTCCTGCGAAACCACCGGGAGGGCATCACAGTCATGGATTTCTTCTCGGTCCCGACAATCAAGTTCAACGTGCTGTACGTTCTCGTCGTGATTGATCACGGTCGGCGGTGAATCATCCATTTCAACGTGACGAGGACACCAGGTTCGACTTGGAACCTGAGTCAGAGGGTAGACAAGAAGTGGCCTTCTCATAGAAGGATGCGTTTGCAACGCATATTGGGCAGCAAGCTCGGCGACAGCGCACGCAAACGTCGGCAGGCTTTGACAGGCTGCACACGCTACAGCTGACGCATGGCGGCCAGCAGCGTCAGCGTCAGCGCGGCCACAAAAGCCAAGAAGTACAGCGCAGAAACCGACAGCCACTTGGCGACGGTCACCCACCGGGACTGTCCGTACACGGTCCCCATCGACTTCAGCAGATACCCGCCGGCCCCGAGTACAAAGACGCCTCCGCCCACCTCACCGCCGAACAGCGGCACGAGCGCGATAAGGAGCGTCAGAAGCACGAACACGAAGCTATGAAAGTGCAGCGCAAAGAAGATGTGGTGGGCGAGGAACAACGTTTTATGCCAGTAGACCAGTCGCAGCACCAGCGCGAACACCGGAATCAGGATGAACATCATCCTCGGCAGCCAGATGTTCATGGCGTCGTTAAACGCCGCTGGCTCGGTGATCGCCTGCTGAACGCCCTGCACCATGTCCTGCGTCAAGCTGTCGAGCGAAGGATCGGCGAGCACGGCATCGATGACCTCCCGCTTGATGGCCGAATCGACTGGCTCGTCGGCGCGGGGAAACATCGTCAGCAAGGCCTGAAATCCCAATTCTCTCGCGGTAGACGTTGCCGTGCCGCCGCCGTTGGCCATTCGGGCCGCGGCCGACTCATCCACCGAAAGGCCGAACTTCACTTCGTCCGCCGAAACCGAACGCGTATTGTGGACGGTCGTGATGCGCAAGATGTGCCGATTGCTCAAGCCAGCGGTCGCAAAGAACAAAAGCGACGACACCAAAAACAGGCGAAGCGGCGGCATGTAGTGGGCGCGTTTGCCGTCAAAGTAGGCTCGGGTCAGGAAGCCCGGCGACGTGAGCAGCCGACCGATCGTCCGCCACACCCGCGAATCGAGCGAGAAGGCGCCATCCAAAAAGTCGCTGACAAGGGTCGTGACCGGTCGAGCGACCTCCACGTCCTTCTGTCCGCACGATGAACAGTACGGGCCCGTAAGCAACGCACCGCAATTCATGCAATATTCGCGAGATTCCGAGACTGGCGCCATACCGTCAGGAGCTTATCGCACGATCGATCAGTGCGTCCACGTGGGCCGAGGTGGCGATCCGTATGCGCCCTCGCTCGTGCGGTGAGGGTGGCGGCACACCCGACCGCCGGTGCTCTTACGAGCGCCTTCGGCTGGTTCGGGCGCAGTCGTCCATTTCACCCCAGAAAACGCGCGAGGCGCTCGGCGAGTTCGATCTTCTTCACGGGCTTGGTCAGATAGTCGTTCATCCCGGCGTTGAGACCTTCTTCACGGTCCCGCGCGAAGGCATTGCCGCTGATGCCTACCACTGGGAGACCCTGGCCGTAGCGCCGGCGAATCTCCCGAGTGGTCTCGAAGCCGTCGAGCCCCGGCATCTGCACGTCCAAGAAAATGAGGTGGAAGGGCGTCGTCTCGAGGCGCTCGAGCGCCTCCTCCCCCGAGGAGGCGAGGCTTACCTCCACCCGCTTGGGGATGAGCTGCACGGACCGATATCTAGATTCGCCGTTACTGCGAAGTCGGGCGGAATCCACATGCACAGGATGGCTCTCTTGGCGAAGCGCCTTTCGGGATGACGCGCTCGAGCCATGTCGACCGCTCTTGCAGAACCAGCACTTCAAAGACGAAAGGACTCTCCACAACGTCGCTGGGAGTGAAGAGAACTTGCTCCTTCGCCTCGAGGGCGGTGCGTAAAGGCTCACCGTATGCCCGAGACTCTATCGGTGCACGCGATGTAGTCCATCGGTATTTATGGGCTTCCACGAGCCCGAGGAATCGTCTCTAGTGGTCAGGTCCGGCGGAAACGGCAACAACCAGCTCTGCAGGCAGAGGCTGGGTCGAGACGGAATCCCGCCGAACGATTCGAGGGAAGACGACAATGAGCAGTCTACGAGCGCTAGAGACGAGCCCTAATGGGAACTCGTCCGTTTCGAACAACATGACTCAAAACTTCGTCAGAGAGTGGTGTGAGGCACACCTGGGTGGCGCAGTCGTGGTGCGGGACGCGAAGCGAGCGAACGCGGCGTTCGTCACGGCGCCGTCGCTTCAAGCGTACTTCACACCGAATGAGCGCCGAACTGCGGCGATAAGAGAAGCGATCTTCGTTCCGTACCGCTTGATCGTAGAGCTTCTGGAGTTCGTCGCAGAAGAGTGCGCCAAGTCAGTCGATCTGCCGGAGCGAACCACGGGGAACTTCGTTTGTGATCTCACGCCGCAGATCCAGACGGCGACGACGCGAGGCCAATAGGGTTCCCCGTTTGGGGGATTTGCTTCGACTGGCCGTGCTGCAACGCCATGGAAGACAAACAGACCGACAACTACGACGGACGCGGGGCACTTCTCGCCAAGCCAGCAAGAAGGCTAGATGGCATCGCGGATAGGGAGCTAATCGCCATGCTTGGCGCATCGATGGCGCTCACGGCCCTGGGGATCGACCTAATGTTACCAGCTTTTTCGGATATTCGTCTAGGATTGAGGCTCCCCCGGCAAAGCCGGGGGACTCCGGTTGGGTGAGCCGCCCAAGGCGGCTGGATTATGAGCCGCGCAAGCGCGACGTCCCTACTCGAACATCTTCATTTGTTCGAGGCGTTTGTCCTCCCGTTCCTGGTTGCGGATGTAGTCTCGGAT
>JANQQN010000349.1 GCA_028289325.1 Myxococcota bacterium | reverse complement strand
ACATTGGTGTCGAGTAGGTACATGTCACTCGAACTGCGGCGGGCTCCGGCCCGCGCTGCGGCGTGTCGCAAAGCGTGTGGCTTCTTCGTCGTCGAGGCCGCCGTGTTCGACAACGCGGGCTCGAATGCTTGCTAGCAGCGAGCCTCGCGTTTCGGCGTAGGCCGCAACCCGCAAGAGCTCACGAACCTCCTCTTCCATCGAGCGGCCGTTCGCAGCCGCTCGTGCCTGCAGCCGCTGTTTGACGTCTTCGGACAGGTTGCGCACCGTGATAGCAGCCACCGTCGGAGAGTGACTGCACTGCTATCATATGTCAATTGAGGATCAGCGTTGCCCACCAGACGCGCTTTTGTGAGGCGCGCAGGATCAGTAGGCGAAGAAGAAACTCGGCGTGGAAGAGACTGTCATCGGCCGCCTGCTGGGTCCGCAGCTCAAGCGTCTGCAAGATACCGTTGAGCCGAAGCTTCTTCAGCAGCGGCACCAGTTCGTCAATGGGGCTCATGACCGTTCTCCAGGTGGCCGCCAACCGCTCGTTCAGGTTTCGAGAAAACCGTGGTGACACCTCGGGTCGTTCGGATGGCAACAAGACTTGCGGGTGCGGCTCCTTGTCGAGCGCTCTGGCCAAGATCGATTTGATGCTTAGGTAGGTATAGGTGCCGTGCGCGACGGCTGGGCGCTTCGGCGCGTTCGACCGGGAAGCCCGCCAGGTGCGTGACGATCGATTGGGCCTTGCGAAGGTGGCTTAGGACATCGTCGCCGTCGAAGACTTCTTCGACGAGACCCGCCGTTTCCGGACCGATCGCTTCGGCGCGCGCTTTCCAATACGAGCGGCTTCGATGCCGCCAGTCCCGGCGATGTTCGGGCAGATGCGCTTCGATTGTGCTCCAGCGACCTTTGCCGGTCCGTGAATGAGTGGCGATACGCGTATCGTCGCCGAAGATCGCAACCATCGTTGGCGTTGCACGCACCCAGACATCGCGCCCGATCCACGCTAGGGCACTGAGTATATTCGATGATCGAAAGCGATGTGCGTATCCGTGTGGACCTTGGCCTTCTTCCATACAGCCAATTCGAAGGGCGGACGCGGCAGCGGCGGCAGATGGGCCTGCTCTTCGACGACAAAAAGCTGCAGGGGGTCCACAGCGAAGGCCGCGTGGACGACCGCAGCCTTCAAGTTGATGGGAACGATGGTCTCGGGCACAACCCTGAGAAACGTGAACGCCCGTTGATGAAGAGCAATCCAAGCTGCTGACTTCTGATCGAACACGACCTCGGCATACATGTGCCGGCTGTAGCCCAACGTCATGACGAACACCCAGGCTTGGCCTGACCGACCAATAGTTCCCCCGAAACGACTCGGGCGCCTCCTGGCGAAGACGATCGCAAATGGCCGGGCCGTCAGCCCTTTGGCCAGCAGCGCCTAGATCTTCGGCTTCCCACTCGGAGATGGAAGACTGCGCCTGTGGAGGCGTCCCAGCCGCCGGGCGCTCCTCCGCAATGGCAGTCTTCAGAGCTTCGAGGGACGGTAGGTCGTCGGCCGCACCCTTCAGATGGCCGCGAGCGTCGAGCGCGTTGCGGTACATCCGCTCCGTCGTCGGGCTTACGCCCAAGAGACGGGCCATCTCGCGAGCTCCGGTCCCCAAGCGGTGAAGCCGAGCGAGCTCCTGCAGCCGATACATCTCTGTCCTGCGATTCGCCATCCGTTGAGGGTGACTCGCAGAGGACAAGGCGGACCCGTGGGCGCCGATAAGCAAAGCAACCGACCTTCTGACGATCGGGCTCGGATGCGCGCCCGGTCTAGAGCGATCAGCAGTCGGACAGCGCGTAGTTGGCGAGCGCGGACGACGCGCGGACGATCTCCGACGACAGCCAGCCCCAGTTCGTCCCGCCGAGGTCGCAGTCCCCGCCGGCGTGCAGACCCAGGACCCGCCCCCTGCCGTTGATGATCGGCGCCCCGGAGCTGCCGACGAGCGTATCGAGGTCGTCGTAGTGCACGGCGCCTTCGTCCAGGAACGCGAACGTCCCCGTTGCCAGCACTTTGGGGAGCCCCCGGGGGTGCTGGATGACGGTGAGGCGATAGGTCGGCTGAGTGCCGAGCTGTAGGGGCGACGTCTGGGGATCCGCGTCGAGCTCGATCACGGCGTAGTCCGGTGCGTCGGCGCGCTCAATGACTTCGCCGAGGACGACGGACTCCGCGCCGTCCGGATCTTCTTCGACGTTGAACGCGACCAACGCCTCGTCACCCAGCGCGACGCAATGGCCGGCGGTCAGCACGAGGGGCCCCGAACCCCCGACGGGCCCGATCAGCACGCCGGTGCAAGTCCCGTTGACGAGAGCGACGCCGTCTTCGCGGGCATCGACCCATGGCCCTGAGCCCTCGGGCCCGTTGATCGGCACGAAGTCGAGGGTCGGTCCACACTGCGCGCCGCGCGCGCTGGACGCGAAGTCGACGTCGGGCGCCGGTGCGCACGCGGCGGCGGATGCCGCCGCGGCGACCGACAGCGCGATGATGCGCTCTATCTTCATAACGCTGATCATCGCGGCTTCAGCTCAGTAGAGCGTCCGCAGCGCCGTGCGGTCGCTGCTCGTGAACTCTCCCGATTCGCTCGATCTGAAGCAAGAGTTCATGAGCGAGCCGCCCACTGTCGCGCCGCTCGGCGTGCCGGGGATCAAGATGGCGCCGACGCCCCCGTCCCCTTCGTTGCCGCCCGAGCCGCAGCTGATCGAGCGATTGAAGTAGTCGGAGTGCCGCAGCCCCACCGCGTGGCCCAGCTCATGCGTGATCACGTGCTCGGTCGTGTTGGTGCCGAACTGCGCCGTGCCCGTGCCGATGAAGAAACGAAAGTATGGGCGCCCGCCGGATGGAAAGCCCGCCGAGCCGCCCGAGCCGGAGGTGGTGAACGCGGTGATGAGCGCGTCGCAGCCGCTGGTGTTGTTCGAAATGCGCCGCATCGAGAAGGTGAGGTTCAAGGCGTTGTAATTGTTGATCGACCAGTTGAGGGCCGTGCTCAACGTGCCCGAGAACCGGCGACCGTCGATGCAGATGGTGTCGAGGTTACGGCTGACCAAGTTGCGCGTGCGGTACTGCTCGAGCTCGCCGTCGGTCTCGAGCATCTCCCTTGACGCCTCGAGCGTGACGTGTGCATCGCGCCCGACGTACACGAGCCCGTCGTACAGCTGAATATCGTCCTCGGGGAACCCGGCCGCGACGAGGTTCTCGATGATCTCGGAGATCTCGTCGTCGGACGGTGGCCCTTGCTCCGGCCCGGTATCCCCGCATGCAAGCGAGAGCACGAGGATGGGCGCCACGGCCCCGAACATCCTACAGTTTTTCATAGTCCCTCCTAAATAGACCCGACGGCGCTGTTCGCCGCTCGGGATGACAAGAAAAATCTCAGCGACAGATCGGCGACGTCAACCCAGCTAGCGCCGCCTCCGTGAAGGCGCGAGCGTTTGCGCGGTCCACTCAAAAGCGTCACCGATCGCGCCACCGGCGCGCAAAGGCTGCGCCGCGCCCGACGCGCGGGAGTCGAAAGTAACGATCGCTGGAATAGAACAATTTTTGCTGCGAAAGCATCGCGGTACATCAGTTCGCGTTAGCCGATACGACATTCTAATGAAGAGTGGCAGCCAAGAACACTCGCGCCGCCACCCCGCGGTCAGCCTTTAGAACCCCAACGGTAGGATCGCGTCCCTTGACACGAACGCGGCGGGTACGGCGGCGCAGCGGCCCGGCGGCCGATCACGCGCTCTCGATACGACCGAACTCGCGGGCCTACTCTGCTCGTTTTCGGGCCGTGTAGACGAGCAGCACGGGTGTCGCTGTTCCGATGCGCGGGAACTGACAAGACCGTCCTGAGGGAGGGGGATCGACACCCCACCTATCCGCGCTATCTGCCGGCTCGTCCCCAGTTCCGGTCGGGCCTTGTCATCCTGTTGAAGGACGGACGACCGGTCTTCGGAATTGTCGTCGAGATTTGCTGCGGGTAGACGATCGTAAGCGCTACACGTGACCGACCTACGCCACCATTCTTCGAGCCTGTAGGGGGCGAGATCGTGTGGTCTTACGTACAATCGACCGTCGGGCTAGTTTGTGCCTTGCGTCGTTGCTCACGAGATCAGGCGTCGCGAAGTTGTGCGCGCTGTATGCTCGCGTAAGCGTGCGCGCAGCAAAGCACGGTCGAGCGATGAGCCATTGAAGCTCGCGTACGTTTGCGGCCCGTATCCGCAACGAATTCTTACGATGTCCCGAACAGTAGCGAGATCACGCCGTGTCTAGACGGAAGTCGTCAGTGAGACCGCATTTGTTAGGCCCTCCGAGATTCATGCTGCTGTATCCCGGATGGTGGTATCGATCGCGATCGACGCAGGATGGCGCGCGACCCTTGCTTGCGCCCTATGCCGAACGCTGGCTCAATCTAGAGAATGTTGTACGGCAGTCGGTATCGAGTAAGCCCGCCCCACCGTCATTATCCATCGATAGCCGGCATGGCGTTGATAGCTTCCGTGCCGCTGGTAGCAGTCGTTGTCTCCGCGTGTTCCGACGACGATGACGTGGCGCCGAGCGTAGAACCGGACTCGGGGATTGTTGACGGCGGAGACTCCGGAGAGGCGGCGTTCCCGCGCATCTCCTGCAACGATGTGTCCGGCAGCTGCCTCAGTTTCGCCGAGGGCGAAGAGATGGAATTCTTGGACGCTGTTAACTCGGTGAGTGACAACACGACGGTGATCTTGGGGATAGGTACCTTCGCTTTCGATAATGCGGTGACCATTCGCCAGGCCGATGGCGTAACGTTCACCGGCCAAGGTATTGACGAGACTGTGCTCGACTTCTCGTCGCAAGCCATCCAGACCAACGGCGTCGACGTGATCGGCGATGACTTTTCGATCAGCCACCTGACGATAACTGACGCCAAGAAAGATGCATTGCGTATCGAAGCGAGCACGAACGTGAAGATTCAGTTTGTAAAAGCGACGTGGAAGGGCGGCCCGTCCCCGAATAATGGTGCGTACGGTCTGTATCCTGTCCGCTGCACCAACGTCTTGATGGAGGATTCGGAGGCCTATCATGCTGCGGATGCCGGCATCTACGTTGGCCAAAGCATCAACGTCATCGTTCGCCGCAACATCGCCGAGCGTAACGTGGCCGGACTTGAGATAGAAAACACACAATTCGTCGAGGTGTACGAGAATCGGGTCGTCGACAACACGGCGGGCCTCGTTGTTTTCGACCTGCCCGGCAATCCGGTCATCGGTCGTGACGTCAAGATTAGAAACAACATAATCCACGGCAACAATCGATCGAACTTCGCTCCAGCGGGGACTACGGTATCGCTGATACCGGCCGGCACCGGCACCTTCGCGCTCGCTTCGAAACGGGTCGAGATCGCCTCGAATGCGTACGAGGGAAATAAGACGACCGACATCGCGGTCCTGAGTGGCCTCGTTCTGGACGATGACCTCGACGTTTGGGCGATCGCAAAGGACCAAGTTGTGGGCTCGACGGTCGGCCTCAGTCTTGTCGATACGGGTGGTGCCTACCTCAACTTCGCGAGCAATGAAATCTGGATCCACGACAACGTGCATACGACGACGGGCACGGCGCCCGATGGCGCAGATGAGCTTGCGCGGCCGCTCGGCGCCCTCGTGGCGGCTGTTTATGCGTTCGATGGGCCCGTTGATTCGTTGCTATACGACGGGGTCAACGAGACCGTCGACCCCGCGACGCCCGGTAACAATACGAACCTCAATCATATCTGTGTGTCGAGCTCCACCACCGCGACCTGGGCCACTCTGGACGTGCCCAAGCTGCAGGCGATCCTCGAGGGCGGCAACCTTCCGTCGACCAGTGATATCTACCGACCTGGTCCTCCGTTCGCTCCTTTCGATTGCACTGGCTTCACGAGCGGGCCGATCGCTGATGTCACGCTTCCGTAGCCTGCTGTGGCTTCTGAGCTGCACGGCGGTGATGTCTATCGCCTGCGGCGACGAGGAAACCGCGACCGGCGCCGACGGTGGTGGGTTCGGCGACAGTCGAGACGCAGCAGCCAGCGATGCGGGAGTGGTCTTCTCCGAAGCGGTGCAGGTCGACGTGGAGAGTCCGCCCCCGCAGCGGCTGTCAGCGTTTCGGTTCTTTCGCTACCTCGGTGGGGGCCGATTTGAGTATAACGTCGGGGTCGTACCGTACGAATTGACGACGCCTCTGTTTTCCGACTTTGCGCGGAAGGCGCGCGCGATCTATGTTCCGCCTGGCGAAGGGGTGTCCTATTCATCAAAAGGGGTGCTGGAGTTGCCTGTGGGCAGCGCCATCGTCAAGACGTTCTTGATTGCGGACGACCTGACGAACCCGGAGAGCCCGGTGACGATCGTCGAGACTCGGGTCCTCATTCGGGAGGCGGAGGATTGGCGCCCCTATCCGTACGTGTGGCGAGACGATGCCAGCGACGCGGACCTGGTTCTAGGCGGGAGAACGCGCAGTTACGCGTTTGTGGATCCGTACGGATCGGCTCGCACGGCGCGGTATTTGATTCCCTCGCGCAACCAGTGTTTCGAGTGCCACGAGACCGTCGACGGGCAGAACAACGACCGGACGACGCCGATCGGGACGCAGGTGCGGTACCTGAACCGTGACAACACCTACGACGGACGAACGGTGAATCAGTTGCGTCACCTCGAAGCGATCGGTCTGCTGACGGGGCTTCCGCCAATCGAAGAGGTCGAGTCTGCCTTCAGTCTGTCGGGAATGACCCCCAGCAGCATTCCGTCGATGGACGCGGCGACGATCGAACGAGCGGCCCGCGACTATCTGGACATAAATTGCGCCCACTGCCACAGCCCGTCAGCCCGAGAAGGAATTACCTCCCAATTCTTCTTAAACTACGACAACTCGGACCTGTTCCGGCTAGGCGTTTGCAAACGCCCAGGATCGGCGGGCAGCGGCACCGGAGGACGACTCTTCGACATTGTTCCGGGAGATCCAGATTCATCGATCCTCATCTATCGCACGGAAACGGAGGTGGTCGGTGACATGATGCCGCTCATCGGTCGCAGCCTGGCTGATGACGTGGGCGTCGCTCTGGTGCGATCGTGGGTCGCCAATATGCCGACGCAGGCCTGCCAGTAGAAGGGAGCCATCCATAGCGGCTCCAGGGCGAGGCAACTCCAGGATTAACGCGTCGACGACGCGTCGCGCTGAATCGCTCCGGCTCAACCGCGGTCTATCAGCGTGGCCTGTCGGCCGGATAGCCCTTCGCCGGTTACGTTGTCCTGAACTCGATGCGACGTCGGGTGCCTACATAGAAGCGGAGAGTTTTGAGGCCAGGTTGGTCGCCGAAGATGTCGCCCGCCGGTAGGCTGACGACAAAGACGCCGTCTCGTTGCTCGATGCCGACGGCGGCGGTCACGTCTTTGAGGCCCGTTGGTTCTTCGAGCATGACGGCAAGGTGCTCGGCACCACGGTCGTCGGGGCCGGCATGCTCTTCCTGCTCCATATCGCTATACTATCTTCCGACCTTGACGTTTAGCGCACAGCCTCGACGCGAATTCGGTACCTCCGGTTGGCCACCGCTTGTTCAGTCATTCCGAGTATCTCAGCCACTTTCCGGTCCGCTAGCTGCTTGTCGAAAAGGTAGTGGTAGATCACCTGGCCTTTTGGGCTGAGACGAGCCACGATCTCACGCCGCACGTGCTCGAGCTCATCGCGGTCGATCACTCGGCCTTCTTAGGAGGGCTTCGGCTCGACGGGCTCTGGCCCCGAGTCCAGCATTAGGGCGTGTTCGCGCTCACCCTTCTTTCTGAGGAGCTCGATGATATAGTTCTGTGCGGCGAGGCTTACGCAGCCCTCCAGGGTGCTCCGTCCCCCCCTGGTAGGCGCTCAAGCGGCGACCGTCTTTTCGATGAGATGGAGAAAGATAGAGCGCCTTCTGTAGAGCCGTTCTCGCCAATTCCGTCGACAGCTCCGAGCTTGAGGCCCAGCCCACGATACGGCGCGAGAACAGGCCCAGAATGGCT
Organism: Myxococcota bacterium; assembly: GCA_028289325.1. Lineage (GTDB taxonomy): Bacteria > Myxococcota > Kuafuiibacteriia > Kuafuiibacteriales > Kuafuiibacteriaceae > JANQQN01. Next base: position 3,174 of record JANQQN010000349.1, on the reverse strand, counting down.
ACGAGGAACGCCCAGCCGTCGGCGGTGTGGATGGACGTCGTATCCGCCACCCAAGCGCAGTTGGGCGCGTCTGCGCTGAAGTCGCAGCCGAGCAGGTTGTCGCCGACCGTGTCGGGCAACGCTCGGGTCGTTCGGACCCTCCGGCGTCGAAGAGAACGACCTTCAAGACCGTCTTCCCGCATCAACCGAGCCACGCGCTTGCGGCCCACCCGCTCGCGCTGCGCAAGAAGCTCTGCGTGAATCCTCGGAGCTCCGTACAAGCCGCGAGAACGCCGGTAGATGGCTCGAATGAGGAGCTTCAAACGTCCGTCTTCGCGCTCGTGATCCGACGTCTCCCGCACGAGCCAGTCGTAGAATCCGTTTCGGGAGACATGGCGGATCCGGCATATGACCGATACGTCGTGGACCTTCGCGTGCTCCTCGATGAAGGTGAATCTCACTGGTTCTCCTCCGCAAAGTAGGCTGCGGCCTGTTCTAAGGGCCGCTCCTCTCGAAGCAGCCGAACCTCCATGCGGAGTCGCTTGAGCTCCTGGCGCTCAGACGGCGTGATGTCCGTACCGGTCGCCCGACGCTCCTTGGCCGCCTTCACCCAGTTCATGAGGGCCGATTCCGTCAGGTCCAGATCCTGAGCCACCTGCGCCATCGGCACCCCTCGATCCAGCACCAAGGCGACTGCCTTTGCCTTGAACTCCTCCATTAAGCTCCCGACGCCGTCGCTTCATTGTTCCGCCCTTGGCTCCCACTATCGCCTCTTCTTGGGTGTCCAGGAAACCGGGGCAGGCTCAGGAGCGGATCATCCGTTGCGGTGGGGAGGCGGATTGTGCTGTGGCGGAGAAGGTCGGCTGCTTCCGGAGTTTCTTGATGTGGTTCCTATTTCGACCGGACACCTTCGATGGTGATATGAGTGAGTTGAAGGGTGATTCGAGCCGGTCATCGCGGAGCACGAGCGACGATACACACCGGAGCAGAAACCAACCCCTTCGTCGGTGGCGAGTGATCACCTGTCCAGGATTGAGGTCGAGATCCACATTGTTCATATTTCGCTCGAATCCCTTCGGAGGATATCCATCATGAAAGTTCATCACCTGTGTTTGACACTCCCCGATTTGGGGGACCCCACTAGTCGTCGACGTGCCACGATGGTCATGTCGTCGCGATGGCCAGTCGTCGCTGGTCGTCAATTCATCATCCGGATCGGCTTCATGTCCGGGAGCAAGTTCCTTCGGGACGCGACGCGATCGATTGCCGAGGAGTGGCTGACCAGATCCGGGGTGGTCAACAACCTTGGCTTTCAGTGGACCAATGATGTGGCGAGGGCCGAGGTCCGCATCCGGTTCGATGCGAGCGGCGGGAGTTGGTCATATCTGGGTACCGACGCGACGGGGGTATCTGCGAGCGAGCCGACGATGAACTTTGGGTGGCTGACGGACAGCAGCGAGGAAGATGAGATTCGTCGGGTTGTTCTTCACGAGTTCGGCCACATGCTTGGCCTGGCCCACGAGCATCAGAACCCTGCGAATTCGATCGACTGGGATAAAGAGGCCGTGTACCGAGACTACGAGCGGAGAGGGTGGAGCCGAGCGCAGATCGATACCAATCTGTTTGCGGCTTACGACGAGGCCAACGTTGCGAACACGAAGTTCGATCCGAAGAGTATCATGCTCTATCCGATCCCGCCTCACCACACGCGGGATGGCTTCAGCGTTGGATTGAATACTGACCTGTCGGACCTCGACCTCAAGCTCATCCGCGATCAGTACGGTTCGTAGGCCTAAGATGGGGAATCACGCGATTGTCATCGGTATTGATGACTATCCTAAGCTTCAAGACGGGCTCGGCGGTGCGCGCCATGATGCTCGTCGGTTTGCGAGCTGGCTGGAACGTTCTCATCGGGGTCCACAGCAGCCGCAGATCGACCTGATTCTCTCTCCGGACCCCGGCGGTCGCCCGATCCCGCCCGAACATGTTGTGGAACAAAAGTTTCGCGATCTTTGGGAGGAACACGGGCGGCGGGTCGCGGACCACGGGGACGGCAAGCTCGGCGAGCGCCTGGTTATCTTTGTCGCCGGCCACGGAATCTCACTGCCGATCGGCGAAGGGTCGACTCCGGTTTTGCTCACCGCAGACGCGGCCCCAGACGATCCGTTCCACGTCTCCACGAAGCTCTACGCGGACCTCTTTCGCGAAGCCGGCGCCTTCGATGAGGTGTTACTCTTCATGGATACGTGCCAGGTGACGGTCCTGAACGGCCGCGCTCGGCCCCCGTCGGCGCGCCGCAGACTCGTGCCTGATGCGCCTCAACGTTACTTTTATGCGTTTGGGGCAGCGCCGGGGAAAGCGGCGCGGGAGTTCAAGATCAATGACGTATGGGAGGGGCGGTTCACGACATCGCTGCTCGGGGCCTTGGATCGATGTCAGGGCCCCGGGGAACCAACCGGGGGCGAGACGGCGGTACCGGTTCGCGCGCTGATCGACGACCTTCATCGACAGATGGGTGACGAGGTGCGATTCGACGCGCCTCACACCCCAACTTTCGTGCTGGCGGGCGTCAACGCAGGCAACGGGGGCGGCGACGGCTCGGCTCCCGAGCCCGCAGCTTCGGCACCCGAGCCCGCGACCGGTGCGACGCGGCGAGCGAAGGAGATCGATACGCCGATTGGACGGTGGCTCGACGCTGCGCCGACGTGGCTGGGATCCGTTCCCAGCGACTCCGAAGTCACGCATGTCGCTATCGTGCCGAAGGGTGTTGGCGAGGTCGCCTGGCTGAAGCTGTCCGAGGTCGACTCAGGCGCAGGAGACGAGATCCCCGCTCGGGAAGTACCGTTAGGCGCGGACTCGCGGGCGCTGGCGGTCGGGATCTCGGGGACGGCATTGCTGCGGGTGAGCGTAGGTAGAAGCAAGAATGCGGTCTTGGCTTTGCCGGCCTGTCCCGGTCGGCGCATCGAAGTTTCGCTCGAGTCCAGCGGCGGCGGGCTCGCTCTCGAATTGGCTAGCGTTCGCACCGTACCGGCCGGGGAACCTTCGACGCTCTCGGAGGAAGATGAAGTCAGGGAGCGGCTGCTGGCGCGGCTGCGGTCGGTGAACCAGATCGGTGAGAGCGGGGCCCCGTCCGAGGCCACGGGCTCATCGGTCTGGAGCACACATTGCTGTAACTGCCGATTTCTAGTCCTACCG
>JANQQN010000298.1 GCA_028289325.1 Myxococcota bacterium | reverse complement strand
CCGACAGCGAAGCCAACCTCAACACCGGTAGCCCGGGCGAGCGTCGTTACCACGCCGTCATTCCGCCATGCCGAACCCCAGGGAGAGGATGCGGATCGTCGGACGGGTGACGATGAGCGGAGCACGAAGCGCTACGAGCATCGGTACAACGCCGTAATTGCCGTTTTCGCTGCGCGTGTTCTAGTGTGGGGCGCGCGCTCGCAGCGCCCAGGGCTTCGGGCGTCATCGGCATCACGTCGTCCGCGTCACGCGCCGCGAATTGAATGATTGTTCGAACCACGCCTCGCGTCGAAGGACTCTAGATGAGCATTACCGCCGCCAGCACGCTCCTGCTCGCCCTCTCGCTCCCCGCGGCTCCGCCCCCTGCCGCCGGCGCCGTGGCCCAACCGAAAGCCGCGGCGGGCAAGACCGATCCCGCGGTCAACGCCGTGCTGAGCAAGGTCCAGCGCTACTACGCCAAGATCAAGGATTACACCGCACAGTTCATTCAGACCTATGAGAAGGTCGCGCTGTCCCAGAAGCGAGAGCTTCGAGGCATCTTCCAGCTCCGTAAGCCCGCCCAGGCGCGGTGGCTGTACAGCGACCCGCCGAAGGAGTGGGTCATCAACGGCCGCAAGATGACCATGCTCGACCCCGAGCTGGAGCAAGCGTTCATCGACGAGAACTTCGAATCGGCGGAGATCAGTCGTTCGATCAGTTTTTTGTGGGGCAACGGAAAGCTCGACGAGACCTTCAAGGCCACCCTGGGCGACCGGAAGACCTACGGGTTCGCCGACGGCCGGGTCGCGCTCGAGCTCGTCCCTCGCCGCGGCGCGACGTACCGAAAGCTGGTGCTGGGGGTGGATCCGAAGTCCGGTGAGGTCACCGATTCGATCCTGTTCGAGACCGCGGGCAACACCAATCGGTTTCAGTTTCGGGACGCCAAGTTGAACACCGGGCTCGCCCAAACCATCTTCGACGCCCAAGCGCCGTCTGGATGGGAGATAATCAGACAGTAGTCGAAGCCCCAAGGCGGAGACAGCCCCCAAATACGCGCCCAATGCTATCGGCGGGAGGTATAGATCGGACGCCTATGGGAATCTTCGGTCACCGCCGTCTGCGCCGCCTCGCGGTCGCCGGCGCGATCGGCTTCAGCTTCGCTTGCGCCACCGAAGACCCGCAGTTGGGCCTCGGGGATGCCGCCGGCCCGAGCGCCGAAGACACCGATGACCAAGGGTTCCCGAAGCTCACCGATTCGGTCCTTCGCGAAGACTTCAACAATACGGACTGGATCGTCGAGGCCCAGGGGATCGTCTACGATGTCAATCTCGGGCGCCTCGCGCTGCCGGTCCGCGTTCTGCCGGAGACGACGGCCAGCGGAACCACGGTGTTCACGGGCGCCGCCGATGCCGATGGGCTCCTGGAAGCGGAAGTCATCGTCATCGACGAACAGGCGATCTTGGAGGCGGCCGATGCGGTCGAGCTGCGAGCGGCGCGGGAAGTTCAGGTCGTGGGCCGGGTGGCGGCGGGCGTCGGCGGGGTCACGATTCAGGCCGGCCACCGCATCGTCATCACCGGCGAGATCGAAAGCTCGGGTCCGATCCGGCTCCTGCTCACGGATCCCGACGGCCAGATCGAGGTCCTCGGCCGAGTGGCGACCCGAACCGGCCTGAATCCTGCGGACCCCGACGCCCCCCCCATCGAGCTCCTCGGGCGGGGCGGCGCCCTGATACAGGGGCGGCTGACCACCGAGGCGACCGAGGGTCGGGTCGCGGGCGACATTTTCGTCAATGTTTACGGCGACGTCCGGATCGACGGCGGCCAAGTCGGCGCGACCGCGGACCCCATGGCCACCCCGGGTCGGGTCACCATGACCAGCGAAGGAACGGTAGAGATCTCGGGTAGCAGCCGGATCGGCGTTGACCTCGAAACCGATGCCGATGCCGATGCCGATGCGGCCGGGGGTGACCTGATGATCCGGGCCGCGTCGATCGTTGTCGGCGGCGCTTCGTCCATCGTCGGCGGCCACGGGCCGGAGCGCGGGGCCACCATAAGTCTTGTCGCCGGAGGACCGATCAATGTCGATCAGGGGGCGCGGGTCCAAGCCGGCTCCGGGCCCAGCGCAGGATCGGTGACCGCGAAAGGTCGTATCGTGAAGATCGAAGACGGCGCGGCCCTGCTCGCCGGGCGCGGCGATCGACGACCGGGTACGCTCCGCATCGAGTCCATCGAGGGTCTGATCATCGGAACCGACGCCATCCTCGCGGCCAGCGAGACCGGGTGCGGCCCGGGGGGCAGCCTCTCGGTCACAGTGAGCGGGCCGCTGTTCGTCGCGGCCGGCGCCGAACTGCGGGGTGGCAGCGTCCTGCCTGGGGCACCCTCCGATTGCCGACGGATCTTCACGGGCGGAAGGATCGACATCAAAGCCCGCGAAGCCGTCGGCCTCGCGCCCTCGTTGGTGCCCGGAACCGGCATCCCGGAGGGCCCGATCTCCGTGCTTCTGGATCCCGAGATCGCGGTCGCGCCCCCCGAGACGCCGACCGGCGTCGATGGGTTCGTCGTCTCGCGGGTGATCGACCGGGGACCGGAAGGGGTCGGGTTCGTACCGGTGCTCGCGGAGTTGGTGGCGGATACGCCCCCTGGAACGACGGTGGAGGTGGGGCTTGCGGGTGCTGACACCCCCGTCGGCCCGTTCGGTCCGTGGACCAGCGTGGGCAACTCACGGCTCGAGGCCCGGGCCACGCTGGCCGATCACCGCTATGTTCGCTACCGGATTCGCCTGGTGGGCCGCGCGTTCGACAGTCCCAGCGTCGACTACGTCGAGATCGTCCTGCGGCCGTAACCGCCCCCGCCGATCGGCCCTCGCCCAGCCATGGACGACGCGCGCCGGGTGCCGCAGTATTTCCCGGTGTCGGGTCACCACGCGGCCATCACCATCAACGGCCCCGGCCACGACGGAACCTGGATCCGGCTGTCGGAAGGGATCACGTCGTTCGGGCGCTTCCCGTCCAACGACGTGGTCCTCGTCGATGATCTCGTGAGTCGACACCACGCCCGAATGACCTTCTTCGAGGGGCGGACAACGTTTCAGGACCTCGGCTCGCACAACGGATCGTACGTCAACGGCCAGCGCATCGACGGCCCCCACCCTCTGGCCGCGGGCGATCTGTGCCGGATCGGCCCCTTCCAGGTCCTGTATCGCGAAGATGCTCGCGACATCGCCCCGTCTCCGCCCCCGTCGAGTTCCTTGCTCCAGGGGATCGAAGCAGCTCGACGGCGCCCTGGTGACCAGCCGCGGGCAATGCAGGTACTGTTGCGCGCCACGGAAGCGCTCGCCTCCGCGCCGGAGGTCGGCGACTACATCCAGGCCATGCTCCGTCTGGCCCTCGAACAGACCGGCGCCGTGCGCGGCGCGTACCTGGAGCCCGGCCCCATCGGGCTGGAGATCAAGCGGGTGGCAGGGCCGGACGGGCCGGCGACCGACGCTCGGGTGGCGCCGGCGGTCGTGGACTGGGCGATGCGCAAGAACTATCCCCTCCGCGTCGACGATCTGGCCAACGACCTACGATTCGAAGGATCGCCCCAGGCGGTCATGTGCGTGCCGGTGCCGTACGGAGACGATGTCCTGGGGGCCGTCTACATCGCGCGAGACCAGCCGTCGTTCGTGCCCGAGGATATCGACACGCTGATCGCCATCGCCCACCTCACGGGCTTGGGAATCCAGGCGTCCCGAGCCCGCCGGGTTGCCGTCGGGGCCCAGCTCGCTCGAGATGCCCTCGCTCGGACGTTCCATCCCGCGGTCGCCGCCGACCTCGTCCAGTCGACGCCATCGGAGCTTCGAGGTCGACAAGTGACCGTGCTTCACCTCGCCCCCGACGACTGGCCGGACGACGTGAGCCCGACGGCGGCGCGGACCTTGATCTCGGATCTGATCCAGCGATTCTGCGACCGGGTCTCCAAGCAGGACGGGCGCTGGCACATCGGCCCCGGCCCCCGGCTGTTCGCGGTCTTCGAAGACGAGGCGGGTCCCACCCGCGCCATCACCGTAGCCGACGAAGTGCGAAGCGACGGCCCCTCGACGCTCCGAGCGGCGGTCGTCCGGGGTCTGGTGCTCACCGGGATAACCGAAGACGGCCCCCGCCTGCCGATCCTCGCCGGGCCGGGCCTAGATGCAGTCGCGCGGCTCGTGACCCGGGTCCCGGCGGGCCAAGTATGGATGAACGACGCGGCAGCCCGTCTGTACCCTGGTCCCACCCGCTCGGTCGACGATGGGGTCTATTTGCCGACGTGACGGTGTAGACTAGGTCCTCCGTGACGCCGTCGATTCCCGGCTACGACGTGCTGGACCGCCTCGGTGAGGGCGGGATGGCGTTGGTTTACCGCGCCTGGTCTCCGGCTCGCCAGGACTTCGCGGTCATCAAGCTTCTGAGCCCGGAGATCGAGGACACCCCGATGCTCCGGCAGCGCTGGGACACGGAAGCGAAGCTCGGGCAGTGGCTCGACCACGCCTCGATCGCTCGAATTCTCGAGTCCGGGCGCGACGCGAACGGACACGCGTTCCTGGCCATGGAGTACGTGGGCGGTCAGACCGTCCGCGCGATTCACGAGGCCCTCTGGGTTCAGAACCGCCGGTTTCCCCCCCACCTCGCCATCGCGGTGACCCAGGTCGTGCTTCACGCGCTGGAGGTCGTTCATGCGGCCCGCCATCCTCAAACCGGACGCCCACTGGGCATCGTTCACCGCGACCTGAAGCCCGCCAACGTCATGGTGACCTACGACGGCCGAGTCAAAGTCTTGGACTTCGGCGTCGCGAAGGTCGATCTGGGCATGCTGCGCACGCAAACCGGCATGCTGACCGGGACCCCGGCCTACATGTCTCCCGAGCAGGTCATGGCCGACCGGCGGATCGATAGGCGCAGCGATATCTACGCGTGGGCCGCGGTCCTCCACGAGCTGCTGACCGGCGAGCCCCTCGTCGACCTCGAACAGCCTCGGATCGATCAGCTGAAAGCCGTGTTGACCTCGCCCCCGCCGCCGGTGATGCCCGCGGTGGCCGAGCTGACCTCCGCCGCCGTCGACGAGGTCCTCTTCAAGGCGCTACACAAGGAGCCAGAGGACCGCTTCTCGAACGCCGCCGCGTTCTGGAGGGCCCTCGAGCGGGCCGCGGTCCCGCAGCTGGGCGTCGGGACCACGGACGAGCTCGGCCGGCTGGTGCGCACCTTGTTCCCCGGCGGCCTCGAGAAGGAACATCTCCTTCGGACTCGGCCTCGCGCCCGCTCCGCTCCGATGACCGAGGTGGTCGCCGACCGCGACAGCCAGCCGTCCGCAGTGGCCCCCCAGCCGATGGACGACCGGCCGCACGACCCCGGCCCGTTGCCACCGTCGCCTCACGAAGTGCCGCCCGAAGTGGCGAACTACGCGGTGAAAGGTCGGCTAGGTGAGGGCGGCTCAGGGGTCGTATTTCTGGTCGAACATCTTCCGTCCGGAACCGATCGCGCGCTCAAGGTCTTGCGGCCCGAGCTGGCCGGGAATCCGGACATCCGGCGGCGCTTCGGCGTCGAGGCTCACCTCGGCCATCGCATCAAACACCCGGGGGTGGTCCGGGTCTTCGAGGTGGGAGAAGACGCCGAAGGGCGGCCGTACATGGTCATGGAGCGGGTCGTGGGCCAAGATCTGGCGCTGTGGCTGCGCCGGCTGGAGCGAGCCGGCCGCCGGATGCCACCCGAAGCGGCGATCCGGATCTCGATCGACGTCCTCGACACCCTTCAATTCGTGCACCGGCTGGAGGGGCCGAACGGCGGGTTGGGGATCGTCCACCGAGACCTCAAACCGAGCAACGTGATGGTCAGCCCCGAAGGTCCCGTCAAACTGCCCGACTTCGGCATCGCCAAAGCGTGGCTCGGGCAGGGCCGGACCCCCACCGGCTACCGCTCCGGCACCGAGATGTACATGTCGCCGGAGCAGGCCCTGGCGCGAAAAGACCTCGACTACCGCAGCGACATCTACTCCTGGGCGACGGTGCTGTACGAGCTGCTGACCGGCGTTCCGTTGCTCCTCGACACCAACGTGGTCGAGCTCCTCCCCACTATCGTGCACACCCCGCCCGAGGACCTCCTCGGCCCGATCCACGACATCGAGCCCCGGCTCGCGGTCCCCCTGGCCCGAGCGCTCGCGAAGCAGCCGGTCGATCGCTTCCCGTCCGCCGCGGCCTTCGCCACCGCCATCGCCGCCGCGGCGCCACAGTGGGTCGGCCTCAACCCCTCCGTGCTCGGGCGAATGTGGCAGGCCAACCCGCCCGAAGGCCCGCTGCACGGTCGAGCCCCCGTCGTTTCCACGTCGGCGGCCCCCGATCCCGCCGAGGCCCCGACGGGGGGGCTCCCCGTCCTTCCGGGGTACAGCGTGCACAAGAAGCTCGACGAGGGCGGATGCGGCGAGCTGTGGCTGGCGACCAAGGGGACCGACCCCACGTGGTGGGTGGTGAAGACGGTCCGGTCCGACCTCGCCCGCCGAACCGATATCGTTCGTCGATTCGAGCGCGAGGTTCGCATCCTGGCCGACCTCGACCATCCTCATATCGTTCGCGTTCACGGCGCTCGAAGAACGGCCGAAGGCCAGCTATTCACGGTGATGGAGTTCATCCGCGGGTTGGACTTCGAACGCATCCTGTACCACTTCCGGGCGCAAGATAGACTGCTCCCGTTCGACCTGAGTCTTCGGATCGCCCTCGACGTTCTGACCGGCCTGCACGCGGCCCACGACCTCACCGAAAACGGTCGACTGGTGGGCGTCGTTCATCGCGACCTTTCACCGCGCAACCTGATGATCGACGCGGACGGGACGACCAAAGTCATCGACTTCGGCCTCGCCGCCGCCCAGCTGGACGGTGCGCCTAGCCGAACGCGCGCCGACGTCGGGACGCCGCGATTCTGGTCTCCGGAGCAGGCCCGCGGCGCGGTCGACATCGACCGCCGCAGCGACGTCTACGCCGCCGGCATCATCCTGTACGAAGCGCTGACCGGCCGCGGGGTCGCGCCGTTCGCCGAGCTGGCGGAGATCCGCCGGTCGGTCCTCGATGATCGGCCGCCCCTGGTCCACGAGCTCGTACCCGAGATCCCGCCGGCCCTCGGCACGGTCGTCGGCCGGGCGCTGAGCAAGGATCCAGATGACCGTTTCCCGACCGCAGAAGCGTTTCGCCAAGCGCTGATCGAAGCGTGGGATGGTCGACCGGTGCGGCCTCACGCCGCGGTGGCGGCGTTTCTTCTGCGCGAGGGTCCGGCCGCCTATCGGCATGCGGCCGAGCAATCGCCGGTCGCCGTCGGCGACCTCCCCGCTCGACCCCTGCCGACCCATGAGGGCGAGCCCCCAGGTTTGGCCCAAGATGCATTGCATCCGGCGACCCAGCAGGGCGCGAACGTTCCCCCCGCGCGGCCGACCATCGGTCGGTGGGTCTTCGCGGCCAGCGCAGCATTGGTGGTGGCGGTCGTCGTCGCCTTGACCGCCACCGT
>JANQQN010000284.1 GCA_028289325.1 Myxococcota bacterium | reverse complement strand
CTCCGACCGGGCCATCACCGCCTGCTCGAGCTCTGCCTTGGTGCCGAAATGGTGCTGAACGCAGCCCACCGATACGCCCGCTCGTTCCGCGACCGCCCGGACGCTGGTCCCGCGAAACCCACGCTCCGAGAAGAGGCTCTGCGCGGCCCGAAGCACCCGAGCCCGCGGCGCCTCCGCCTTCGGTGACGCGTTTTCACGGCGAGCAGCCCTCGGTGTCGGGTGCGCGTCCTTGCTCACACGACGACCGTACCTCACCCGACGCTACGAGGGGCATAGCGTCGACTCCGCCGGCAGCTCGCTGGGCATACGCTGCGAACCACCCAACACCCTTCGCTAGAACCGGATGGTTAGCTCGCAGCGAAGCATGCGGCGGCGGGGCGGTGGGCGAACGCTCGGAGCCGAGATTTGGACCGTTGGGGGACAGATTTGCTTTCATTGCTGCGGTGCGACGGCGTTTCGGTGATTTTGATTTTGCTTCTCAAGATCAAGTCGATACTGGGGCGACGCGATGCCCAAACACACCGTCCGAATGACTCCACAGATCCTTGTAGCCTCCCTGGTCGCAGGCGGTCTCGCGGTTGCGTGCAGCGACAGTGACGACGATCAGTTCGCGCAAGGCGAAGACCTATTTCTGGTCTTCTATACCAATCAGACGCCGGACGGGATCACCTCCTTTGTGGCGGCGGTTCCCGATCTGACGGCGACTTCGACCATTCGAGCTGCCGCTACTCTCGAGATCAGCGGGTTCATCGGCTTGCTCGGTCCGGCAACGAGAGATGGAACGTTCTTCGTCGCGCCGAGCGACACCCCCCGCATCGACCGCTATCGGGTCGGCGAAGACGGGGTTCTGGCCGCCGATGGGTCTCTCAGCTACGAGGGCTTGGGGTCGTCGCAAGGCAACTTCATGTTGAGGCCCAACCACTTTCTGCGAGATGACGAGGCGTTCTTCGTCGTTCCCGCTGCGCTCAAGATTGCGATCTGGAACCCGCAGGAAATGGTACTTGACGGAGAGATAGACCTTGAGGGCTTTCTTCCTGATTCCTCGGACTTGTCACCTCGGATCATCGACTCTCAGATCCAAGATGAACGCCTACTCATCACGGCGGGCTACTTCGACCAGAACAACAATGCGACCAGTACTACCCGTCTCGCGGTCGTGGACTTGGCCACTCGGGTCGTCACCTATTCTGAAAATACGCAGTGTGGCTTTCCGACTCTTTCGGTTCGAGATACGGACGACAACGTCTACTTCATCGCCCATCCCCTGCTTGGGGCGGGGTTCGCCGCCGGCGTGACTTCGTTTCCGCCCTGCATGATCCGGCTGAACAAGGGCGAAGACACGCTTGATTCGACGTTCTTTGTCGATATGACAAGCCTAACCGGACGACCCACGGCAAGCGTTGTCCAGGCGCCTAACGGTCTTGCCTATGTGACCATCTCTCCGAGAGAACCTTCCGATTTCACCCCGGATAACTTCAACACGCTTCGGTTTGCTGGAGAGTGGGAAGTCTACGTGTTTGATCCCCGGGACCCCGCGAACACCGCGAGCAAGGTGGATAGCGCGCCGCCGACCGCTGACCAGATCTTCGCGGGCGTCGTCGAAGTTGATGGTAGCGACGGGCGGCCGGTGCCAACGCCGGTTGTTAACATCTCGACGACTGACTTTACCCAAACCACGGTGTACGACGTCAGCGACCCGGACGCTTGGGTCGCAGGCCTCAGAGTTCCGGGATACATCTACAACATCGTACGTTCGCGCTGATCTGGGGACCGCAGCGCGAGCTTGATAAATGATACTTGCCTTCGAGGGGCGGCGCTTCACGGCCGTAGACCATAACCGGGGCCGCGGCGCTCAGAACCGGCATCAGAAAGGCGCGGGCAGGATTGGATCATCGACGACGATTGACGCTGTCTTCGGAACGCGTGGAAAATAGCGATGGTCAACACCAGCAAGCCCCACCACGGTGGCTGTCGACTGACGCGCGCGCTGCTACAACCCTTAGATTCATCCAAGTCGGGCGAATCTGAATCGACCGCTCCAGAGTCGGGGTCGGGGTCCGAGACGCCGCCGTCCGTGCTCTCATTGGCCACACAAGCGGCCGTCTCGGGCGGGCTTCCGATGCAAACCGTCGGCCGTTTGCTCGCGCCCGATGCGTTGGTGTTGATCGCGGCTAGGACGACGCTCTGAAGGTCGGTCGTGGACAGCAGCGTATCGTCGGTGACCTCGACCGGTTCTTCAGCGCCGGCGAGGCCCACAGGCACCATCCAAATCGAAACGCCATCGGTTGCTGCCGATCCTATCGGCGCCGCTAGTGACGCGGTGACGGTGGCTCGGGTGCCGGGCTCAAACACCCAATAGCGGGTACTGGCGGCAAACAACCGGGGCTGCTCAGCGCGATGGGGGAGCGATACGGTCTCGGCTTTGACCTGCGGATACCGGGAGCCTTCCTGGTAGGCGTAGCTCGGGAGTGCGCGGTCACCCGTATATACATTCCACAATGCGAACTGCTCGAATGCCGAGGGAAATGACGTTGCGTAGTGAAGCGCAAGGACGCGATCGAGGGCCAAGAGCCAATCACTGTTGAATGGGTCTTGCTCGATGCTCTCCCACAGATGCAGCACAACTTCAGGCCCCAGCGACTCTTCAAGAAAACGAAAGAGCAAGGCGACGCTGTATGGGTAGCCGTCGGCGATTCCTGCCGGGGCGATGAACAATGATCGGTCAGCTCTAGCCAAATAGGTACCGATGAACGCCTCGAAGTCGTTGAGTGACGGATCGAAGCGCTCCGTTGCCCATACGGCGGTGGCTTCCGAGACGACGACGTCTTGGTCGGCGGCGTACGCAGCTTGAATGGCGTGGAAGAGCTCGTGGCTGCCAACGATCCGAATTGCGGTTTCGATCGAAGGGTAACCATATCCCGCAAAGTCATTTTCCAGCAGCATATGTCCTGTGCACTTTTCGGGCGCGTCGTTCAGACAGCCGTCGATACGATACTGCCCATCTCCCCTTCGAGCGAAGTCGACAAGGTAGATATCGAAACGATCGTCTCCGCCGTTGGCTTCGGTCAGGAAGCCGTCGGATATCGGGCGCCGAAAGTTGAGCTCCTCCGTGTAGTAGGCCAGGGCTTCGTCACACGTCTTCAGAACGAGCTCGGCAAAGTCGGGTTTGCCGGTGCCGTCAGCGTCGGTCAGTGGGATACTGTTCGGCCCATCGACGGAGTAATGCACCTTGAACGCGCTGCTCTCGACCGTTTCGACGATATCCGCCGGATCCAAGCGCGGCAGCCCCGCGCTTGGATCCGTGGGTCTGAGAAAGGACTCGGAGTGGGTGACGTGGGCGAAGTCGTCTAGATCGGATGCGCAAGCCATCATGACGTTGGTAGCCGCGGCGATGAGTAGGCTGCGTAGACCGCTGCGCTGTTTAGCGTTCAGTGAAAGTGTCATTCGGGCCTCGCATGCGTCGTCGGTAAGCGGGTTGACTGGGCGTAAGTATCAATAGAGAGATTTCGGCATGGTTTTGATGACGGCTGGATTTCTGTTTCTTTTTGCCGCCAACCAGACTGGTTCCGCAGCCTCGCAGACCGTAGCTTCGGCCATCGGTCGCGCGAGTGTTGCCGGTGCGCGTTCGGTCTTTCGAGACCTGAGCGGTACTTTCGAGATTGAGCGGATCGCATCGGGCCCAAAGATGCGGCAGGGCAGATCCTGGGCGTGGATGCGCGACCATCGGCGCAAGCGAGCGTGGAAGGTCCTGATCGACAGTCACGCCATCGTTCAGGTCCCACCCGGGCAGTCCGTCGATACGCTCTTTTCGTCGCTGGGGTTGCGACCCGTCGAAGCGCTCATGCCGTCCATCGGTCTTTGGCGAGTCGCTGATGCTTCCGGAAAGCGTGACGGAGCGCAGCTGGCAGAAGCGCTCTTGCCGGCGGTGGAGCAAGGTGTGTTGCAGCAGGCGACGCCCGACTTTCACGTTGAACGCCAGCTTGAAGACATCAGCCTTCCTCCAAACGACCCGGGCTACGGCGGCCAGTGGTATCTGGCCAGCATGAATATTGAAGCTGCCTGGGCGCTGTCGGACGGTGACCCGAGCACAACGGTCGTGGTCATCGACAACGGTTGTGACGGCCAGCATCCAGATCTGGTCGATAACTTCGCTCCCGGTCTCGACGTCATCGACGATGACGACGATCCCAACCACCAACCAGGCGTTGACGGCAACGAACACGGTACCGCGTGCGTCGGAATCGTCGCCGCTCGGGGTGATAACGGTACGGGCATTGTGGGCGTGTGCCCCGAGTGTACGGTGCGCTGCGTACGGCTGCTTGGTGCTCAGACCCCGATATCGGCGGATGTCCGAGCGCTCCGCTTCGCGCTGGAGGTCGATGCGGCCGTGGTGTCGAACAGCTGGTCGTATGTCGATGGCCTTCCGGCACCGGGACCGGTGGCGGCGGCGATCGCCGAGCTGCAGCAGGATGGCCGCGAGGGGAGGGGTACGGTCGTGGTCTTTGCCGCCGGCAACGAGAATCGAAATCTGGAACCCGGCGAGATCTCTGCGCTGCCGGGCGTAATCACCGTGGGCGCGGTCAACAACTTCGACGAGGCGACGGCATTTACTAATCGGGGTCCGTCGTTGGATTTCTCGGCGCCCGCCGCGACGTTCACCACCGATATCGTTGGGGCTGACGGTGCCGATCCCGGAGACTATACGGATTCGTTCGGCGGTACGTCCGCTGCGTGCCCGGTGGCGGCAGGGGTTGCGGCTCTGCTCGCCAGCGCGGATCCGACGGCGAGTGCCCAAGAGATCCGGACGGCGATGCTGGATGGATTGCGACCAGCCCCTTTTGCGCAGCCCGGCCCCGACGGACATGACGAGCAATACGGGCGCGGTATCATCGATCCGGAGGCGGCGTTGCGTCGCTTGCTGGACCTGCCCGTCGCGTCCACCGATGCGGGTGTCGCTTCGCCGGACGCGGAGGTCGGGGGCTTCGATGCCGGCGTTGCGGCCCCTGACGGGCCTTCGACCTCGTCCGGATGCAGAGGGACCTCTGAATTGGCGATCGACTGGCGGAGTCCGCCGTGGATCGGCGTCGTGACCGCCGCCTTTCTGTTTGTTCGCACTCGTGGGAGGCGTAAGGTTGGCGGTCACCACGGTTAAACGCCAAGTGTCAGTCAATGAACGCCCACTGAATTCGGATGTTCCCGGCCCCACTGGGCAACGGAACGGAGCGGGTCTCGTTGCAGGTTTGCTGGTTGTCCGGCTCGTAGTAAGCGAGCACCTCGAGCTTGACGAATCGACCATCGGCCAAGGCGAGGACGAAGACGTTGCCGGTCATTTCAACGCAGGCCTGATACTGCCAGTAGCTGATCATCGCGGTCGCTGGACTGCCGATGCCGGAGTCAGCGACGAACGTGCAGGTCTCGGTGAAGTAGCTCTCTGTTCGGAAGTCTAGGTCCGATGGCACGGTATCAAGGTCTTCAAAGGCGGTGCCGGGCGCGGTCCTCGCGGCTTGCACACACGACGGCCCCGATACTCCGCTATTGATGCGAACGACGAACCGGCGGAACGCGATATCCCAGTCGGTTGACGTAAATGCCGCTTCGTCGCCGATATCGACCTTCTCCAGGCCTTGATCGGTGAACCGTGCGTACACGAAAGACTGGGTCGTCGGCCGGCCCCCGCCGCTGCTATCGATGAAGGAGCGAAACCGATCCGTCTCTACGGATTCGTCGGCGATCAGATCGGGGCTAGGGTCTGCGAAGAGGTCCAGCTGCTGAATCGACTCATCTTGACAGGGAACCGTTGCTGCGGTGCACAGCGGCTGCTGAACGGCACCGGCATCGTCGCCCGCGTCGCCGCTGGCCTCATCAACGATGGTCGCATCATCGCTGCAGCTGATCACGGCAGCGAATACCAATGTGATTCCAATTGGATACAGAGTCGCACGCATGTTCCTATGTTACTTTTTTGAGAACGATAATCAATCGCATCAGTGGAGCCGTTCCGCGAACACCGCTCAGCAGGAGAAGCGACGGGGCTATAGCTCGAGAACCGGTGGTCGGATAACGCGAAAGGCATGTGGTTTTCGTGACGTCCGGTCGGCAGCGCGGCATGTTGGGGCAGGGTTCGGCAGGCGAAGTGTTGGAGCGTCCTTCGGAAGAAACGCAGAGTACATCTGTATCGCCGGCCGAGGTGAAGCCTCTACCCCTCGCTGAGCGCCGGATCGTTCGGATTGGATGGTTGGTGGCGGGATGGTTCTGCGTTGCCGTCGCCATCGTGGGCCTCGCGCTCCCGGGGCTTCCGACCACCGGGCCGCTGATCCTTGCGCTGGCGTGTTTTGCTCGCGGCTCGGAAAGCCTCCACTCGTGGCTCCTCAATCATCGTTTCCTTGGACCACCGCTTCAAAGATGGGAGGCGCAGCGGATCATCCCCCTGCGAGCCAAGGTGGTCGCGGTTTCGATGATGATCGGCAGCCTCGCGTACGTGATCTTCGTGGCATCGCTACGGATGTGGGCTTTGGTGTTGGTCTGCGTCTTGGTTGCGGTGGGCATGATCGTTGTTCTGCGGCTCCCGCATACGCTCCCGGTCCGAGAACCCGATGAATGAATCCCCCCATCTTCGGGGTAATTGCTATGCAATTCGAAGTTCTTGTGTCTGAGAATGAATTTCATTAGCGTCACTGCCGACGAGAGGGGCTTTGCCCCCGATGGGAACGCTCATGTCGGTGCCAGTGCTAACCCTTTCGCTTTGTATTCTGATGGCGGATGCCACGACGAAGACCTCGTCGGACGCCGTTGAGCAGATCGAAGTGCGCGGTGACGCTCTACGCGAGCTAGAGACGCCAGAAGCAGCATCGAAGGTGTTGTTCGACCGCTTCGAACTGGAAGCCGCCGATCTCGGCGAGATTCTCGCGCGTCAGGAAGGGATCGTGGTCCAGCGAACGGGAGGCCTCGGCTCGGACACCCGCCTGTCTCTCAATGGGCTGTCGGGGGAACAGGTTCGTTACTTCATCGACGGCATCCCTTTGGATGTGGGTGGTCTCCCCGTCGGAATCGCCAACGTGCCGCTCGGCATCGTGGACGAGGTCGTCGTCTACCGTGGCGTCGTCCCCACCCGTCTTGGCGCCGATGCTCTAGGAGGCGCGATAGAACTTCGAACGCGCACGGAGGTTTTTGGCACTGAGATCCAGGCCAGTTACCTCACGGGCTCCTTTGGAACGCACCGCGCCTCTGTTGTCGCCGCTCATGCTTTCAACGATGACGGCCTATTCGTGCGAGCCTACGGCTTTGGCGATCTGGCCGAAAACGACTACGACGTCGACGCGCCGATCATCGATGACAGCGGCCAAGACCGCATCGAGTCCGTTGAACGATTCAATGACGCCTTTCGGAGCTTTGGCGCCTCCGCCGAAATGGGTTGGGCCGAGAACGCCGACTTCGGCACTTTGACCCTTCGTGCGTACTTCTCCTCAAGCCGCAAAGAGCTTCCCACGAACCCGCGCGGGTCCATTGCCTTCGGGGAGGTTGAGCGAAGCATCGACGTTATGGGCAGCGTCCTGCGTTTCGATGTTCCTCTCGGCGATGACATTCAGCTGGCTGGGAATTTAGGTGTCGCGCGCGCGTTTCGGAGCTTTTCGGACGAAAGCGCCTGCGTCTTCAATTTCCTTGGCGAATGCGCCCAACAAAGAGCAACCCCAGGTGAGCTACAGGAATTTGCAAGCGACCTGACCCAGACGAACACTTCGAGTTTCCTTCGAACCACCCTCGAGTGGCGCGCCGCCGAGCATCATACGTTGCGCATCTCCGTAGCGCCCACCCTGACCTTCTCGGATGGTGAACAGCGGCGTGAGCGGACCGGCGGCATTATCGATCCTGCCGAAGCCGATCGCCGCCTGATCTCGATCGTTGGCGGGGCCGAGTACGAGCTTCGGGCCTTCTCGGAACGACTCACGACGCTGGCCTTCATCAAGGGTTATGGCCAGGACGGCCAGACCGAGGTCATCGATGGCACTGAGATCAGCGGCACCGATACGTTTAGCTCTGTCAACGCCGGTGGAGGCCTGCTCGTCCGGTGGGGCATCGCCGGTCCTCTCGCCGTTGAAGCGTCCTACGAGTTCGCGACGCGGCTGCCGAATGAAAGCGAGCTGTTCGGTACGCCCGGGCTGGTTTTGGCTAACACCGATCTCCTCCCGGAACGAAGCCATAACATCAACGTTGGCCTCAAACTCGAACCTTGGCGAGGCCGACTCGGCCAGCTCCGGGGGACGCTGAACGGCTTCCTACGCAATACGGAGAACTGGATTCGGTTGGTTGGTAACAGTCTGTTTTTTGTCTACGCCAATGTCCTCGAGACCCGCAGCATCGGAGCCGAGTCTCTACTGTCTTGGACCTCCAAGGGACGCTACGTGTCCTTGGACGCCAGCGCGACGTACATGGACTTCCGGAACACGTCGACCACTGGCCCGAACGCGGCTCGCAATGGCGACCGGATACCCAATTTGCCCTATTTTTTTGGTGCACTGACCGCCCGCCTGCGCTTTTCGAAGCTTCTACAGAACGAGGACGTGATCGAGCTGGCGTGGACGACCCGCTACGTGAATGAGTTTTTTGTCACCTGGGAGTCGATTGGAGACCCGCAGTTCAAGCCCACCGTCGACTCTCAGTTTCCGAGTAGCGCAAACATTGGTTATCGGTTCGACGTCTTCGACCAGGAGGTCGCGATGTCGTTTGATATTCAAAATGTCACTAACGAGAAGCTTTTCGACTTCTTTGGTGTCCAACGACCGGGTCGCGCATTCTACGTGCGAATAGGCACGACCATCAGCCCATGAGGAATACAGTAATGAAGATAATGATGCTTGTCGCTGTTTTGGTTCTCCTTGCTCTAGTCGGTTGCGGGGACTCCAATTCTTCGGAAGACGACAACCCGAGCCAATTGACCGGCTCAAAGTACCTGATCTCATCGGGCGTATCGACGACGGACGCGTTCTCGGTTTTCCTGGCCGTGGAAGATGAGCTTCCCACCGGCAATCTTAGTCTGAGCAGCGCGCGTGAGTTCATCGATGGCGCTACGATTGAAGCGTTCGGCGATGGCGTCTATATTTTCGCCGATGAAGACTTCAGAATCAGGAGGTTCCGAGTAGAGGGCAGCGGGTTGGTCGAAATCGGTTCCGCGATCAACCTGTCCGACCGAGGATTCATCTTCTCCGGCGGTCTGTTTTTCGTGAGCGAGACCAGCGCATTCGTACTCAATAACGCTCAACGCGAGCTCTTGGAGTGGAATCCCACGACGATGACCTTAACCGGTCGTACGATCGACCTCGGACCCTTGGTGAACCGTGACGACTTCGACTTCGAGTTCCGCTCTTCCTTCTTTCGCGCCTCGGACGCGACGTTGTTCATCTACATCACCTATACAAACAACCGTCAGACATTCCTAAACGAGTTCAAGGTCGTCGTCGTCGACCTCAATACAGGGGAGGCCACTATCGAGACGAAAGCCGATTGTCCGGCCTCGGCCGGCTTTGGTGGCTTCTTCGACAACGCGGGCGACCTTTATCTGACGGCCGACTCGTTCGGGACATTTACTACTCTGATCGATACGAGCGATGTGAAAGCCAATTGCGTGCTCCGTATCCGTTCGAATAGCCGAACGTTGGACGATGGCTACACGTTTCGGCCGCAAATGGCGTTGGGGGGCAAAGAGATGTGGGGCATGTACAAGACCAGCGACGATACCTTCTACACATCAGCGATCGACCTTACCCAATTGGACGACTTCGAAACGCCGTTCGAGCTGATTTTTGCCCCCGTGCATGAAGGCTACTTCGTCAATTTCCGGGAGCAAACAGCAGTTAAAGTGAGTAGCTTTCCGCTCGGTGGCGTGACTTTCAACGAGCCCATCAATGTCGACGGTCAGCTCCTTCTCGGTCGAACGTCGGGGACGGTTGAGGTCTTCGAAATCGAGACCAGCGAGACTTCGATTTGGGCCATGGACGTCGAGCAAAACGCGGCTAGCGTTCGTTTCACGATGCCCGGCTTTCTAAATGACATCGTCAAGATCGACTTCGATTCGAACTAAGCGATACGCGTCGTTATGATGATGAATGACCGAGGAGCATCCTGATGCATCAGCCCCAGTCATTGCCCACCGCGCGCTATACCGTGCTCAGCCTTGCCGCTGCGTTCCTTGCGTCGGTGGTAGTTGTTGCCGGCGCGACGAAGTGGCTGCCTCCCGGCAATGCCGGCATCGATCACATCATAGTCCCGATCGTCATCTTCCCCGTCGTGTGGATCATCGCCGCACTCGGTCTGTATGCGGCTCGGCGTCGCGGTCGCGCGTGGTCGGTACTCGGGATTCTGACCGCCATCAACCTCCTGGCCATTGGGTGGGGATTCGTGAGCTAAGTATGAGCACCGAAGTAACGCAGAAGCGCAAGTACTATCAGTTGCACCGATGGGTAGGGCTGATTGCGGGATTTCTCGGAATCCTGGTCTTCGGCAGCGGGGCGGTGGCGACCTTTCACCACGAGCTCGGCGCGTGGGCGCATCGAGGTAACCACGTCCGACCGGTATTCGATTACGGCGACTTCTCGTTCGATGAGGCGCTCGTAGCGGCCGGGCAAGGCGTCGATGATCGCTTCCGACACGCGATAGATATCTTCCAAGGGGGTCCCCATCCGGTCGGATTCTTCTTCCATGCGCACGATAAGAGCCCTTCCGGGCAGGTGACGGAGCGCGGCGTCTTCGCCGAGTACGATCCGCGAACGAAGAAGGTCGTCCATCGAAAGGAGGGATCAAACGAGGAAGTCTTTGAGCCCAATGCTCTCGCCTCGCTCAGCGCATTTTTTGTCGAGCTCCATATTCTGCTGTTGATGCCGCGCACGATGGGGCTCGTGGCGACGGGGCTGGTGGGGTTCGCGCTGCTGATCCTCATCGCCACTGGATACCTTGTGCATCGTCCTTCTCCCCGTCGAACGCACGGTCTTCCGAAGGATCAGGCTCGAAGGAACTACTACGGCAAGCTTCACACGTGGGTGGGCTCGTGGACTCTGCCGTATACGGTGGTGTTGGCTTTGACCGGAACCTTCTTTTCGTTCGCGGGCGCCGTGCTGATTCCCGTGGTCGCGCTCGTCGCCTTTGGCGGAGACCAGGAAGAGCTCATCCGAACGGCGATCGGCAAGATCGAGGTCCCGGCCTCCGACGAGATCGCCAGGCTCGACGTCATCATCGCTGACGCGCGCGCGCGCCTGCCTCATGCTGACTTCCAGGGGATGACGCTCGACGCGTGGGGTGAGCCCAACGCCAATGCGACGCTTCGTCTCGTCGAGCACGGCACCCTCGGGGACCGGAATATTCAGCTGGTTTATGACGGCCACACGGGCGCGTTCATGATGGAGAAGCCGTCACTCGGTACGAAGCCCTCGGTGGGCAATTCGCTGTTGTTGCTGATGGGCTACCTCCACTTCGGCACCTTGTTCGGCACGCTCACCAAGGTCCTTTGGGGGCTCTTCGGTCTCGCGACCTGCGTTCTGGCCGCGAGTGGTCTGGTCATCTTCGGTGTCCGTCAAGAACAGGCGGGCACGAAGTGGGTGCCGGCCATGCGGTTCGCCATCGCCAGCATTGCGGGCGGAATGCCCCTGGCCTTCGCGGGGACGGCGTTGGCGTGGTCGATCGGGTTGGCGCTCGGTTTCAACCCCGCACCGGTGCTGCCTTGGGTCTTCGCGATGCTCACGATCGTTGTTGGCGTACGGGCCCCGAGCATGCCGCTGCGTCTGGCGATCGTTCGGAGCTGGGCGGCGAGCGCATTGATACTTCTGGTGCTGCCGTTGGCCAACGTGCTGGCAACCGGCGTTAGGCCCGGCGACCTGTGGACCGAACCGTCTATCCGTGGCACTGTTGCTGTCGACCTGGTCTTGATCGCCCTCGGAGCTGCCTTCGTGGCCGCCGCACGCTGGCTGTCTGCCAGCCGCAAGAACGAGGACGAGCGAGTTGCGCAACCGACGGCGACGGCGACGTCCACCGTCCTCGCCTTCTCAAACGACTGATGCGACGACCTCGGTCGTGTGTGATCGGACTTCTGTTTACTAGGTGAGGTCGACCACCAAAGGAGGAGCTATGGCATCCTACGTCTTACCGCGCGTCCTCCACGTTTTGTCCGTAGTTCTATGGATCGGCGGCGTCGCTTTCGTGACGACGACTCTCCTGCCTGCGGTGGCCCGTATGAAGTCTCCGGAGGAACGTGTCGCGTTCTTTGAAGAGGTGGAAGGCCGGTTTGCGATGCAGGCGCGGGTGACGACGGTGGTTGCGGGCCTGAGCGGCTTTTATCTCGTGCATCAAATGTCCGTTTGGCACTGGTTTCTCGAGCCTTCACGTTGGTACCTCCATGCGATGACCGGCGTGTGGCTGCTGTTTACGCTGATGCTGTTCGTCCTCGAGCCGCTGTTCTTGCACGACTGGTTTATGCGGCGGGCGACGCGAGACCCGGGGGGAACGTTTGCCATCGTGCAGCGCCTCCATGTGATTCTCCTTGCTGTGAGTTTGCTTACGACCGCAGCCGCGACCGCGGGAGCCCATGGATGGCTGTGGATCGGCCCATAAAGACGGCCGCAGTTGCCTCCCCTGTACGGCCTTCGGCCGCAAGCCCCTACGGGCGCGCGGTAGTGATCGCTTTGTTGATAACCGTCGTCATCGGGGTCTGGCTTCGATGGGCGCTCGCAGGTGTCGCGGTACTACCTCTTCCCTTTACACATCTACGGCACGCGCATTCCCACATGGGATACTTCGGCCTCCTATTCCCTCTCGCTTGGCTAGGCTGGCGACAAGCGAAGGTCGATCTCCCTGGCCATCGCACCATGGCCGTTTACGGATGCGCGACGACAGTCTCAATCATCGGCTTTCTGCGGGCGGGCTACGGGCCCCTGGCGATCATTGGGAGCACGATCGTGGCCGGTGTCTGGATCGTCAGCATGCGGCCGCTGGTACCGCGAATGCGCGACCCGACTTACGGCGACCCCTTGGCCGTGGTCCCACTCGGCATCATTCTTTCGCTGGCGTGCATTCCTCCGATCGCTGTCAACCTTCGCAGTGACCCCGGCGTTGCGCACGGGTTCGTCGCGACTTTTCTATCCGGGTTGCTTCTATTGGTCATCTTGCCGTCGGCGCTGGCCTCGGCACACGTATCCGTGAAGTCTTGGCCCGCATTTTTGACGGCGGGGGTTCTGGGGGCTCTGTTTCTCGGCGCGTCGCCAAACGCGTTCACGCGGCTGGGCCTCGTCGGCTACGGCTGGCTCTTGGGCGGCGCGGTCTTCAGTCCCCGACTCTCCCTGCACGTGCGGTTGGCGTGGCTGGCGGTGGTGTTAGGACTGATGGGTCTCGCCGTAGGTTGGCTTCCTAATAACCGGCCGACGGCCGTGGGCGCCCTTCACTTCATCATCCTAGGTCCAGTGCTCGCGACGCTGACCCCACAGTGGCTGGGCGCGGCACCACCGCCTTGGTTTTGGTGGGTCGGTCATGCGGCGTGGGGCTCCATGAGTCTGGCCCTGGTGACCCAGGGGATGGGCATGAGCGCAGGAACCGGAGTTACTGCCGCCATTGCCGGCACCGCGACGGCAGCTTGGTGGATCATCGCATTGCTGTGGGCCGCCCGTACAACGCGCGGATCGGCCTCGCCCTCGCAACCATCATGAGCTACGTCCAGGTGACGCAGGCCAGTTACCGCGTATGACTGACTGGCGAGCCTCGGTGGTTCATCATCAACTTGTTCAGCGATCTGCGCCTATGAGTTCTCTTGACAGCTTCGTCAACAATCGGTCTTTGACAGTCGAAGCCGTGCCACGTCGACGAACTCAATACACTACTGCATCCTTTATCGCATTCTCTCTACTCGCGCGGATATGTTTCGCCCAAGGGGCTCCGGCAGCGGTCACCTCAGGGTTGGATGACAACGATCAGCCTCAGCCGGGGCAGGCAGAGCAGCAACAGATCGTGGACGTCGATCGCATCCTCGCCCGCCCTTCGGACTTCGGGTTACGTCGGTCGACCGGAATCATCACCGGAACTCGCCTGTCGCTCAACGGATTCACGGAGGACCAGATTCACATTTTTTTTGATGGTATCCCGATCGAGCTTTCGGGCTATCCATTTGGCATCGCCAACATCCCTGCGAGCCTCGTTCAGCGGATCGATGTTTACCGAGATGTTTTGCCGGTCGGCTTGAGCGCAGATGCCCGAGACGGAGCGATCAATCTCGTCACGACCCCCGACCCAGGATCCCAAGCCGCGGCGACATATCTCGTGGGGTCGTTCGGAACCCATCGCGCCACGGCCACGGCCAGTTATCTCGGCGACGAATCGGGGCTCTTCGGCCGCATCGAAGGATTCGTCGACGACACACGAAACAACTTCGACGTCGATGTCGAGGTCCCGGATGAGCGCGGCCGGCTCTCCACGACTTCCGTTGAACGGTTTCATGACGCCTATCGCGCGGCGGGTGGAAGCGTCGAGCTTGGCGTCGTCGATCGGTCGTGGGTGGATAATCTGACCCTTCGCGCTTTCATTACGGACCACAGCAAGCAGCTGCAACATAACCTGACGGCCACGATACCCTACGGTGAAGTTGACTTCGGTGGGTTCACGACAGGAGGCTCGTTGCGTTACGGCAAGGCGTGGCAACGCTCTGGCCTGGAGCTCACGATCATCGCCGGCTACGCCTATGTGGCCACCAAGTTCACCGATGTCAGTACCTGCCTTTACGATTGGTTGGGTGAGTGCCTGCGCAATCAGGTAAGGCCAGGGGAGATCGACGGCGTTTCTCGACGCCAGATCGTCCGCGAACATAACGTCTTTGGCAGGGCTCAGTTGCAGTGGAGTCTGAATCCTGCACATGAGATTCGGCTGTCGGTATCGCCGAGGTACACGACACGAAACGGCGAGGATCGGGCTTTGGTTGTTGATGGCTTTATCGGGCCACTGGGTGCACAGCGAGATCTGCTGACGCTGGTCAGCGGTTTTGAGTATGAAGCCAAGTTATTCGGCGGTCGCTTCGATAATTTGCTGTTTTTCAAAAGCTATGTGCAGATCGCTCAATTTGAAGAGGTGAACTTGGGCGGTGTGTTCAACGAACGAACCAACGACACGCATCGGGTGGGTGTAGGTGACCGACTGCGTTTTCGTGTATTCGACTGGCTGTACGCCACGGCATCGTACGAATGGCTGACGCGGCTGCCGACCCTCGACGAGCTATACGGCGACGCGGTTCTGGTCTCTCCTGGTCCCAGTCTTTCGCCCGAGACGAGTCATAATGCGAGCTTCGGGCTTACGTTGGATATTCGCGGGACCCTTGCCGGATCTTTTCGCTCTAACGTCAACCTATTCATCAGAGAGACCAATGACCTCATTGCTCTCTTTTCAGACAATGTAGGCTTCCTTTACCAGAACATCTCGGGCGCTCGAACCTTGGGCGTCGAGGCCGCCGCTGGATGGACTTCACCGCGCAGACATCTCACCCTCGACGGGAGTACGACATTTCTGGATTTTCGAAATACGTCTGATACAGGGATCTTCGAGTCTTTCGAAGGCGACCGGATTCCCAATCGACCGTACTTCTTCGCCAACCTATCGGCGATCGCCAGGGTGTTCGAGCTGCTGGCAGATGACGAGCTGTCGCTCTACTGGCAGGCACGTTTCGTCGAAGAGATCCCTCGGGGCTGGCAGAGCATCGGCATCGAAGAATTCGCACGCGTTGTTCCGAGTCAGTTCATTCAGAATCTAGGAATGAAATATTCCCTCAGTATCGGTGGGTATTCTGGAAGCGTGTCGGTGGAGTTGAGTAACTTAACCAACGAAGACAACGTGAACTTCTTTGGGATTCCGGGGCCGGGTCTCGCCGGCTTCGCCAAGTTGGCGTTAACACTCTGAACGGCCGTCGATATCTCTACCTCGACCATCTCGTCGACGTGCTGACGTCGAAGCGCGTACCGGTTGATGCCAAGCAAACAGCGCCCTTACATCCGTTACGCTGTCGTTCTCGCCTCGGAGGGTTGGCCCCGAGGGATTGGGAGACGTTCCGAGCCACTTCTCGACGCTCCGCCCTGCCGACGCTGCCCAAGGGGGCTTCTGAGGCGTTGGGCGCACAGCGGCGAATCAGTCGGACCGTGAAGCAGACCGCCATAGCCACTGATTGACCTGGCGTGTTTATCGTTCTATAAATGATTTTGGTTCGCATTTGCATTTTCTGAGGTGAAGATGAAGCCGGAGCTGACGGACGTCCCCGAGACCATGCTATGGACGCTGCACAATCGCGCGAGCGAGGCGCTGCGTCGTGACGGAATGCT
>JANQQN010000257.1 GCA_028289325.1 Myxococcota bacterium | reverse complement strand
TCGACCGCAAACCGCGCAAAAAGACCGGTAGGCCTCGTCCCGGCCTACCGTAGCTGTTCGGTCGCCCCTGCCGCGCTTTCGCGGTCATGCGCCGGCGTTGCTTTGTTTGGTTGACCGCGAGCGTCAACCGGCAGGGGTCGCGGGGGCGACCAGTGCGAGCGGCTTCGGTCCCGCGGCGCGCGGACGCGGAAAGCCGGCGGGCGGCACCCAACCATCGGCGAGCAGCTGGCTGATCCGCGCGCAGACCGCCCGTTCGGACCGCGCATCGATCGGCTCCGGCCAGCGGACGATCCATCCCGCGAGATGGTGGCGCGCGGCCCATTCGATCTCTTGGTCATAAAGTACTCGCATACACACACGTTGAATCAACGGCGGGTCGCCGTCGACCGAAACCTTGCGCCGTTGACGGCGTGGGCGCCGTCGGCCCGCGCCTGACGAAGGGTCAGTCCCACTGTCGGCCGGCTTGGCCTTGCGTCTGACCGACCGCTTCGCGACCATCTCCTCGCCGGTCAACCGGAGGAAGTTATGAAAGAAGAAGTCGCCCAAGCCATTGATGCTGCCCGGACCCACTTCGAAGCCATGCGTACGACGTTGTCGGACAAGGCGGCTGTCGTTGGAGCGGAGGTCAAGGACACGATCGAGCGTCACCTGAGTGACATCGAAGAGGGACTGAACAAGGCGAGAGCCGACGTCGAACGCGGAACGGATGAGGCTCGGCTTCAGGCGGCCCTGGGCGCCATGGAGGCTCGGGACCGATGGCGGGCCATCGAGACCGAGTTGGACACCCACCTCCGCAAGCTGAAGGCGGATGGCCAAGAGACGTTCGACAAGATCCGCCTGCAGGCGGAGCTCGATCGGGCGTCGGCAGAAGCGGCGATTGCCACCCGCACCGAGGAAGCCCAAAAGTGGTTTGCGGAGAGCGTGGAGAGTGGAGAAAAGACGCTCAACGAGCTCGCGGCGAAGATCAAAACGACCGTGAGCGCATCGCTGGAGAAACTGAAGTCCCTCTGATCTGGGGTCGAGAAATGACGACCGTTCTCCGTCGTCGTGCCCTCATCGCACGGATCAGCCCTCGTTCTCGGCGTAGTGGACCATGGTCGCGCCTTTGGGCGAGTAGTTGGGCACATCGGCCGCGACCTTCTGGCCTTGTTCTGACCGCAGGGCGGCCATCATGGCCGCCGCGTCGTCGAATACCGCTCGAAAGATGCAAAAGGGGGCGTCGCCGGGGGTGAGGGATTCGGGATAGCCGAATCCGTACGACCGCAGGCCAGGTAGCGCGGCCGCGAGCGGCACGTGAGTGGCCTCGTAGTAGGCCTTGAAGGCCTCCGGATCATCGGGGGTCGGATACATCACCTGTATGACGTGCATGGCGTGGTCATACCAGGCCCAACGTGCAGTGAGTAGCGGCGTCGAGGGTCAAGATGATGGCCTTGGGGACCGCAGCCGACCGGCGAGTGAACGCGGCGACGCGGCCGTGCAGTGCCGCGCCGCCGCGTTCACGTCATCTCAGCGGAGCTCGAAGTCCGCGGCCGAGAATCGACCGATGGCGTCGATGGCGTCTTGACCCACGAGGTTGGTCAAGCGGTTGATGATCTTCAGGTCAGCGGTCGGATCGCTCAGGTCCGTCGAGTACACCGGTCGGTTAAGGCCGAGGTTGGAGTTGAAGTACACGAAGAACCCCGGCCCCGGCTCGCTGATCAGCGCCGCAAGCTGGGTGGCGGCGGTGCCCGCCAAGAAGGGGGTGTTGGGGTTACCGTCGTTGAAGTACACGAAGAACCCAGGGCCCGACCGCTGCACGAGGCCCGCGATCTGGGGCGCCGCGGTGCCGGCGAGGAACGGCGTGTGGGCGTTGCCGTCGTTGTCGGTGTTGAGGAGCACGACAACGTTCACCCCATCGGCGATGGATGCGTCCTCGTCGTTGGCATCGAGGCTGGCGAAGCTCAGGCCCCCCTCGACGAGAAAGTCAGCGGCGCTGAGCGCGAAGCTATCGTCGTGGAAGTTGAAGTCTTCGATGGCTCGTTATTTCGAAATAAGGCGAGTCGGTACTTGGGCCACTGGGCAATCCGAGCCCGAGAACGGACTTACTGCCGCGAGCGCCGGCGTGGATCGGGATCGCTGAAAGCCGGCCTGCCCTGCGTCCACCACGACGATCTTCGGACGAGACTGATCGTGAAGATGAAGAGATATGTGGCCAACCATAGGTAGGGGCTCCATGCGGTAGCCCGCAGAGTCAGCAGGGACACCGCCACGCCGGAGACGATCACGACCAGCGGGCCGAGATCGTCAATGCTGACCAACGTCGCCCACGCGCCGCGGATCCAGTCGCTCACGGCGCGGCGCAAAGTCACGAGGAGCACCACACTGCCCGCGACGACGATACCGCTCGCGGATGCCGACAGAGGAATGTTGACGAAGGCGTGAGCGACGACGGGAGGAATCAGGGAGCCGGTACGATAGACCGCGTAGCCCATCGACACCGAGCCTAGGATGAGACTAACGAGGTGGCCGATGGCGAGCACGTTGGCCTGATGGTACTGGCCGTGAGCGAGAGCGAAGACCACCGCCATCAGGATCAAGGCCGCACCGGGGCTGAAGCTCTCTCGAAAACGTCCCAACATGTAGCCACGCGCGACGAGTTCCTCCACCAACGGAACGACCGCGAAGCTACTCACCGCCATGAACGCCCAAAACGCGGCGTCCCACTCGACCTCGGCCATCAAGGCCCAAAACGGAGTCCCGGGCCCGAGGTCGACGTAGCGATCCGCGAGCATCAGCAGCAGGGTAGGCAACGACATGAACGCGCCCAAGACGAGACCGACGGCGGTGTTGCGTGCCCAGCCGTCTGGGCCCGCAGTGACGGCAAACGTTTGTCTTCCTCGGCGTCCTCTCAGCGCGCTCACGACCACGAACAGGCTGATGAGTAATCCGTAGCGGACGAGGTGCCACAGCCCTTCTGCTCGCGCCGCGGCCATGAAGTCCACCGCGCCATCCTCGGGGAACAGGAAGCGGTCGGCGTCGAGGCCGCCGATGCCGCGAAACACCAGGCGGGCAAGGATGATGCCGCCGAGGAGGAGGCACAACGGCTCGCCGATCGCGGTGAGGCGACCGGCCCATGAGCGGTCGCGAGTCAGTGTGAGCCACGGGTCGGGACGGTGGTTGGGCGCCAACATGTTCGGCTCTACCGGGATCCAATGTGCGTGCGGTCGTTCCCGACAACGCGATACTATAGCCTTGTTCGATATTTCCTCACGATTAATCGCGTGTAAGATTGCGCGCGAAACGGAGGGATCATGGGCGTTGAGGTCCAACAGCTCGACCGCGCTTTGCGTCATCTGCTGCAAAAGGCCGGTTCCACGGTGGGTGAGGACTTCCTTTCCTCGATTGTCGTCGACCTCGCCGAAGTGTTGCGCGCCTCTTACGTGTATGTCGCCGCGTTGGATGACCGCCGAGAGCGCGCCCGTACGGTCGCGATGTGGTCGAAGACGGGGACAGCGCCGCCGCTGGACTATTCGCTGCGAGGGACGCCGTGCGAGGGGGTCACCAGCGGCCTCGCGTGCGTATACAACACGGGTGTACGCGCCGCGTTCCCCAAAGATGAACTGCTGCTTCGGTTCGCCGTCGACGGCTATGTCGGCGTACCGCTCGTCGACACCCGCAATCACGTCATCGGGATTCTCGTCGCGATGTACGAAGGCAGGGTGGCCAACCCCGAAACTGCGGCCACCCTGCTCGATCTCTTCGCCGCTCGCGTCGCGGCCGAACTCCAGCGGGTGCGGGAAGGGCGCGCCTTGCAGCAGGCCCACGACGCGCTCGCCCGGCAGATCCGGTTAGAAGAGTTTGCGTTGGCGATATCGACGACGCTGCTGCAAGAACGCGGGCCTGCCCTTTTCGACGCCATCTGTGCCGCGGTCCAGAACATAGGCGAGTTCGCGGGTGCCCAGGAGGCTTATCTCGTCCGGGTCGAAGATGATCGGTTGGTGATTCGCGCCCATTGGGGCACAGGCTCGCTCGAGAAGGCACCAGAAGCGATCCACAAGCACCCCCAAGATAAGCAAGCTGTATTGCTTGGGTCATCGGAGGTGCCCGAATCCGAAGCTCGACGCGGCGTAAAGCGAATGCTCGCCGTTCCGCTTCCCGGCGTCACCGGCGGCGCCCTGGTCTTGGCAAGCACGGAAGCCGAAGCATTCTTGGATGGTATGGTCTTCGTGAGGCTAACGGCTCAGATTATCGCCACCGCCCTTCAACGGCTGGATGTCGAGGTGGCCGAAGACCGGCTGCGCATTCGGCTCAACCAAGCGCAGCGACTCGAGGCGGTGGGGCAGCTTGCAGGCGGTGTCGCGCATGACTTCAACAATCTCTTGGTGAGCGTACTGGGTAACGCCGACCTTCTGTTGAGCGATCTCGCCTCCGCTCCGCTGCATGTCCGCGAGGCGGTGAAGGAGGTTCGTGCGGCCGCAGAGCGTGGCGCCGGCCTTACCGAGCAATTGCTCAGCTTCAGTCAGAGGAAGCGGGCGGAACGAATGCCCGTCGACGTCAACGAACAAACCCGCCGGCTTCTTTCGCTGATTCGACGAACGCTGCCCAAAACGGTCGAGATCACGTTCGACGCCGAGCCCCAAACCGGCAACACGCTCATCGACCCCGGCCAGTTCGATCAGGTGTTGCTGAATCTGGCGATCAATGCGTCCGATGCCATGCCCGCCGGCGGTGACCTGGTCATCAGCACCCGACGTGTGACGTTGCCCGATGGACACGACCTCGGTCCAGACCTCTCCCCCGGGACATACGTGCTTGTCTCGGTGGCCGATACCGGGACCGGGATGGACGCGGACACCGTCCAGCGCATCTTCGAACCGTTCTTTACCACCAAGAGCCCAGGCAAGGGCACGGGTCTCGGCCTCGCTTCAGTGTATGGCATCGTGGCTCGCCACAAAGGTACCATTCAAGTGAAGACGAGCCCCGGCGATGGGGCACGATTCGAGATCTACCTGCCTGCGGCGCGCTCCAAGGCCCAAGACCAAGATCGATCTGAACGGCGGGCGGTGACGGGGGGGCGAGAGCGGATTCTGCTGGCGGAAGATGATGACGGTGCCCGGCGCGTAACCCAACGGATCCTGGACCGGGCGGGATATCGGGTCACGGCCGTTTCATCCGGCCGCGAGGCGCTGGCGGCGCTGCGGGCGGAACGATTCGATCTCGCGATCCTCGACGTGATCATGCCTGACGGAACGGGAGCCGATGTATACAGCGCGCTCCGACGCGATTGGCCCGATATGCAAGTTCTGTTTGCGAGCGGCTACACCCCGGAGAACTTCGCCCCCGAGCTCCTGATCAAGCCACACTGTAGCTTTATCTCGAAGCCCTTTGACAGTTCTGCCCTACTGGGGGCGGTTCGTGGATTGTTGGAGGTCGCGGCCTAACCTCAGGTGCCGCGTGAAGAAGGCGGCGAGTCGAGTGTAGAAGTCGATCTCGTTACGCTCATCCAGGAAGCCGTGGACCTCGCCTTCATATAGATAAGTTTCGACATTGGCCCCCGCGTCTTCGAGTGCACTCGCCATACGGGTTGCGTGAGCCACTTGAACTCGCGGGTCCTCGGTTCCGTGCGCGAGGAGCACGGCGCCGCGGATTTCGTTCGCGCCTTCGATCGGAGATGCTGCCTCCAACTGTTCGCTGTCGTCCCAGCGGTCTCCGATGAGCGACTCCAGGTCGTCGATGATGCCGTAGAATTCTGAGGCATCGTTGAGCAGCATCGGAAGGTCGGTCACGCCGGCGTGGCTGGCGCCAGCGCGAAAGATCTCCGGCTCCTTTTGAAGGGCGCGAAGGGCCGCATAACCTCCGTAGCTCGAGCCGTAGATGCCGATGCGGTCCCTGTCGGCGATGCCCTCGCGGACCGCCCATCGGGCGGCGTCCGTAATGTCGTCTTGCATTTCAAGGCCCCAGCGCCCCCGACCTCGGTTGCGGAAGTCCCAGCCGTAGCCGTCGGAACCGCGAAAGTTAGGCTGTAATACGGCGAACCCCCGGCTAGCGAGAAACTGGACGACCCGGTCCCACCCCCATACATCTCGCACCCAAGGGCCACCGTGGGGCATGACGATCAACGGGAAAGGCGCGCTCCCGCTGCTCGGTCGCGTCAGGTAGCCATGGATCTCCAGGCCATCGCGCGCGGTGTATCGGATGGGCTCCATCGATGACAGCTTCGCCTTCATGAGCTCAGGATAAGCGTCAAAGAGCCGGGACAGGGCGTTCGTCTGCGCGTCGAAGAGGAAAAAAGACGGCGGTGCGACATCGCCGCTCGAAAGGATGACGAATCGCTGCTCCCTTCGATCGCTGCTGACGAACGCATTGGTGCGGCCGGGAAGAGCGGTGTCGACCCGCTGTTGGAGCTGGCGACGGACGCCGTCGAAGTAGTGGATCTGCGGCCGATCGGTGACGTACGAGACGGCGATCAGCCGGCCGTCGACGTTTGAGGTCGAGATCGAATCCACGTCGACGTCCGGGTGAGAGAACAGTGCTTCACCCATCTCTTTTGTCTCCAGATCGAATGGATAGATAGCGGTGCGGGCGCGCCCCGATAACGAGTAGACGTAGATCGTCTTTGGGTCTTGGGCGAAGGCCGCGAAGCTGAATCTTGTGGTGTCGTCATCGGAGTCTGCGCTCAGAATCTCCTCGAAGTCGTCGTCGTCACCGCTACGCGCCAGCATGAAATGACGGCCCCCGGAGCGCGCTGAGCCCCATCCGACCCGTACTCGATCGCGGTGATCGGCGGCCCACGATAGCGTGCCGCGGCGAGGAGAGACCACGGTCTTGAGGTCGCCGCTCTCGATGTCTACGCGGCGGGCCCCGACCCCACGCTGGCCGGGCATCCACAGTCCGATCAGAACGCCGGTCGGGTCGTTGGGGAGGAAGCTGATGATGTTGTCTTGGAACTGCATGTACTCCTGACGCGGCCAGGAGTCTCCGAGATACTTCAGGCTCGTAGTGGCAAGGTCGACAACCAGAAGCCGGCTTTGTCGGGAGCGAACCCACGACGATCGGAGATTGGGCATCCAAACCGAGACCAACACTCGACTGTCGCTGCCCCATCCGAGTTCGCCGACGGTCCAGCTGGTGAATCGCTCGTCTCGTTCGAGACTCGCGATCGGGCGTGCCGGGTCACCATTCAAGGGAATGACGACCACCATTTCCAGGCCGTCTTTCGATATGACCCCCGCGAGGCGGCGTCCGTCGGGTGATAGGCGGACGTGGGAGACCTTGGGTCGCCGGAAGAACGCGGCCACGTTCGCACGACCTGCGCGGTCGACGTGGGCCGGCGGGCGGTGGCCGGTGGCCGAGATCGTCAAGGCCCGACTGGGGCCGCAGGCGGCGAAGGCCCCGGCCAAGACGTACATCGAAAGTCGCGCGATCACAGCCGCAGTCTACTGCGTCGCACCGGCGTTTCCACCTGGGCTTCTGTCGGGGACCGCACCGAGATGCGGAACGAGGACCCTTCGGCTACCTTAGCAGGCGGAACTCGATTCGGCGATTCGTGGAACGGCCGGCACGGGTTCGATTGCTCGCGATGGGGACGGTCTCCCCGTAGCCGACCGCGGTCAGCCGATTGCGGTCGATACCAAGGTCGATGAGATAGGCCCGCACGAGATTGGCTCGCAGACGAGATAACCTCAGGTTCGCGTCGGCGTTGCCCGCGCTGTCGGTGTGGCCCGAGATCTCGAGCTTGAGGTTCGGATAGGCCTGAAGGATCGCAAACGCTTGATTCAGACTCGAGATCGAGGCCGGTGCGATCTGGGCGCGCCCCGAACGAAACTTGATGCCCCGACTCAGCGTGAGGAGGTCTTGAACCCTCTTCGGGCAGCCCGTGGGCGGCGTTCCGGAAGCCTCAGGACACATGTCTTGCTCGCCGGTCAGCCCGTCCTGGTCGGGGTCGGGATCCGGACAGCCGTTGGCCAGCGTGCCGGCCTGGTCGATACACTCATCTTTATCGTCGTGCACCCCGTCGCCATCCGAGTCCGGGCAGCCGTTCTCGGGGGAGCCACGCTTCTGCGGACAGTTGTCTTTGGCGTCCGGTACGCCGTCTTTGTCGCTATCAGGAGGACATCCGTCGGGCGCCTGGCCGGCGACGGAAGGACACCGGTCGTCGCTGTCGATCACGCCATCGGCGTCGGCGTCGGGGGGCGGACAACCATCGGAAGTAGCGGCGGCTCGCTTTGGACATCTATCGTCGCGGTCAGGTACCCCGTCGCGGTCTCCGTCGGGCGGTACACCCGCATGACGGCCGAAAGAGAAGACGAGCCCCCCCAAGGCCTCGTAGTGCAGGCTGAGTTCGCCGTCCTCGGCGCCTTGTTCCGCCCACCCGGTCATGATCTGGCGCCCATCTACCCGGAAGCCGAAACCCTCGGTGATCCAGAACTTGAGACCGAGTCCCCAGTGGGCCGCGAGGTCGAGGTCGTCACCCTGGACGTCGGCATCGGACATGATGCCGTACGCCCCCAAGCCCCCGAGCGCGAACACCGAAAACCGCGCGGGGTACTGCAACACGATGTGGCCGCCGGCTCGGTAGAGGATCGCCGAGCCATCGCCGTCGCGGATACCGCTGGGCGACAACGCACCTTCGATCTCGAGGCCCAAGAAGCTGGCGGGATAGAATGCGACTCGTCCGCCGACGGTGCCGCTCACCTGTTGAAGCGCACGTTGCTCGATGCCCGCCGTCGCGTCGTAGAGCTCATGATCGTCCGGCAAGATAAGGGCACCACCAAACACACCGATCTCGCCGTGGATGGGCTCGACGGCCCACGGGTCGTGTTCTGCCGCCGCCGATCGGGATACACCGACGGCAAGTCCCAGGCCCGCGATCGACAACAGCACTTTGGGCGTCCGCCCGGATAGCGATGGCATCCCCACGCAGATACCGATTACTGCTCGCACCAGCAACCAGAGTGACGTCGAGCATCACCGGGCCGCGGTCGTCGAATGGCGATGATATGGCGTTGAAGTCACGGAAGCCCACATGGGGCTTCCGTTGACCGAACGCCGTTCGAGGAACGAGTCAACAGTCGGGGATGCCGGCAGGTCCCACCGGGAGGTGGACTACGGGCTGTCGAAGTCGAGCGTGGTGTTGGCGAGGTCGTTGTCGAGCGTGGTCTCGAAAGACTCGTAGGTTGTCCCGACCGCCGATAGGCTCGGCGCGGCCGACAGGTCGATGGCCCCCGGGTCGGCCGCGCCGTTACCTTCGGTGACACCCACGATGCCGTCGGCCGCCGTCAAACCACCGTATACGATGCTGACCGCGCCCGTGTCGAAGAGCGTCACCGAGAACGTGTTCGCGCCCGTCGCGATGAATTCAGGTACGCCGTCGAAAGACACCGTAAACGAGTTCGGTTCGCTGCTCGCGGTCACCAGTCCGCCGTTGTTCGGAGACAGATCGTCGAACAGCGGCGCGATCCGCGGCGGGCCGTTCAAGAAGTTGGCGAGCGTTGTGAAGAACGTCGTACTCCCTTCCCCGAAGCTCAGACTGCCGTTCGAGTTGACGAAGACCGAGGTGTAGTTGACCCCGTTGAAGGGGAACGTGAAGTTGAGACCGAGCTCCTGCGTGTCGTCATCGCCGAGGTCGAGCAAGAGGCCGTCGATCGCTTGCACATCGACGACGTAGCGTCCCCCTGTGCCGCCGGCGCCGGTAAATTCGGTGTCGGGGAACGTCGTCACCGCGAGCGCATACTCGCCGCTTTCGGCGATCGGAAACACGATACGGGACAGCAAGCCAGCGCCGCCGTCGTCGTCGATCGCCACTTGTTCCACGCTGACGTCGAACCGTGGGTCGTCGTCGTCGTCGTCGTCATCATCATCATCATCGCCTCCGGCCCCTCCGATGGGCGTACGCGTAACCCGGAACAAGCCGATCAAGCTGTCGAGCTGGCCGGCGGTGATCTCCGCGACGACCGTAGTGTCGGCGGCGGCGGTAAAGGTGTACCAGTCAACGTCTGCGCCCGCGGGGTTGATATCGGTGAAGGTGTCGATGCTGTCGAAGGGCAGGTGGATCCTGGCCGCGTCAGCGGGGACGTCGTTAGGTTCGAGCTCGTCACTGAAGCCAGACGTACCCTTGAACCGCAGACGTTGGCCCGCCAGGTCGTTCGGTTCTTCGCCGGCGGTGAACACTTCGTAGATCGCCGCTTCCCCGCGCGTCCGGATCTGTCGTCGTTGCGCCGTGAGGTCGACTTCCGGCTCGAATCCGGTGGCGATCGCGCCTCCACAGCTGAAGCCGGAAAGGCCATCGGTCAGCGTGATGTCGCCGATCCGAAGCTCGAATCGGCTGCCGGGCGCCGCGAAGGAACGGTCATCATCATCGTCGTCGTCGTCGTCGCCGCGCGGCGGGGCGAAGAACGTGATCTCAAAGCTGTTCGCGCCGCCGGTGATGAACTCGGGCACCTCGTCGAAGACGACCGTGAAGCTGTTGTTGGTCTGCTCGAAAGAAACCGTACCCCCGGCCGATGGGTCGTAGTCGTCCCAGATACCCGCCACGCGGGGCGGGCCGGTCAACAGTGCACCTGCCGATTCGGCAAAGGTGAAGCCCGGAATGCCGGCTCCGAAGGTAACGAAGCCATTATCGTGCACGAACAAGCTGTTGTACGTCTCGCCGCAAAACGTGATCGGAAATGGCGGGAACAACTCCACGAAGTCTTCATCACCGATGGGCAGCGGGTCGCCAGGTCCAGGCGTGTTGAAGATGATGTCGATGTTGGTGACCGTTTCGCCGGCGACGATCGGAATCGCGGTCGCGACCGTCGGGTCGTCGGGGGCGGTCACGTTGTTCGATTCGCCTTCGTTGTAGAACTCCTCCGGCCCCGGCAATGAGATGGGCGTGGTGCTGAATCCTCCGTCCAGAATCTGGTCGACGTGGATGGTATAGGCCGCTCCGGGAGTGAGACCGTTGATGGTGAAAGCTCCGTTGTCGGGCGCGTTCGCGTTGGGGCCACGGTCTCCCGAAATTGCGGAAACGGCGTCTACGAAGGGGTTGTCGACGTTGCGGGCGATGATGTTCACGCCGCGGATCGGGTTGCCGTTCGGATCGCGAATGGTCCCCGTGATCGTCCCCTTACTTGCGAACGCGGTGGCGGGGTAGAGGAAGGAGTAATAGGCGATATCATCCTGATGGGGATCGACTTGACCGCCCCCGTCGACGGCGAACGGATACATCGTCTCTACTTGGTCGGCCGGCGCGTCTCCGTAGGTATTGTTCGGCGAAGGGCCGGTGGCATCACCGAGCGCGATGTTCTGCCCGTTGACCACGGTGTGACCGAGACCGCTGTAGTGTCCGAACTCGTGAAAGATGACGCCCTCGAAATCGGCCAGTGAGATGAGCGTTTCGATCGTTCCTCCGTTGAGGGCAGCCACCGCCTCCAGCGAGTCGCCGTTGGCGTCGGAGGTATCCGTTCCTGCGAAGCCCAATACACCGAACGGCAGGCCGAGGGCGGTAAACGCCGAACCGTCGATGTCGAAGATGATCGGGCTTACGCCGTCCGGGGCATTCTGAACTCCGGTGAGGAGGGGGAGAACAAAAGGACCGATATTGGACGCATCGATGTCGAAGTCGAGGGCTGGGCCTTCGAGATACGATGCGGACGCGGTTTCGATGCTCTGCCACCTAAGGAACGCTTGAACGACGGCGTTCGCCGCTTGGCCACGGGTCAGCGGCCCGAGGGCCGGCTCGTCGTCACCGAGGTTGCCCGCGTCGATGTTGAAGGGGATGTCGATTCCGCCGTCCGGCCAGCGCTGCACGCCGTCCGGATCTTGCGGGTTTTGGAACAGCGGCCCACTCGCTGACGCGGTGCCTTCGGTCATCATCGCGAGCACCAACACGGACAAGACCATAGCGACTCGTTGCCGTATCATCACTGTTGACCTCCGATGAGCTGCCGAATGATTCGGGCCAAGTCAGGATACGGAACGGCCACCCCGTCGGCCATTGAAGCGTTCATGTTCTTGAACAGTCCGACGTTGTTGGCGGTGTTCAAGGCGACGCGTGCGTCTTCGCGACCGGTCAGGTGAAAGCAACCTTGTCCGAGGCCGACGGTCGAGGTCAGGCCCTTGTCGTTGGTCGGCGCGACCAGCAGCAGATACTCCTCCCCAAGCTTGAGCACGGGGAAGCCGGCGATCCCGTGCCGCCCTGCGAGCGCCATCTTCAGCGAACCGATCATCGTAACATCGGCAAACTTGATGCCCTTTATCTCTTGATACTGACCCTTGAAGGCGTCGCTGACTCTGAGTCTATAGACGGTCGCCGGAAGCTCCGCACCGGCGGTGAATACCTTCTTTTCGCTGATGTCGATGACCTGTCCGACGAAGACACGCTCCGAGTGATCGAGCATCAGCGCCAAGTTCATCTGGAGCACCGTCGTCGCGTACGCCGGTACTACACTCAGTATCGCAGCCAACAGGATGAAGCTGCGAAGCACATGTTTCATTGTTCCCTCCTAGTTCTTGCTGACCCCCTTGTTGAGACCGGCGCCTTTGTCGGCGCCCTCGCGTCGAGAGCTCCTCCTGAGCTTCCGAACGGTGGCCTCGGACCGAGGGTCGTCCCCAATAAGATCGCCGCTCAACGCCGGGTCGCCGACTCGGTCGCTGGTCAGACTCGAATGTCAGACTCGCTTGCGCGGCGAGCCGGTCGAAGAGCGTTCGATAACCGTACCGTCTTCTTCGAGATGAGGACAAGACAGCCTTCGCTACAAACGAATGCCAAATGCGGCAGGGGAGCGATCGCGCTCCTTCGTTTCAGTATTTTCCCGGAAAAGAATCGAGGTGACGCCAGGGTAGAAGACCTGTTGTGACGTGAGGTCCGCTATATCCCGCGAACTAGTTGGCAGGAGCCGTCGGGTTCTGGGCAGCGTGCTTGTTCCGAAGGAGCGCTATTGAATCGAATCGCCGGGCGGTGGCCGTGTTGAAACGGCGCCGATGTCGGCGGGTACGGCCGTGCCGAAGAGCGGCACATCAGTGAACGGGGATCGGTAGGCGGTCGGAAAGACGGCGGGCGATCCTCGAGGAAGAGGCGGTCGAGAAGCTTTTTCACATTGTTAGCGGGCGCCCCTTCGTGCTGGGCCCGGTCGGTGCCGCCGGTTGGCGCTTTCGCGTCCGGGAGCGTTTGGGGGAAGGCTAGGTCGCCTCGACGGCCGCGGCAGGTGACCAGGAGCGCCTCTCAGAGGCCCTTCAGCGACGACACGAAATCTTCAAGTGAGCCAGATCGGGCTCCAGGTCGTCGGGCGCGGGATCGGTTCGAGATCCTGAGCGCCCGCCGATGAAGCATCGAGCCGCGCCCGCCGTATGCGTTACCGACCTACCGGTACCCCTAAATGCGACGCGTTATTCACGTG
The DNA here is from genome assembly GCA_028289325.1 of Myxococcota bacterium. Taxonomy (GTDB): domain Bacteria; phylum Myxococcota; class Kuafuiibacteriia; order Kuafuiibacteriales; family Kuafuiibacteriaceae; genus JANQQN01. The sequence goes on along the minus strand of JANQQN010000257.1, from coordinate 5,957 downwards.
AGCTTGGCCGTATTCTGCGAATTTCGACCCAAATCACATAAGCGGCGATCGCTCTTTTATCGGCCAGGTCGGCCGTTTCACGGGCCTCGCAGTATCCCCGTGAGCGCAAATTGTCGTTTATTATCAATGGTATACGCTGCTGTCGCGCCATCCACGGGTGTCACTCTAACTGTACATTGACGAGTGACAAGGTCCGTTGACTCCAGGAAAATGCTAGTGCAGTGTTCGAGCGCTCCGTTGAACGTGTAGGGAGACGCAACCTCCCGCGGGACATCGGCGCAATGAATGGATGCGGTCCCTCTGAGGCCGCTCCGTGTTGGAGGTATTAGATGGCTGAAGACTTTGATGATCCTGATCGGGTGTGGCCGACTGGATTGACGCTCAAGGAGTCGGAGGAACTGCACAAATACCTGATCGACGGGACGCGCGTGTTCTTCGTCGTTTCGGTGATTGCGCACGCCCTCACGGCAGCTTTGACCCCGTGGCTGGGCTAGGGAGGACCGCATGAATAACGGACGTATGTGGACAGTTGTGAGCCCGACCGTCGGCGTGCCGATCTTCTTCATCGCCTTGGCGTTGACTTCACTGACGGTTCACTACTTTGTGGCCGTCAACTCGCCGTTCTTCAAGAGCTTCGTGAACTTTGGAGCTGGCGGATAGGCGTTGACGCAATCCGGCGGCGTCCCAGTTGCTCGAAAAGAACTGGCGACGAAGGTCGAATGAATGGTCGAGTGGGGTCCGAGTCATTTCGGGCCCCACTCCGACTTATTTGATTCGCCACCGCGCCTCGGGGAGAAGCCAATGGTTGTTTATGCAGCATTGTACGAAAACGAAGAGCGGTTAAAGGAGACAGCTGAAAAGCTGATCCAAGGTGGACTGGCCCCCGAAAGATTGGAGACCTTTGGGCGCGCGGACGTGAGTCGTCTCGAGGAGACGCTCGATGGAGGGCGTTTCGACGAAATGCTCCGACCCATGGCCAATCGTATGCGTAAGGCCCTCGCGGCCGGTCAGTCGATCCTGGTTGTCGACGCCCCGATGTTCTACGGGGCGGGCGCGGAGTCGATACTCTACCAAAGCGGCGCGATCAAGATTCATGTGTCAACGGCCGGCCAAAAACACGCTTTCTCAGCCGTTCCATTGCTGAGGTCGCCGAAAGCGGGCCGGACAAGCAGCTTCAGCATTCCACTTCTCTCCAAGTTCCGGCTGTCGTCGATGGTCGGCATGCCTCTGCTGGTTCAGCGTCGCAAAGAGCGCCGCTGAGGTCGGCCAACGAGGCGGGAGAGGGATCGAATGAACAGCCTCAGCCAGAGAATTGTCCAGGCGTATATGGCCCTCGGGCCTCGTTATCTGCCGTTCGCGGATGTCGCGACGCCCGACTTGCCGCTCCACAAGCTCCTGAGACTCTCGCTCTTTCAGGTGTCCGTCGGAATGGTCATGGTTCTACTGGTCGGAACGCTGAATCGCGTGATGATCGTGGAACTTGGGGTCTCTGCTTCTCTCGTCGGCGTAATGCTGGCTTTACCCCTGGTGGCTGCTCCTTTTCGGGCGCTGATCGGACACAGCTCGGATACCCACCATTCCGAACTCGGCTGGCGGCGCGTGCCCTTCATATGGAAGGGCACCCTGGCCCAGTTCTCCGGATTCGCCATCATGCCTTTCTCGTTGCTGCTGCTGGCGACCAGAGGCGAGGGGGCGGAGTGGTCTTCGCTGCTCGGGCAGGTGGCCGCGGGCCTATCTTTTCTGTTGGTCGGCGCGGGGATGCATACGGTCCAGACGGCGGGGCTCGCATTGGCCACCGACCTCACACCGCCCGAGTCACACCCCAAAGTCGTCGGTCTCATGTACGTCACCCTGCTGTTGGGCATGATCGTGAGCGCCCTCCTCTTTGGAATGGCGTTGGCGGACTACTCGAACGGCCGCCTGATGCAGGTCATTTCGACGTGCTCGGTCGTGACGTTGATCCTCAACGGGATTGCGATGTGGAAGCAGGAGCCTCGCAACCCGCCTCGAGGTCGGAGACGGACCACGCGGGATCCCACGTTCCTGGAATCGTGGGCGAAGTTCTGCGAAGGGCAACACACCGTTCGTCGTTTGGTTATCGTAGGCATCGGTACCTTGGCCTTCGGTCTGGCCGACGTTCTGCTCGAGCCCTTCGGCGGGCAGGTGCTTCGCCTGGATGTGGCCTACACGACGAAGCTGACCGCGCTTCTCGCCGCCGGCGGTCTCATCGGATTTGGTTATGCGTCGTATGTCCTCAATCGCGGCGACGACGTGTATCGAGTCACCCAGCAGGGGGCCGTGTTCGGGATACCGGGCTTCATCTTCGTTTTGGCCGCACCGGGCTTGGGGCTGCTGCCGTTGTTCCTGGTTGGCAACTTCTTGATCGGGTTCGGCAGCGCGATCTTCGGCCACGCGACGTTGACGGCAACCATGAATCTCGCCCCGAAATCCCAGGCCGGCATCGCGATCGGTGCTTGGGGATCCGTCCAAGCGACCGCCGCTGGGTTGGCGATGGCCTTCAGCGGCGTCATCCGGGACGGCGTCAATGCCGTGTTTACTTCAAACGACCTCAAGAGCGTTATCGTAGGCTACAACGCCGTCTACGTGCTGGAGATCGTCCTGCTGGCGGTGACGTTGTGGGCTACGATCCCCCTCGTCAGGCGCCGATTTGGCCGATCGGCAGACCAGACAAACGCGAGTAGCTTCACCGTCGCGCCCAGCTCTGGCGAGGCCTAAGGGGGACCGAATGACCCAGCTCGAGATTCTCGAATATCCAGATCCTCGGCTGCGGCTCAAGTCGCAGCCGGTCACCGTCTTCGACCAGAGCCTGTGGCGCCTGATCGATGACCTGTTCGACACCATGTACGCGGCCAAGTCGGCGATCGGTTTGTCCGCGCCTCAAGTCAACGACCTTCGCCGAGTGATGGTGATGGATCTGTCGGGCGACGCTTCCGATCCTCAGGTATACATCAACCCCGAGATTACCAAGAAGGCGCTCATTGGCCTGGTCGAAGAAAGCTGCCTGTCGCTTCCGGGGACCAAGGTGAACATCTGGCGGGCGGTAAACATCCGAGTTCGGGCTCAAGATCGAGACGGCGTGTTTTTTGAGCGAGACCTCGAACGGATGCACGCTGTCTGCGTGCAGCATGAGATGGACCACTTCGAAGGAAAAACGCTCGTGGAGCGAATGTCGATCTTCCGGCGACTTCACTTCAACTGGAGTCGAAAGCGAGCGATCGCATAGACGGCAAAAAGCAAGGTTCAGCCTGTATGCGCAGGTGAAGTTGCCCGAACCGCGGGTGTGTCGCCGAGCAGGGTAGTGGACCCCATTTCCCACGTTTCATTGCGCCAGTCCAAGCTGTCGGCCTTCACCGCGTACCAGACGTTATGGTGGTCATCGAGAGCGTAATGAAAGGTGAACCGCATGATCGAGCGGCGTCCTCTCGGCGTTGGAATCGCAATTCGGCCCGACACCGCTTCATGCTCGTTCTTGGGTCCATAGATGGAATAGTCGAATGACCAAGTATTTGGCACCGGAGGTCCCATAAGAAGTTTCCAGCCCAGATTGAACTGGCCCGAGGTGCCGGGCTTCTGGAGCAGCCTCTCATTCAAGGACACGACAACGGTCTTCTGACTGCCGAGAATGGTGTTGATCGATCGCCCACTCATCCGGACTTCGGTCAGTTGGCCAGGATGGACGTGCGTCTTCCTCCCGTCATCGCCCTCTTCAAACGTGTCTTCCTTAAGCTGATTGAGGATCATGAACTGTCCGAATCCTGCGTACTTCCACCACATCGAATGCCTCCCGCCAGCCACTGCGCTGGCGCGAGCCAACAAGTAACACAAACTGCAGGAAGCACCTATCGATTCGATGGCATCGCTGGCGACGGCAGGCTGCTCTTCGGGGGCTCGCCACCAGCGGCGTGGAGCGCAGCGTGACGAGAGCTGCCGTCGCCTAGATCAGATTCACTCGGCCGTCGTGTTCTCTTCTTCGATTGCCGGGGCCTCGTCGCTGCTGCGCCATGCGGTCGCGATGGGCACCCTGTTCCAGTTCAAACGAGTTTCGTGATCCGTTTCGCTCTTTCGCACCGTGTACGCGAGTTCGATGTCCATCAGGGTGGCCGACTCCGGAATCGGGGGGAGCCGTAACGTCCCGATGGCCACGTAGCTCGGAAAACGAGAAACGACCCGCGTCGGCGCGTGGACGAATACGGCGGGTCGCGCGGAGCCCTCGTTTCGAGTCATCACCACCTGGGCCTCAGAGGCGCTTTTGGGCGGGGCCTGATCCTGAGGAAGGGGGGTGTCTGGCTGACCGGCGGATGCGGGCTCCTGCCAATACCTGGTCGCCCTTTGTCCCCAAGTTATCTGGGTTTCGGGCTCGATTCCCCAGAGGAAGAAGTCGGCTTCGAGGACGGCTTGGCCCGCAGAATCGTTGCGGTGCTGGATCCGGTAGATGTCGAGCCGAGTATCGCCTTTACCGAGATGGGTGAGTTGCGATCTCCATCGAGCGTCGAGCAAGGTCGCGTAGGCGCTCTTGACGAGGGATAGGACCTGCGTCTTCTGTTCGTATTGGGTCTCGTCGATAACGCCGTTTTCGAGCTGCCGCACGACCTTGTTTTGCATTTCGTCGGACCACTCGACTCGGCCCCCGTGGCTTTTGATGACGTCCTGTTTGTAGACTTGAAGGAAGCTCTGAATCCGGCCGAGATAGCCCGACTGCTCAGGGGTGTTGATCGCCTCTTGCGCTCGTTGGGCGAACTCTATCTGCGTCTTTGACAGGCGGTCCGTTCTCTCCTCCAGCGCCATCCACTGTGATCGCGCGAGGAAGCCGGTCCCGATCATGAGTGCAACGAGCAAGATATCCTTGAGATACGGCCGCATGACGCGGGTGTGATACACCCGGTTGAAAGGCGAGGCAACGGTGACGGAGAGACCAGCCGACCGGGCCCGATGCACACCGAAGCCGTCGGAGGACCGCTTCGGATGCACGATGATGCGCGGGCAGCGCGTCGGCGAGGCATGAAGGCTGCGCCTCGGGTCAAGCACGCTACGACTGCGGCTCGAGGGCCGAGGCGTACTCCTCAAGCCTTACCGTCACCGGCTCCGTGGTCGTTCGCAAGAGCCGCAGGGCGTTAAATGCGACGGTCAGCGAGCTGAGGAGCATGGCCCCCGCCGCCACGACGGGCGAGATCGTGCCCGTCGCCGCGAGGGGCAGGGCCGCCACGTTGTAGATGAGCGCCCAGACCAGATTCTGTCCCACTATCCGCCGTGTTCGACGAGCCAGCGCGAGACCAGCGGTCACTGCGCGTACGCCACCACCGAGCAATACGACGGGGGCGGCGGAGATCGCGGCCTCGACCGCGCCCGTCGAGGCGATGCCCAGGTAGGCCTCCGACAGCGCGGGCGCGTCATTCGCACCATCACCGACGAAGGCGACGTGGCGCCCTTGCGCCGCGAGTTGACGGACGCCGTCCGCCTTGTCCTCAGGACTCTGTTCGGCGCGAGCGTCGATGATGTCCAAGGCGTTGGCCACCGTCGCGGCGGGGCCGGCGGCGTCTCCGGACCACATCGCCACCATGAAGCCTTCGCGACGGAGCGCGTCGATCGTCGTCTTCGTTTCGGGCCGCAGTCGGTCCAGCAGCATCCACCGCCCTGCTCCTTCCTCGGGGACGTGGACGGCGACCGCCGCCTCGCGGCTCACCGCGGAGCCGGATAGCGACTCCATCGCCGGGCCGAGCGCCCATGCTGGTCGTCCTACCCGAACCTTGCGGCCATCGGACCGGATCCACGTCACGCCTTCTCCCGGCGTTACGGTCCGTGTTCCTGTCGAGTCGAGCGCAAGACCGCGCTGCCGAGCGGCCTCGCGGATGGCCGACGCGACGGGATGCTCGATGCCCCACTCCGCGGACGCCGCCGCCTGCAGCGCCTGGTCATGGGTGCCCGATATCGCCAGGAAG
>JANQQN010000232.1 GCA_028289325.1 Myxococcota bacterium | reverse complement strand
CGCCACGAAGGGCGCCGTCCGCAGCCAGGAAGCGGGGCCGAACCGTCGGCTTAAGATCTTATCTATGAGCCGTCGCTAAGACCAGCATTCTCGCGCCGGTGCGAATAGGGAGTCATCCGGTCGCATCGCCGCGACCGGTGAGCATCGGCGCGTCGGCTTTCGCGGCTTCAATCAGGAAGTCGTAGACCTCGCGAACGCCGCGGTTGGCCTTCAGATCCGGGTTCATGAGAACCCACAGCTCGACGGGGACATCGAGCGCCTTCCGCAAGATACGTTTCAGGTCGGGAAATGCGTCGGCCATGAAGCACGGGAACACGCCGACGCCCAGGTGATGCCGGGCCATCTCGATCTGGACCGCGACGCAGTCGCTGCCCATCGTCGGGTCCCCGCGCGTCCACTCATTGAGCGCTTTGACCTGAGGCAGATCCGCGATCTTTCCTTCCGACCCGATGATCCCATGGTCCACGAGCGCGGCCAGCGTTTCGGGGGTCCCATGGCGCTCGAGGTACGTGTCCGACGCGTACAAACCGCAGTGTACGTCGCCGACTCGACGGCCGAGCAGATTCTCGTCGCCCGGACTGCTCATGCGCACGGCAAGGTCGGCCTGGTAATGACCGATGTCGGCAAAATCCAACGACACCTGAATGGATAGACGAGCGAACGATGCGGAGCGCAAGCGGGCCAGATGCGGTAGCAGCCAATGCATCGCGAGGCCGCGGGTCGTCGACACGCTGACGTGCGGTCGGTCGCCGGTACGCCGACGATCGATGCACCGCGTAATGGCTTCAGCCTCTTGCTCGATGCGCTCGGCGAAGCGACTGATCTCTCGCCCGGCCTCCGTGACCTCGACCTGACTCCCGTTGCGGGTGAGGAGCTTGACCCGCAGGTCGGCCTCCAACTGCTCAAGGCGACGAGCGACGGTCGGCTGGGAGACGGAGAGGCTACGGGCCGCGGCGGACAGACTGCCCTCCCGGGTTACGGCGAGCACGAACCGATAGTCATCCCAGCAGACCATACTCGGATTTTAGAGGGCCCATTCTCCTGATGAAAGCGCCCGCGATCCGATGGTCGGAGCCGGAACCTAGGCGCTACTTGGTCACCAACGCCCCGCGCACCGCCCCGTCGGGTTCTGACCGCGTCTGAATCCGCACCTCGATCCGGCCGTCGAGGATGGCCCGAATCAACGTATCCAGCGGCTGACCCGCGAATGGGCCGGTGAGCGACTCGACGCCGATCTGCCCGTTCAGATAATGGCGCAGATTCCGTCTCGCCCGGCGACCGAGGTTCGATAGGTCCTCCGGCAGCAGCCGCGCCACCGCGGCGCCGGTCTCCGCGAGGTGGAGCATCGCGCCGGTCACGCCGCGAAGCCGTGTATACACATGGTCGAACTTGAGAACAGTGCCGTTCTCCTTCAGGCGATAGTGGCCAAAACCTCGGGCTCGCCCTTCGAGTCGGACGTGGAAATCAACGCGGTCAGTGATCGCCGGCGCCGCTACGAAGCTGATCTTGGCGACCGGGTAGCCGGCGGCGAGGAAGTCCGCCATGCGAAAGCGCGGGTCGTCCAGCACGCCACCTTCGCCGCGGGGACGAAAGCCGACCGCGGGGCGATCGCTGCCCAGCGTGCCGATGGTGCCATTCTCGTCCGCGCCCGTGTTGGGGGTCACCTGACCAAAGAACGCGGTGTTTGCGGGGAGCTCGTCGTTGACCTCCGTTCCCGCATCCAACACCTCGGCGCCCACCACGAAGAAGTCGCGCGCAACGAATTGACCGGACTCATCAAAGACCGGATGACGCACCGGGCTGCCGTTGGAAATACAGAAGTCGTTCGAGGGTAAGATCATGGACGCATAGCTGAAGAAGCGATGGTTCGCGTCATGGGCATCGAGCAGGAACGTCTTGGTCACGACGTCGCCGGGAGCCAGCGGCCCGTTGGGGCCGGCAATCGTAGCGTCGACGCCGGCCGAGAGATCGGCGAAGTCCTCGCTGATCGGTCCGTTGTTGCCGTCTTCGCACAGCCGTTCCATCGCGACCGAACCGGGGCGTGGGTCGTTGCTCGCCGGCGTGTTACCGTCGTACGTATCGAACTGTCCCTCGTGAAAGCCGACCCAAACCGGGGTCAGGAGCGTTCCGAAGCTCGGGGCGAGGTTCTCGATGGTCACGATGACCCGAGTCGGCGTGCGCGCTTTTCCGTCGCTCGCCGCCGCAGGCGCGCTGACGATCAGGCTCAGCGTAAGGGCCGTAACGGCTCCGACGTTGTTCGTCTTCATATTCTCATCCTTCCTTCTTCCGCTGGCGTTCGTCGCCAGCGGTATGACGGCGATACGCGCGAGCCCGCGGGCCGGTACTTCACAAGAACGAGGACCACCCAACATCTTTGAAGCCGTCACACTTCGAGTGACGCCTACACGCCGCCACTCGACGCATTCGAGGAAGGCTGCCCCCAAAGTCTCGAGCCTCGCCTGACGCGGGACGCCTTCGAAGCGCGCTTCGCGTCAGCGATCCCGAGCAGATCCGCAGACAAACGGGGTATCGATCGCCCTGGTTCGCAGAGGTTCGTCGTGAAACCGGCGCTCCCAGGTGCACGGGAGGTTCTGCTAGCATCCCGGCGCCATGATCAGCCGTTCTTGCCTCTTGCCCCTGCTCAGTATTGGCTTCCTGTCGTGCGGCCATCAGCCGCCGGTGACGCCGAAAAACGTCGCCAGTGCGCCGGCTTCTGTGCCGGCCAGCAAGCCTGCATCGCTACCGGAGCCCCAACCCCCCATCGCCGACAAGCGCCCCTTCATCGTTGAGTCGCCTCACGGCAACCGAGAAGATCCCTACTATTGGCTGCGGGACGATACGCGCAAGTCAGCGGACGTGCTCGCGTACATCAAGGCGGAAAATAGTTACGCTCAGGCGCTCACCCGCCGACATCGAGACGTCGAGGAGGAGCTGTACAAAGAGATGATCGCGCGTCTCAAGCAAGACGACGCTACAGTGCCGTACTTCGACAACGGATACTGGTATTACAGTCGCTACGACGAGGGGAAGCAGTACCCGGTCTTGGCCCGCAAAAAGGGCAGCCTCGAGTCGCCGGAAGAAGTCCTGCTCGATCAAAACGAGCTTGCGGCCGGGAAGAGTTTTTTTAGCGTCGGCAAGTGGGCTGTCAGTCCGGATGGAAGCAAGTTGGCCTACGCGGTAGACACGATCGGACGCCGACAATTCCGTCTGCACATCAAGGACCTCGCCTCGGGCCAGCTGCTGCCGGACACCGCGAGCAACCTCGCTGCCAGCCTGGCCTGGGCAAACGACAGTCGAACTCTATTCTTCGTCGAAAGAGATCCAACCACCCTGCGCGGCTGCAAAGCCCGCCGTCACCGCTTGGGATCGATGCGAACGCCGGCTCTGGTGTACGAGGAAAAAGACACCTCGTATTACATGAGTGTTCGGCGAGCGAAGTCGGGTCGGTATGTCATGATCGACCTAGACAGCACGGTAGCTACGGAGACCCGGTTGATTCGCGCGGATCGGCCGACGAGCAAGCCGAGCATCTTCTATCCACGCGAACGCGATCACCTCTATATGATCGAACATGTCGGCGGTCGTTACGTCATTGGGACGAACTGGAAAGCCAAGAACTTTCGCGTCATGCAGGCGACCGAACGCACCAAACGCCGACGGAGCCGCTGGCGGGAGCTCGTACCCCACCAGGAGAATGCATTCATCAGCCGAGTCTCGGCCTACAACGACTTCTTTGCCATCGCTGAGCGCTCCGGTGGTCTCGAGCGCGTCAAAGTCTTTCCCCGCCGAGCTAAGCCCTATTACATCGAGGCTTCCGAGCCCACGTTCACGATGCGACCGGTCGATCTCCCCGATCCGCGCGTCAAGACGTTGCGCTACCGGTACTTCTCGCTGACGACCCCCGATAGCACCTACGAGATTTCAGTAGCGACGAAAAACAAGGAACTCCTGAAGCGGCAACCGGTGCTCGGTGATTTCGACTCGACGAACTACGCCAGCGAGTTTCGGTTCGCGCCGGCGGACGACGGCATCGAGATCCCCGTTTCACTCGTCTACAAGAAAGGCACCCCCCTCGACGGCAGCGCCCCTCTGCTGCAGATTGCCTACGGGTCCTACGGCAGCTCCTACCCCGTGTATTTTCAGTCCTCGAACCTGAGCATTCTCAATCGAGGCTTCGTTTTGGCCATCGCTCACGTACGCGGCGGCCAGGAGATGGGGCGCTCGTGGTATGACGACGGCAAGCTCCTCAAGAAGAAGAACACCTTCACGGACTTCATCGATGTCACGGAGTATCTGATCGAAAAGGGGTATGCGGCGCGCGACAAGGTCTTCGCCCGAGGGGGTAGCGCCGGCGGCCTACTGATGGGCGCGATCGTGAACATGCGCCCCGACCTCTACCGCGGGGTGATCGCCCACGTTCCGTTCGTCGACGTGGTGACCACCATGCTCGACGAGTCAATCCCCCTGACGACCAACGAGTTCAACGAATGGGGAAATCCGAAGAAGGCCGAGTTCTACGACTACCTTCTTTCGTACTCGCCGTACGACAACATTGCCGATCAGGACTACCCTTCTCTCCTGGTGACCAGTGGGCTTTGGGACAGCCAAGTGCAGTACTTCGAGCCGACGAAATGGGTGGCGAAGCTGCGGGCGATCAAAACCGATAGGAACCCGCTACTGCTGGTGACCAACATAGAGGCTGGACACGGCGGCAAGTCGGGACGACTCCGGAGGTACCGCGAGCGTGCGCGCGACGTCGCCTTCCTCCTCATGGTACTGAAGCAACAAGATGCCCGCGAGGGATGGCCTAGACCGGCCGATCAAGGTTAGCCGCCAACACTGGCTTACCTCAATGGCTGGATGAAGACAGCGACGACAATCGCCCGACGCGGCGAGAACACACCGCGTCAGCGATCGTCCGTAAAACAGTCCTTTAGGCGAGACTCTTCGGCGATGAGCCGCTCGATTTCGGGCAGACAGTCCCGCGAAGACAGCACCGTGTAGAAGTCCTGCTTGATCGACGGCGCTCTCCTTGCCGCTTCCAGCCATTCCCTCCGACTGAAGGGATCATCCCTCACTGCCCTCCAGAAGCCCGTTCGCTCCAGTAGAGCACCGATGAGCTCGGAGTTCTCTTTTTGGAGAAGGCTGATCAGGTACGAGGCGACACCAACCTGGATCCCGTGCAGCCGCGGGCGCGTACTCGAGGCGTCCAGAGCGTGGGAAATCAAATGCTCGCTCCCGCTGGCGGGACGGGATGAGCCGCTGATCCCCATCGCAATACCGTTCAGCATGAGCGCCGTTCCGAGGAGCTTCACCCCTTCCAGGTCCCGCTCGGGATGGGCCTGAAACTGAAGTACCGTCGCATCAGAGAGCAACGCCGAGAAATCGTCGACCGGCGTCCCGCGGGCGTGAAAGGCGAGCTTCCAATCGGCGACGGCCGTGAACTTCGCCACCAGGTCCCCGACCCCCGAGAGCCACAAGACCTTCGGCGCGTCGAGGCAGACCTCGGTGTCGAGGACGACTCCGAACGGCATGGCCGACGGCAACGACCGTCGGTGTCCGTCTAAGGTCAGGCTGGACTGCGGACTGCAGAAGCCGTCATTCGACAAAGACCCCGGCACGGATAAGAACGGTATCCGGGCGAGAAACGCGACGTACTTGGCGACGTCGAGCGCTTTGCCTCCGCCCACCCCGATGACGGCCTGTGTACGGGGTGGGAGCGCTTTGAACCGCTCGTAAGCGCCTTCGAAGCTGGCGTCGGTGACCGCGGCATCGTCGACGACCTGGACCCGTCGTTCAGCGAGAGACCGTGTCGCCCGACTCAGCAGGGGCTCTGGAAGCCCTTCGCTGTACAAGAACGCCACCCGCTCGAAACTGTACCGCTGGGCGTACACACCCAGGCGGTCCAGCGCACCAGGCTTGATACGAACGAGGGCGGGAATGGTAACCTGACGGGCGATCATCACAGATCCCGAGGGCGAATCTGGCCAACGTTGTCAAAGACATGGTTCGGCCGGTACGGGAACTGGTCGATCATCTCCCGACTCGTCACGCCGGACAGTACCAAACACGTCTTCATGCCTGCTTCTAGACCACCCACGATATCGGTGTCCATGCGATCGCCGATCATCAGCGTCTCGTTGGCGTGCACCCCGAGCTTACGAAGCGCGATGGTCATCATCAGCGCGTTTGGCTTGCCAACGACGTACGGCCGCCGACCCGCTGCGCGTTCGATCGCGGCTAGTGTCGCGCCGCACGCCGGCTCCACCCCGTCGTGCGTTGGGTCGACGACATCGGGATTGGTCCCGATGAACTTGGCACCCTTCCGAACCAGGCGCACGGCCGTGCGGAGCATGTCGTAGTTCAGACTCGTAGTCTTCCCCACCACCACGTAGTCTGGACTATGCTCGGAGATCGAAAAGCCCACCTTGTACAGCTCGCTGGACAGCCCTCCACCCCCCACGACATAGGCAGTATCCCCCTGGTCCTGCTCTTTCAGGAACAGCGCGGTGGCCATGGCCGAGGTGATGAAGTTCTCTTCTTGAACTCTGCGCACCCCGAGCCCCTCGAGCTTCCGCTTCAGGTCGACCGGGGTCTGCTCGGAGTTGTTGGTGAGGAAAAGGAACGGGAGGTTTTCGTCTACGAGCCGATCGACGAATTCCTCCGCTCCTTCGATCAGCCTCCGACCACGGTACAGAACCCCGTCCATGTCGCAAATCACGCTAGTAGCCATCGCTGCGCATCTTGACCCGGCTGGGCAGCGAACGCCACCCGCGATGACCGCGCCTGGCCGGGTGGTTCCTGTGCCCGGAAGACCGCGCTGGCGCGTTCGTTCGAAATATATCGGATAAGGCGGATACCTGCGCCTTATCCGCGGCTTGAGTCAAACGCTTGCGTGAGCTGGCTTTCTCGAGAACGGCAGCGTGCGGCAGCATCTTTCGCCAGCGGGTGCCAAGACCGACGCAGTTGAATTTTGAGTAAGTCGAGAGATATGACCACGCTCCTGTTGGCGCTGTTGCCGAGGGCGGGCCACGAAGCGTACCCGATGTTGGCCGCTAACTTCGGTACTATCGGCCTCGGCACCGACAAAGAGCCGGCCAAAAAGATCCTTACTTCACGGACGGGACGCTACTCGTCTTCCCGTTCGTCGGCACGACCCGCCTCTCGACGTGGCGCGCCTTCGGGGCGGTCAAAGCTGGCGGCGATGGACGCCATGAAGATAACCCCCATCTGACGCAGTCGACGCCGGAAATCCTTGTTCGAGGTCGCGGCCTTTTTGACCCCATTGATGGACGCCATAAAGAGTTCCACGTATGCGCGGGGGGTGAGCAGGATGTGGGCGAACGTTGCCTCACCGCGGACCTCCGCCTCCTCCAGCGCCGCGGCCAAACGGCCCAGTAGTCGATCTCTCCCGACCTTCATGGAATCGGCGGCGATACTCTGGTTGATGTCTATCAGCTCCGCACCATGGGGCGACTGGGCAACCGGCTCGTAGAAGACTTTCTCGTAGGTCAGGATGGCGCCGATGAAACGGGCGGGGAGGGGCTCGTCTCGCGCAAGTCTGATGATAGCCTCGTCGATGGCTTGGTTTTGCCGAAACGCGGCGAGCTCGCGAAAGAGACTCTCCTTGTTGGTGAACATCAGGTAAAGGGCCGGGCGAGACATGCCCGCCGCCTTGGCAATGTCGCTCATTGCCGTGCGACGAAACCCGTACGTTGAGAAGACGTCGGCCGCCGCCTCGAACACGGCTTCCCGCTTACTGTCTTGCGCGGTCATCTGCCCCTGATTGACAGCCTGACATATCACGCCTAACGTGTCAGTCGAAATCTGACATCTTGTACGTAGACTGTCAGGAAGTCAGACGGGTAGCACCGTCCGGCGAAGAGCAGGAGGCAGATCAGTGGCATTCACCTTGACTGTAAATGGCGAAGAGCATCGCGTCGTCGTAGAGCCGGACACCCCGCTGCTGTGGGTGCTGCGGGACGAGATCGGCTTGAAGGGCACCAAGTTCGGCTGCGGCATCGCCGCCTGTGGGGCCTGCACCGTCCATCTCAACGGCGCTGCGGTGCGCACCTGCGTCTTGCCGGTGAAGGCGGCCGAGGGCGCCAAGATCACCACAATCGAAGGGCTGGCGACCGATGGTGAGCTTCATCCCGTTCAGGCCGCATGGCTCAGCAACCAAGTGCCTCAATGCGGCTACTGCCAGTCCGGTGTGATCATGGCGGTGTCCGCACTGTTGGCCGAAAAGCCCAAGGCGACCGACGAAGAGGTCGACGAGACCATTACTAACGTCTGCCGCTGCGGCAGCTACCAGCGGATGCGAGACGCGCTCGACGAGTTGAGGGGGGCGTAATGGCTTCGATATCAAAGATCACTCGGCGGGTCTTTATGGGGGCTGGCGCTCTCGCTGGCGGTGGTCTGCTGCTCGGTATCACCCTTTCCCCAAACCGGCTCAAGCTCCACTCGGACTCGGTCCTCGACGGCGACGAGGTCAACCTCAATACGTGGGTCAAGGTCAGCCCCGACAGCCAGGTCACGCTGATCACCCCCCACTCTGAGCTTGGACAGGGGTCGAACACTGCGTTGGCCATGATGCTGGCCGAAGAGATGGACGCCGATTGGGATTTGGTGGACTACACGCCCGCGCCCGCCCTGCCTGAATACGCGAATACCGGCCTCGGCAAGGGCTTTCTCATGGGCGACACGAGCATCCCTTCTTTCTTGATGCCCCTCATCGACTTCACGCTCTACAAGATCGGAACGACGATGGACCTCCAGGTCACCGGCGGTAGCACCGCTATCCGGTTTACCGGCGAATCCGGCATCCGGCGCGCGGGTGCGGCCGCGAGAGCGATGATGGTCAACGTCGCCGCCGAACGCTGGGATGTCGACCCGGCCGAGATTTCAGTGACCAAGAGTGTCGTCTCTCATGGAGCCAAGTCCGCCACGTTCGGCGAGTTGGCCACGGACGCCGCCAAGCTGGCTCCACCCCAAAGCCCCACCCTTAAGGATCGCTCGAAGTTCACCCTCGTGGGTACGTCGCAGCCGCGTCGGGACATTCCAGCGAAGGTCGACGGGAGCGCGGTGTTCGGCATCGATATCGACCTACCAGGTATGGTCTATGCGGCCGTCAAGCAATCGCCGGTCTTCGGAGGCTCCGTGAAGTCCGTCGATCCTGCGTCCATAGGCAAGAAACCGGGCGTCATCAAGGTCGTTCAGCTCGAAGACGCAGTTGCGGTCGTCGCCGATAAGTATTGGCGGGCACACATGGCGCTGAATGCGCTTCAAGTCACCTTTGATGACGGCCCCCATGCCAATGTGAGCAGCCAACAGATCTCCGAGTCTTACGAAGAGGCATTGGCCCAAAATGCTGGCTCGGCCGACGTCGCCGAAGGTGACGCTGATTCGGTCCTCGCCGATGCGGCCGAGGTCATCGAAGCCGCGTACGCGGTTCCCTTCTTGGCCCACGCCACCATGGAGCCGATGAACTGCACGGCGGTCGTTAAGGACGGCCAGTGCGACGTCTGGGTGGGATCTCAGAACCCGTTGGCGGACCGCTCCCACGCCGCAGAAGCGATCGGCATCGCGCCCGAAAACGTCACCGTGCACAATCACTACATGGGCGGAGGGTTCGGACGGCGCGCCCGCGGCGACTACGTGAAACAGGCGGTCCGAATCGCTGCGGAGCTCGACCGGCCCGTCAAGCTTATCTGGTCTCGCGAGGAAGACACTCAACACGACTACTATCGACCTGCGGTTTCCAATAGATTCAAGGCTGTGCTCGGGGACGACGGATTGCCCCGTGCCTGGTCCAATCGCTATGTCAATGTGGGCCAGAACGAACCCGACGAGGCGCCCGAGATCCCCTACGGGATTGCCAACCAAGATATCCGAAACGTGTCGACCAGTCAGCCGATCCCCATCGGGCCTTGGCGAAGTGTGGGACACACCCAACATAGCTTCTTTAATGAAAGCTTCATTGACGAGCTGTCCCATCGGGCCGACCAGGACCCGTTCGAGTATCGACGTAGGCTCCTCACGGACTCCCCTCGCCACAAGAAAGTGCTGGAGACCGCCGCCGAAAAAGCCAACTGGGGCGCGCCGTTACCCGCCGGTCGAGCCCGAGGCATCGCCATCGAGCAATCGTTCGATTCGATCGTCGCCCAGGTCGCCGAAGTCTCCCTGTCGGACACCGGCGAGGTCAAAGTCCATAAGGTCTGCGCGGCGATCGATTGCGGAACCGCGATCAACCCCAACTCCGTGGAAGCGCAGATCCAGAGCGGAATCATCTACGGGCTCACAGCCGCCCTTTACGGCGAGATCACGATCGCCGGAGGCCGCGTCGAGCAATCCAACTTTCATGACTACCGCATGGTCCAGCTGAAGGATGCGCCCATCATGGAGGTCCATATCATCAATAGTGGTGAAAAAACTGGTGGCTGCGGGGAACCAGGAACACCGCCTATCGCCCCTGCCGTCGCCAACGCACTTTTTGTTCTGTCGGGTGAGCGAATTCGGTCGCTGCCCATCAGGGCTCACAAGCTGCGTCTGAAGCCCTCAGAACACCCCCCCGCTTCCGGTACATCCACCTGACCGCCTCACGGCTAGACGTTTGTCGCTCCGCAGACCCGCCCCCGGCCTACGCGAGCGCGGTGGTGGCATTGGAGCGGGGTCCGGCGTAAGTACTCTGCCGTGACCTCGAAGAAAGACAAGCTCATGAAGCTGCTCAAAGGCATCGAGACCGGCGACCCCGAGGCGGCGACGGTGGTCAACGAGGCCAAGTACATTCAGCACAACCCCCGCACCCACGAAGGGAGCGAGGGGCTCGCACAGCTATTCGCGCGACTCGCCAAAACCAACCCACGCGTGACCTTCGTGCGCGTGTTCGAAGACGGCGACTACGCCTTCGCTCACAACGAGTACGACTTCGCCGGCGTCGAAATCGCTTTCGAGGTGTTCCGGTTCGAAGACGGACTTGCCGTGGAGCACTGGGACAACATCCAGATGAGGCCCGAACCCAACCCCTCGGGCCGCGGTATGCTCGACGGCGAAACGGCGATTACCGACCTCAAGCACACCGAAGCCAACCGTGAACGCGTGCACGCATTCGCGGAGGAGGTGCTGGTCGGACGACGCCTCGATCGGCTCGCCGCTTACATCGATGACACGCTCATCCAGCACGACTTCGAGATTGCCGACGGCGCCGCTGCGCTCCGAGCGGCGCTAGAGGCCGCCGAGGGTAGCCAGCCGCGCATCGAGTACCGCCACGTCCACAAGGTCCTCGCCGAGGGAAATTTCGTGCTCTGCATGAGCGAGGGGCGCCGGGCCGGTGTGCATTCAGGCCTCTATGATCTTTTCCGCCTCACCGACGGGCGCATCGTGGAGCAGTGGAGCACCGTCTCGGCCATCGCACCGCGCAGCGAGTGGAAGAACAACAACGGTAAGTTTTGAGGTCGCCTGGGGCGGCAATAGCGAGCGAGCCGCGTGGAGGCCGAGGGGCGGCGCCCCTCATCGCGTTCGGTAGTAGCTCAAGAAGATATCCACCGCGGAGCTGACGGCCGCACGTCGCTCACGCTTCGAAAGAGGCTTCTGACCGGCCATCAGCTCCGGCCAGAATGCGATTTCCTTGATCAGCCCGCAGAACTGCGCCGCGGCCCGCTCGGGATTCGTGATCCGG
The DNA here is from genome assembly GCA_028289325.1 of Myxococcota bacterium. Classification (GTDB taxonomy): domain Bacteria; phylum Myxococcota; class Kuafuiibacteriia; order Kuafuiibacteriales; family Kuafuiibacteriaceae; genus JANQQN01. The sequence goes on along the minus strand of JANQQN010000232.1, from coordinate 888 downwards.
AGACGTCCGTCCTTACGGCCCGCTTTGAACAACGAGATCATGTCCCTTCTCAGGCGGCCATGGGCGTTGGCGGTCCTTTGGCCCAGTTCAGGAGACTGGATGAATCGAGCGATGACGACCCGAGACAGCTTCATGAAGGCCTGGCTCGTGATCGTGTCCGCAAAGGAATTCCCGATCTGAAGAAGCTGCGTCTCGAGGGGCTGCTCGGTGGAATACGTGTGGGACGGCATCTGATCGACGCGCTCAAGGATCTCGTAGGAAATCGCCCGAAAGAGGTCTTCTTTGCTGGGGAAATGGTCGTAGACCGTGCGTTTTGACACCCCCGCCGTCTCCGCAATGCGGTCCATACTGGTCCCCCCGAAACCGTGGGTCAGGAACTCCTCGGTGGCGGCCTCGATCACCGCCGCCCGTTTGGGGCTTCGTCGCCGTGCTGCCGTGGCCAATTCTGCACCTCCTCAATTCGCGCCTGCCGCTGCACACTAAACGGTGTAGTCTGCGGGGTTCCTCATAGCAGATCGACGGTCACTCGTCTCCCGGCAACACCGTCATAAGCCTCGAGGTGCCTATATCGGCCTTTAGCCCCAGATGTATCGGATATGCCGGGTCCAGCTCCACGGCCGAGCCTGGTCGTGCCTCTTTGGTCGTTTCGATTGCTCTTGCCAAACTACACTACACAGTGTAGTTTGCCTAAACAGTCGGATACGCCAAGACCAAGACACATCGTCCCCCGCGGCGAAAGGAGCAGCACCATGCCAACGTATCTATCAACCATCGAGAAGAGTTCGCTCACGACTAGTCCCCTGAATCATTGAAAAGCATCAGGTTTCTCCGTGCGCGTGCTTCGTACGCTCGGCAAAGCGTCGAACGGAGTTGAGGACCTCATCTGCA
>JANQQN010000167.1 GCA_028289325.1 Myxococcota bacterium | reverse complement strand
CGGTCCGAATTGCCGATCGGTGCGGTCACGATCCCCGCCCGAACTTTGGTCCTCGGTCGGGTGGTTATCGACGATGCCGCCGACGCCGAGGCCGCGCTTCGCCTGGACGGGGCACTAGCGGTGGCCGGGTACGCGAGCACGGTGGTGGTGCCGGCCCGGGTCCCGCCGGCCGTGGCGAGGGCCCTGATCGCACGTCTGGCCGCCGCCGAGGACCAATCGGTGGCCGACGCCCTCGCGTCGGCGCAGGATGCGTTGCGCCAAGGAAGCCCCGCCGTCGACCTCGCGTTTGTCATCGGGGCGCCGGGCATGGACGCCGCGGCCACGGCCCGGTTCGCGGCCGAGCAGGTTCGCGAGGCCCAAAGGCGAGCGATCGCCGCCCTTCGGGGCAAGGACTTCGATGCCGCGGTCCCCGCCCTCGAGCGATGGATCCGTCTGCAGCTCGCCTCCGGGGATAGCCGTCGGGTGGAGGGGGTCTACGGGGCGCTGGTGGGGGTGCTTCGAGACAAGGTCGATCCGCCGCGGCCGGCCCGGGCCGCCGACGTGCAGGCCGAGCTGCTCGCGCTGATGGATCAGCGCCTGGTCGACGAAGCCCGCCGAGCGAACGCTCGCGTCGACCTGGGCCATCTGTTGAGCCGAGCCGGCGATTTCGACGCGGCGGAGGTCGAGTTCAGGCGGGCCCTCTCCGCTCTCGAAGGTGACCCGGATCGGCGGCCGAGCCTCGCTCGCGCGCACTATTACTACGCCCTGCACAAGCGCCAGCAGCGAGCATTCGAGGAAGCGGCCCGGGAGCTCGAGTTCGCGATCCAGGCCTACGAACGGCAGGGCGCCTATCGTGCCGGGCGGCTGACCGGAGACCCTCGGCGGGCGCTCCTTCAGGCCGGAGAGCTGTACCTCAACGATCTCAGCGACCCGGTGCGCGCTCGGCGAGCGTTCCTCAGGGTCAAGCGGTACGCCCGCGATCCCGCCCTGCAGATCACCGCCGAGATCGATCTCGCGCGGGCGGCGCGACGACGAGGCGCGTTTATCGACGCCGCCGGCCATGCGGAGCGGGCGCGCAAAGAGGCGGTCGGCCGAGGGCTCATCGACCTGGAGCTCGTGGCAGAGATCGAGGCGGCCAACGTGGCGTGGTACCAGGGGGACTATCGGCTCGGCCAGGAGCTCTGCCAGCGGACCCTTCGCACCGTCGACCGGCTCGCGGCGGAGCTCAAGCAGAAGGGACCCGCGTCCTCCCGTCTTCGGCCCCGAACCTTGAGCCGGCGCCGGACCTTCGCCCTTTCGGTATGCGGCCTGGTTGCGATGAGCCAGCGGGATTTCGAAGGCGCGGTCGAGTACCTCGAAGAGGCGCGGCAGATCGCCGAGCGGCTCGGTGACGAGCGAGAGGTGGCGACGCAGCTCAACAATCTTGGGCGCGTGTACCTGGAGTTCGGGCAGCTGGCCACCGCCGTCGAGACCTTCCGCCGCGCGCAGGCCATCGACCGACGGCTCGACGACCGGTACGCGTTGGCCTACGATCTTCGCAACCTCGGACGAGCGCTGGCCCTGCAGGGCGTGCGCGACCAGGCGCGACAGGCTCTCGAACAGGGGCTCGCCTTTGCGCAGGAGGTTCGCGATGCCAACAACGAGCTTCGCGCTCGCTTCGCCCTGGCTCAGCTCGACCTAGACGAAGGCCGGGTTGACGCCGCCGTCGACGGGCTCGAGCGGTGTCTACCCCTCGCGGAGCAGCTGCAGGTCAAGGAGCTGCAGTGGCAGATCCACCGGCTGCTGGGGCGGGTCGCGGGTGAGCGAGGTCAGCTGGAGGCGGCGGATGCCGCTCTGACCCGCGCGGTGCGAATCGCCCGCAGCATCACCGGCCGGTCGGCCCCCAGCGAGTTCGGGCCCGACCGCTTCGAGGCGTTCGAAGACCTCGTCGGGCTCAAGCTCCGCGAGGGCGATCTGAGCGCCGCGTTTACGGTGGCCGAAGACGCGCTGCGATTACGGCAGCTCGAGCTGCTCGCGGATCGCCGCCTGTCCTTCGGTGAGGTGGCAGAGGCCCTACGGGCGCTGCGAGCGAGCGTGACGGCCACCGCGAGCGAGGCGGCGGTCGCCCGACTGCGAGCGGTCGCACCTCGGATCGCCGAGGGCTGGGTGCCATCGGATCCGGCCGCGCTCGCCCGCCGGATACCGCCCGATGGCGCGGTGGTGCAGTACCAACCGACCCGGGAGGCGTTGATCGCGTTCGTCCTCACCGCGGATGGCCTGCAGGTCCGGACGGCGCCGGTTTCGGGGACCGAACTTCGGTCCGCGGTGGCCGAACTCGGTCGGCAGGTCGCCGCCCGTGCGGATCTGACCCGGTCGGCGGCCGCGGTCAGCCGCGCGCTGGTCGAGCCGATCCTCCCGCTGCTCGACGGCAAGCGAAGGGTGGTGTTCGTTCTGCAAGACAAGCTGCGATATGTCCCTCTCCCCGCCCTGCCGGTTCCGGGCGGTGTTCAGATGATCGACCGCTTCGAGATCGTGCAGGCGCTCGATGCGCGGGCCGCGGTCAGGGAGCTCGAGCAGCCTCGCGGTCCGATCGACGGGCCGGTGGCCGCGCTCGGGGCGGCGCCGGCGCCGCCCGGCGCGCTGGATCGGCCGCTCCCGTTCGCGGCCCGCGAGCTCCAGGTGATCGCCGAGGAGCACCCGGCGGCGACGATCGTTCGGGGCCTCGCCGTCACCCGTTCGCGGCTACTGCAGGAGCTTGCGCGACCACGCCGCGCCCTGCACTTCGCTGGCCATACGTACCTGACCGGCCAGCCCGGTGCGACCCGCCTGCAGGATCTCCTCGGGGGCCAGCTGCGGACGGCCGACGGCGGTGTGACGGTCCTCGACATCCTCAGCAGCACCGTCCGAGCGGATCTCGTAGTGCTGTCGGCGTGCTCGAGCCTGATCGGAAGCCCTCGAGAAGAGGCCGCGACCGGCGAAGACATCCTGTCGATGGCGGAAGGCTTTCAGTTGTCCGGGGCGGGTGCGGTGCTGGGGAGCACCATCAACGTCGATGACGTGGCCACCGCGCTGTTGATGAAGCGATTCTATCGGGCGGCGCGCAAACAGCCGGTGGCCGCCGCCCTGCGTGCGGCCCAGCGGACGGCGCGGCAGCTGTACGGACATCCGGCATGGTGGGCGGGCTTCGCGCTATGGGTGGGCCATCCGGATCAGCCGTCGTCGTCGATCTCCGCCCGGTAGGCCTCGCGGTTTCTTTGGCGACGGATGGCCTGATAGACCCCGAACCCCTGTACCGCGGCCAAGACGCCGCACAGCACGAGAAACTGCGTCAAGCTCAGTTTCAGACCGGGGAGGCTGAGCCCGCCGCCGGCCTGGTAGCCGCGATACCCCACGATGGCCACCACGATCCAGAAGACGACGGCCAACAGCGACCCAACGAGTCGATTCAACTGGGCCACGGCGACGATGATCACGATGCCGACCATCATGTAGGTCGTAAGGTTCTCGAACGTCTCGAGCACCCGCACACCATAGCAGCTCCCGGCATTGGCTCCCGCTATTCGCGCCGGGCATTCAAAGTGGCGGGGTCGGTCGAATCGCTCGTCTCGGCGCACCGTCCCTCGCCCGTATCCCCGGTGGTGGACGACCGAACGTATCGGAACGCTCGGGGTCGACGGGTGGCGGTAGCGTCCGGCGGGTGGAGCGTGCTTAGTATCCTCCCGTGACCCGCCCTTTGCTCCGAGAACCGAAGGACCGCCTGATCTTCGCCCTGGACGTCGACACCATCGAGGAGGCGGAGCGGTTGGTGAAGGCGCTGGCCCCTCACGTTGGGGTGTTCAAAGTCGGCCCGCGGCTGTTTACGAGCGCTGGGCCGCTGGTTCTCGATCTGGTCCACGGCATGGGCGGCGAGCTGTTTTTGGACCTGAAGTTTCACGACATCCCCGCCACGGTGGCCGCGGCGGCGCGACAGGTCGCTCGGCGCCGGGTCAAGATGTTCACCGTCCACGCCCTCGGCGGCCGGCAGATGTTCGAGGCGATCGGCCGCGAGCTCAACGAGATGACCCTGATTCCCGGGGCGGCCCGGCCTACGATTCTCGGCGTGACGATCCTGACCAGCCACTCGCAGGCAGAGCTGACGGAGATGGGGTTCGAACGTCCCCTTCCCGAAGTCAGTCTCCGGCTCGCGCAGCTCGCGACCGAGCTCGGCGCGGGGGGGATCGTCGCCTCCGGCCACGAACTGCCGGCGCTGAAAGCGAGCTTGCCCGCGGACACGGTCTTCGTTTGTCCGGGCATCCGAGGGCCGGATGACGCGGTGGGTGATCAGACCCGGGTGATGACCGCGGCCCAAGCGATCCGGGCCGGGGCCACGTACGTGGTCGTGGGGCGCCCGATCCGGCTGTCCGATGCGCCAGCCGACGCTGCGCAGCGCTTCGTCGACGAGATTGCGCGGGCCGAGGCCGCGTGAGCGATACCGACCAAGTTTACGGCGTTCAGCCGGTCCTGCAGGCGATCCGGCAGCGGACGCCGATCGACAAGTTGCTCGTCGCGCGGGCGGAAGGGGGGCAGACCCAGCGGATCCGGGAGCTGGCCAAAAAACAGGGGATCAGGATTCAGGAGGTCCCCCGGGCTGAGCTCGACCGTCGGCTGCCGGGCGTTCGGCACCAAGGCGTCCTGGCCCTTCTCGACCGCAGCGAGGTCGAGACCGTGTCCCTCGCCTCGGTGCTGGAGGAGGTATACGCGGCCGAGGAGGCGCCGATCATCGTCCTCCTCGACGGTATCCAAGACCCCCACAACCTGGGCGCGATCCTGCGCAGCGCGTACGCGATGGGGGCCCACGCGGTGGTCATCGAGAAGAATCGCGCGGCACCGGTGACGGCGGCGGTCGTTCGCGCGTCGGCGGGGGCCGCGTTGAGCCTACCCGTGGTCCGGGTCACGAACCTCAAGCATGCGCTGGACGAGCTGGAAGCCAACGATGTCTGGACCGCAGCGGCCGTGATGGAGGGCACGCCCGCGCCGCAGTGTCGGCTCGATGGACCGATCGCACTGGTGATCGGCGGGGAAGCAAAGGGGGTGCGGCCGACGGTGGCCAAGCGATGCGATATGCAGGTCAGCATCCCCATCCGCCGGGGCTTCGACAGCTTGAATGCGTCGGTCGCGGCGGGGGTCTTGCTCTACGAGATCGTTCGCCAGCGAGAAGCGGCGAGGGCGGCCGCAGAGGCGGAGGATGACGCTTCATAGCCCCCTTCACGGCCTTGGAGGGGCCCGCGCATCACCCTTGACAGGGGTGACCGGTTCCCTTAGTCACTCAGGCCCTCGGTTCGCTGGCGTAGCTCAATTGGTAGAGCAGCTGTTTTGTAAGCAGCAGGCTATCGGTTCAAGTCCGGTCGCCAGCTGAGGCGGGAAAGGATTCTGCGAAAGCGGTTCGACGTTCACGGAGGGGTGCCCGAGTGGCCAAAGGGACCAGGCTGTAAACCTGGCGCGTTATCGCTTCGAAGGTTCGAATCCTTCTCCCTCCATCGCGGATATCGAGCGCTGGTTCGCCGGCGTGAGTTGACGCGGTTGCCACGTGCGGGGAGACTTGCGGGTGGTCGCTCTTTGACGTTCTGGTCTTGATAGGGTGGTGGAAGCGCCACAATGCGGGAGTAACTCAGTTGGTAGAGTGTCAGCCTTCCAAGCTGAATGTCGCGAGTTCGAACCTCGTCTCCCGCTCTAACCGACGCCTACATAGCTCAGTCGGTAGAGCACTTCCTTGGTAAGGAAGAGGTCACCAGTTCGAGTCTGGTTGTAGGCTTGGGCGCTGTCGCTTCGCCCTTGGCCGGCAGAATATTGCGGCATAAGGCCGTAAAGCCGGCCGAAGATGGTCCGATTTCAGGCATCTGGGGTCTGGTCCTCGGAAGGATGGGGGCGGACCCTCGAAAGGACGGTAAGCAGGGAGCACTCGACGAAGGGCAGTAGCTCCAATTGGTAGAGCGACGGTTTCCAAAACCGTATGTTGGGGGTTCGAGTCCCTCCTGCCCTGACTTCGGCCACCCCGAGCGGTGCTCGTGAGAGCTCCGGTCGAAGTAGCCGAAAACAACGGAGCCAAAGCAGTGCAAGGCACGCAGCGATACGTCATCTCGTTTCTTCTCGTGGCCGGGGTCATCGTCTGGCAGACGCTCTCGCGCGTGTTCCGCGCCATCGCGCTCGGCTTTGACATCCCGGATCCCGCCGTTTTGGGGAATAATCTCCCGCTCAGCTCGGTCTTGGGGCTCCTTTTGGCGGTCGGCGGCGGCGTCTACACCTTCCGCCACCCCGGTGCGAACGGTTTCCTGAACGATGTGGTGACGGAACTGTGGAAGGTCGCGTGGCCCGATCGCAAGGAAACCCAGAACAGCACCGTGGTGGTGATTGTAACGACCTTAGTCATCTCGATGATTCTGGGTGTGTTTGACCTGGTTTGGGGTAAGCTGACCGGGTTTATCTACTTGCCCCCGCAGTAGGGGTCGTCGGGACGCCGGCGCTCGGGCCTGCGCCGGACCACAATGGGTTCCGGACAGACCGGCGCCGTCACCTGCATTTCGTGAGGCACCGGTGGGCAGAAACGGAACAACCTTGGAAACCAAAGAAGACGATCCGGTCGGCGTCGAGGAGGCCGAGCTGGAGGCGGAGGCGGTCGACGAGGCCGAGGACGACGGTGAGGCTCTAGACGAAGAAGAGGTCAGCGCCACCGACGACGACGTCGATGAGGCCGACGAGGCCGAAGACGACGGCGAGGCCGGCGAGGCGGTCGCGGCCGAAGGCGACAGCGACGCCGAAGAGGCGCCACCCGCCGAACCCACGGCCGAGGAGGCGGCGATCGCGGCGGCCAAGGCCCGCGCCGCGGCCAACCCGAAGATGAAGTGGTACGTGGTCCACACGTACTCCGGCTTCGAAAACAAAGCGAAGAAGGGCCTCGAAGAGCGCATGCGGCTGGAAGGCCTGGAGGAGTACTTCGGGGAGGTTCTGGTCCCCCAGGAGAAGGTCGCGGAGCTCGTCGGCGGCCGAACCCGGCGAACCAACCGCAAACACTTCCCCGGCTACATGATCGTGCAGATGGAGCTGAACAAGGAGACGTGGCACCTTGTGAAGTCCACGCCCAAGATCACCGGTTTCGTCGGCAACGCCCAAAACCCGATGCCCATCCGGGCCCGAGAGGTCGAGCGCCTCCGTAAGCTCTCCGAAGGGACGGTCGAGACCAAACCCCGAGTCCAATACGACGAAGGGGAGACGGTCCGGGTCATCGACGGGCCGTTCGCCAGCTTCAATGGCACCGTGGAAGAGGTCAAAGAAGAGAAGCAGAAGCTTCGGGTTCTGGTGTCGATCTTCGGCCGCTCGACCCCGGTTGAGCTCGACTTCAGCCAGGTCGAAAAAACCGTGAAATAGCCACACGATTCTGCTGGATCAACCTAGCGAGTCGGTGTAGGCCCATCGGCTCCGGTGCCGGGCAGGCACCAGCACCCGTGTCGTTGAGGACACCGGACAGAGAGATACCGCGATGGCGAAGAAGATTACGGCCTACATCAAGCTGCAAGTCCCCGCCGGCAAAGCCAACCCGGCGCCCCCGGTGGGGCCTTCGCTGGGCCAGCATGGCGTCAACATCATGGAGTTCTGCAAGGCGTTCAACGCCAAGACGCAGGATCAGATGAAGGACAGCCTGGTCATTCCGGTGGTCATCACCGTCTACCAGGACCGCTCGTTCACCTTCATCACCAAGTCGCCGCCGGCCTCCGTCCTGATCAAGAAGGCGATCGGCCTCCATCTCAACAAGAAGCCCGCCTCCGGATCCAAGGCCCCCGGCAAAGAGAAGGTGGGCAAGATCACGTGGGATCAGTGCAAAGAGATCGGCAAGACCAAGATGGAAGATCTCAACTGCCACGACGAAGAGGCGGCGGCGAAGATCATCGCGGGTACCGCCCGCTCGATGGGCGTCGACGTCATCGCCTGACGCCTGCGGCATACGGGTCGACGGCGGACGACCAGCATTCGAAGGACCGCTCGGCCGACAGGCGCGAGCGGCGAAACAACCGGTAGGAGGCGGTCGCGACCGAGGGTCGACGTCGCCGTTTGGACTACGAGGAGATAAAGATGAAGAATCGGGGCAAGAAGTACCGCGCGTCGGCCGAGAAGGTGGACCGATCCAAGAAATACTCGGCGGACGAGGCGTGCGCGCTGGTCAAAGAGACGACGATCGCCAAGTTCGACGAGACGGTCGAAGTCGCGGTGAAGCTGGGGGTCGATCCTCGTCACGCCGATCAAATGATTCGTGGCGCGGTGGTTCTCCCCGCGGGAACCGGTAAGACGAAGCGGGTGGCGGTGTTCACCCGAGGCGAGAAGCAGGCCCAAGCCAAAGAAGCAGGCGCAGACATCGTCGGCGCCGAGGACCTCGTGGAGCAGGTCCAGGGCGGGATGCTGGACTTCGACGTCGCGATTGCGTCGCCGGACATGATGGCCCTGGTCGGTCGACTCGGTCGGGTGCTCGGTCCGCGCGGCCTCATGCCGAACCCCAAGACCGGAACGGTGACCCCCGACGTGGCGAAAGCCGTGGCCGACTCCAAGGGCGGCAAGATCGACTACCGCACCGAGAAGACGGGCATCGTCCACGCTCCGATCGGCAAAGCGTCGTTCGACGCCGCCGACCTCAAGAAGAACCTCGTCGTGGTGGTCGACGCGCTGAACCGCGCCAAGCCCTCGTCGGCGAAAGGCACCTACATGCAGTCGGTGACCATCAGCTGCACGATGGGCCCGGGCATCGCGGTCGATCCCGGAAGCTGCGAGGTATGACGACCTGAATCTGGACTTGATTCGGTTCTGTCCCAGACAGCGGGTGGCCTGACGGCCTTAATCCTGCCCGCCGAGATGGAGCTGGACTCCGCTCCCGTCGGTAGTCCGCCTCCTTTCGTTTGGAAGGACCGGAAAACTGAACGGGAGAGGAGGTGATCAACATGGGCATGACCCGCCAAGCGAAAGAAGATGCGGTCAGCGCGCTGACCGAGAAGCTCGAGCGTGCCAAAGGGGCGGTCGTCGCGAACTACAAAGGTCTCGACGTCGCTCAGGTCAACGAGATCCGGGCCAAGTTCCGAGAGATCGGGGCCGAGTATCGAGTGGTGAAGAACACGCTGATGAAGCGTGCGCTTCAGGGCACGAAGATCGAGTCGCTCGGGGAGGTGTTCACGGGGCCGACGGCGGTCGCGTTCAAGTACGACGACGAGCTCTCGAACTTGGGCAAGACGGCCAAGGGCCTGGCCAAGAACTTCGAGAAGTTCGAGGTCAAGGGCGCGTACATCGACCAAGACGTCATCATCGACGCCGAAGCGGCCGAGACGCTGTCGAAGCTGCCGACCCTTCCGGAAGTGCAGGCGAAGCTGCTGGGCCTGCTGAACGCGCCGGGGCAGCAGCTCCTGTCGCTGTTCAACCAGCCGGGCGAGAAGCTGCTCGCGCAGATCAATGCGCCAGGCCAGCACTCGATCGGCATCGTGAAGGCGCTCGAGAACAAATTAAAGGACGGCTGAGGCCCGCGAGGCGCAGCCGGTTGGCTTGTATTTCTGGGGCCCGCTCGAGGCGAGCCGGTCCTAAGGATCGAATGGAGTTAAGAAATGGCGGATATCGAAAAGCTCATGGAAGACATCGCGGGCCTCACCCTCATGGAGGCGTCGGAGCTCGTGACCAAGCTCGAGGACAAGCTCGGGATCAAGGCGGCGACCGGCGGCGGCATGATGATGCCGATGGCCATGCCCGGCGCCGACGGCGGCGACGGCGGCGCGAAAGAAGAGGAGAAGACGGAGTTCGACGTCATCCTCAAGGCCGCGGGTGGCGAGAAGATCAAGGTCATCAAGGAGGTCCGCGGCATCACGGGCCTCGGCCTCAAGGAGGCCAAGGGCCTGGTCGACGGCGCGCCGAAGCCCCTGAAGGAAGGCATCCCGAAGGACGAGGCCGAGCAGATCAAGGAGGCCCTCGAGAAGGTCGGGGCCGAGGTCGAGATCAAGTAGGCTGGAGAGCCGGTCCGTCGGTCCCGGCGGCGAGCGAGCCTCGCCGTCGGACCGCACGGTTTGGGATTCTCTCGGGGCGTGTCGCCGGTGGGCGATACGCCCCGTTTGTTTTCCGCGAGGCGGTCGAGCCTAGGGCCGCGGGGCTCGTGCGAAGGCGAAGCGTCGACGGCGGGAATGAACCGGGTGGCGACGGGGTTGGACCATTTCAGCGTTTTGGGAACATTTGTTGGGGATTACTTTGATTGAGTTCTAGCCTTTTGCAGTTTTCCGCTTGACTTTGATGGTGAGCCCGGCAATCCCGGGCACACTCCCGTCATGTCCGCATTGCGTCGTGGGGTTCCACAGGGGTTCCTCATCCGGCGACGTGTCGGCGTGGCGGCGACGAGCGAGTAGGCGGACAGGTTGACCTGTCCCCGGGGAGTACAGAAAGCCGATGCCTTCGGTCGTCCAAACCAACTTCCGGATCCGCAAGAACTTCGCCAAGCTGTCAGAGCCACCAGAGATTCCGAATCTGATTGAGATTCAGAAGCAGAGCTACGAAAAATTTCTGCAGGCCCATATCGATCCCGACAAGCGGGAAGATTTTGGACTCCAGGGCGTCTTCAAGTCGGTTTTTCCGATCAAAGACTTCCAGGGCACGGCCGCGCTGGAATTCGTCTCTTACCATCTGGAAAAGCCCAAGTATGACGTCGACGAGTGCCATCAGCGAGGGATGACCTACGCGGCACCGATCAAGGTCATGATCCGACTGGTCGCTTGGGACAAAGACGAGGCGACCAGTACCCCAGTCATCAAGGCGATCAAAGAGCAGGAAGTCTATTTCGGCGAGATTCCCCTGATGACGGAGAACGGGACCTTCATCATCAACGGGACGGAGCGGGTCATCGTTTCCCAGCTCCACCGGTCGCCGGGTGCGTTCTTCGACCATGACCGGGGCAAGACCCACAGCTCGGGCAAGCTGCTGTACTCGGCCCGCATCATCCCGTACCGGGGCAGCTGGATCGACTTCGAGTTCGACCCGAAAGACATCCTGTACGTCCGCATCGACCGCCGGCGGAAGCTACCTGCGACGACCCTCCTGCGGGCCCTGGAGTATTCGACCCAGGCGCTGCTGGACTACTACTACGACAAGGAAACCGTCCATCTCGAGTCGGACAATCGTCTCGCGAAATCGGTCAACCTCGACCTCCTGCTCGGGCAGCGCGCGGCGCGGGATCTGAAAGACCCGAGCACCGACGAGGTGCTGGTCCGCAAGAACCGCAAGTTCACTCAGGGCGCGATTCGAAAGATCGAGCGGCTGGGTATCGATCGCATTCCCGTCGACGAGGAAGAGCTGATCGGTGCGGTCATCGCCGCCGACATCTTCGACGAAGAGACCGGTGAGGTTATCGCCGAATGCAACGACGACGTGACCGCCGAGCTCATCGAGAAGATGCGTGAGGCGGGGGCCAAGTCGTTCGAGATCCTGTTCATCGACAACCTCAACGTCGGCGCCTACCTCCGCAACACCATCAACGCGGAGCTGAACGAGCGTCGACGGTCGTGGACCGGTGACGGTGCAGTCATGGACACCGCCGACGAGGCGATCATGGAGATCTACCGTCGGCTCCGCCCGGGCGAGCCGCCGACGGAAGAGACGGCGCGCAACCTGTTTAACAACCTGTTCTTCAACCCGGAGCGGTATGACCTGTCGAAGGTCGGACGGCTCAAGCTGAACTACAAGTTCGATCTCGACGAGTCGCTCGACACCGGGGTGCTGACCAAGCGCGACATCCTGGAGGTCGTTCGTTACCTGATCGACCTGAAGAACGGCAAAGGCACCATCGACGACATCGACCATCTCGGTAATCGACGCGTCCGCGCGGTCGGCGAGCTTCTCGAGAACCAGTACCGCATCGGCCTGGTCCGCATGGAGCGCGCGATCAAGGAGCGGATGACCGTCCAGGAGACCGAGACCCTGATGCCCCACGACCTGATCAACGCGAAGCCGGTCTCCGCGGTGGTCAAGGAGTTCTTCGGCAGCTCCCAGCTGTCGCAGTTCATGGACCAGACCAACCCTTTGTCCGAGGTCACCCATAAGCGCCGTCTTTCGGCGCTCGGGCCGGGCGGTCTGACCCGGGAGCGCGCGGGCTTCGAGGTCCGCGACGTTCACCCCACCCACTACGGTCGTATCTGTCCGATCGAGACGCCGGAAGGGCCGAACATCGGACTCATTTCGTCGCTTTCGACCTACGCCCGCGTGAATCCGTACGGCTTCGTCGAGACGCCGTACCGGACCGTGGACGACGGGGTCGTCGATCCGAATCCGAAGTTCCACTCCGCGCTGCAGGAGGAGAACCACATCATCGCGCAGGCGAACGCGGCGGTCGACGGCGACGGCAAGTTCGTCGATGACAACATCTCGGTTCGTCGGGGCGGTGACTTCGTCATCGTGAAGCCGGAAGAGGTCACGCTGATGGACGTGTCGCCGAACCAGCTGGTGTCGGTGGCCGCGGCCCTGGTTCCGTTCCTGGAGAATGACGACGCGAATCGCGCCTTGATGGGCTCGAACATGCAGCGGCAGGCGGTGCCTCTGGTGAAGACCGATGCTCCGCTGGTCGGCACGGGAATGGAGTACATCGTCGCCCGCGACTCGGGGGTCACCGTGGTCGCCAAGCGCGACGGCGTGGTCGAGCAGGTCGACGCGACCCGCATCGTGGTTCGGGTCGAGACCTCCGAGGAATCGACGGACGTCGCAGCGGAAGTCGATATCTACAACCTGCTCAAGTATCAGCGGTCGAACCAGAACACCTGCATCAACCAAAAGCCGATCGTTCGGGTCGGCGACAGGGTTCGGCGGGGCGACGTGATCGCCGACGGGCCGTCGACGGAGATGGGCGAGCTGGCCCTGGGCCGGAACTGCGTCGTCGCGTTCATGCCCTGGAACGGCTACAACTTCGAGGACTCCATCCTCATTTCGGAGCGGGTGGTGAAGGAAGACGTCTTCACCTCGGTGCACATCGAGGAGTTCGAGTGCATCGCCCGCGACACGAAGCTGGGGCGGGAGGAGATCACTCGCGACATCCCGAACGTTGGCGAAGAGGCGCTCAAGGACCTCGACGAGTCGGGCATCATCCGCATCGGGGCCGAGGTTAGGGCCGGTGACGTCCTGGTCGGAAAGATCACCCCCAAGGGCGAGACCCAGCTGTCGCCGGAAGAGAAGCTGCTTCGGGCCATCTTCGGCGAGAAAGCCGGCGATGTGCGCGACACGTCGCTTCGGGTGCCGACGGGCGTCGTAGGGACGGTGATCAACGCCAAGGTGTTCTCGCGAAAAGGCGTCGACAAGGACGAGCGCGCCCAGCAGATCGAGGACGAGGAAGAGGCTCGACTCCTCAAGGATCAAAACGACGAGATCCGCATCATTCGCGACTCTGGTCGCCGTAAGATGCTCCAGCTCCTCAGCGGCAAGAGCATCTCGGCGCGCCTGGTCGACGACAAGGGCGCGGAGCTCATCGCGAAGGGCGAGACCCTGTCGGAAGCGATGTTGACCGACGTGCCGGAGCGGTACTGGGCGGACATCAAGATCGACGACGACGTTGCCGAGGGCCGGGTCAAGAAGGTCGCGGAGTCCGTCCGCGACCAGACCGAGCTGGTCACGATGGTGTTCCAGGAGAAGATCGCGCGCCTCAAGAAGGGCGACGAGCTGCCTCCGGGCGTCATCAAGATGGTGAAGGTCTACGTCGCCATCAAGCGCAAGCTCCAGGTCGGCGACAAGATGGCCGGTCGTCACGGCAACAAGGGGGTCATCTCCCGTGTGCTTCCGGAAGAAGACATGCCGTACCTCGAGGACGGTACGCCGGTCGACGTGGTTCTCAATCCGCTGGGCGTTCCTTCGCGAATGAATGTCGGGCAGGTCTTGGAGACCCACCTCGGTTGGGCGGCGCTCGGCGTGGGCAAGAAGCTCGGAGAGCTGTACGACCTGTGGAAGGAGAAGCAGGTCGACGTCGCCGAGCAGACCCGAACTTTGCTCCAAAAGACGTTCAGCAAGCCGAAGCAGCTCGAGCTGATCGCACAGATGGAGACCGAGGACCTCCTCGAGCTCGCGCGAAAGGTCCGGGGCGGCGTCCACACGGCGACCCAGGTCTTCGACGGGGCTCAGGAGAAGGACATCCGTGAGCTCCTCAACCTGTGCGACCGCGGGGTGCAGAGCATTTTGTTCGACGGTCGGACCGGCGATGCCTTCGCCGAAGACGTCACCGTCGGCGTGATGTACATGCTCAAGCTTCACCACTTGGTCGACGACAAGATCCACGCGCGTTCGATCGGCCCGTACTCCCTCGTCACGCAGCAGCCTCTGGGCGGTAAGGCCCAGTTTGGCGGCCAGCGTCTGGGCGAGATGGAGGTGTGGGCGATGGAAGCGTACGGGGCCGCGTACTCCTTGCAAGAGTTCTTGACCGTCAAATCCGATGACGTGCTCGGCCGAACCCGAATGTACGAGGCGATCGTCAAGGGGGAGAACGTGCTCGAGGCAGGTCTGCCCGAGTCGTTCAACGTCTTGATGAAGGAGCTTCAGTCGCTCGGTCTCGACGTGGAGTTGCTCGATGAGCAGTCGCTGTCCGACCTGATTCAGCGGCGCGACGCCCAGCGCTACCGGCCCATCGTACCGGCCGGTGAGGGGGCGAGCGAAGCCGGTGAGTCGGTCGAAGCGTCGTCTCCCGAACCCGAGCCCGAGCCGGTCGTCGCCGAAGCCGCCGAGTAGGCTTTCACCTTTTTGAGAGGCCAAAAGGAGCCGCTGTCGTGAAGGACATTTTCAACTTCTTCGAAAAGCCCAAGGATCCGCTTTCGTTCTCGGCGATTCGGATCTCCATCGCGTCGCCCGAGAAGATCCGGGAGTGGTCGCACGGCGAGGTCAAAAAGCCGGAGACCATCAACTATCGAACCTTCAAGCCCGAGCGGGACGGCCTGTTCTGCGCGAAGATCTTCGGGCCGGTGAAGGACTACGAGTGCTTGTGCGGCAAGTACAAGCGGATGAAGCACCGAGGCATCGTGTGCGAGAAGTGTGGGGTCGAGGTCATCTCGTCGAAGGTTCGACGAGAGCGCCTGGGCCACATCAATCTCGCCACCCCGGTGGCCCACATATGGTTCCTGAAGTCGTTGCCGTCGCGGATCGGCAACCTCCTCGACGTGACCCTCAAAGACCTCGAGAAGGTCTTGTACTGCGAGGCGTACATCGTCATCGATCCGAAGGACCAAAAGGAATACCAGCGCTGCGAGATCATCTCGGAGGAGCGGTACGAGCAGATCCTCGACGACTATGGTGAGGACTACATCGTGGCCGGCATGGGTGCGGAGGCCATCCGGGAGCTTCTGAAGAGCCCCGACAAGGGCGGCTATCTCGACGTCCATGTTCTCGCCGAGGAACTGCGGGCGGAGATGAAGGCCACCACCTCGGAAGCGAAGCGCAAGAAGCTCGCGAAGCGCCTCAAGGTCGTCGACGCGTTTCGGGAGTCCGACAACAAGCCGGAGTGGATGATGCTGGAGGTCATCCCGGTCATTCCGCCCGACCTGCGGCCTTTGGTGCCGTTGGACGGCGGGCGCTTCGCGACCAGTGACCTCAACGACCTCTATCGCCGGGTCATCAACCGGAACAACCGCCTCAAGCGCTTGCAGGAGCTCAACGCGCCGGAGATCATCATCCGGAACGAGAAGCGCATGCTCCAGGAGGCGGTGGACGCGCTGTTCGACAACGGCCGCCGAGGTAAGGTCATCACCGGGCCCAACAAGCGGCCGCTCAAGTCGCTCAGCGACATGCTCAAGGGTAAGCAGGGCCGGTTCCGTCAGAACTTGCTCGGTAAGCGGGTCGACTACTCGGGTCGGTCGGTGATCGTGGCCGGTCCGGAGCTCAAGCTCCACCAGTGCGGCCTGCCGAAGATCATGGCCCTCGAGCTGTTCAAGCCGTTCATCTACAACAAGCTCGAAGAGAAGGGGTACGTCACCACCATCAAGTCGGCGAAGAAGATGGTGGAAAAGGAGAAGGAAGAAGTCTGGGACATCCTCGAGGACATCATCAAGGAGCACCCGATCCTTCTCAATCGTGCCCCCACCCTCCACCGTTTGGGCATCCAGGCCTTCGAGCCGGTGCTCGTCGAGGGCAAGGCCATCCGGCTGCACCCGCTGGTGTGTACGGCGTTCAACGCGGACTTCGACGGCGACCAAATGGCGGTTCACGTGCCGCTGTCCATCGAAGCGCAGATGGAAGCGCGCGTGCTCATGATGTCGACGAACAACATCCTGAGCCCCGCCAACGGTAAGCCGATCATCGTTCCCACCCAGGACATCGTCCTCGGTTGCTACTACATGAGCCGCGAGCGTGCGTTCGCAAAGGGCGAAGGCAAGGTGTTCGCGGCGCCGGAAGAGGTGCGGGTCGCCTACGACCACGGCGCGGTCGACCTTCAGGCGCGGATCAAGGTGCGGATCACCGACCGCCCCGTCGATGGGCAACTGACCAAGGAGCTGCAGGAGACGACCGTCGGCCGCATTCTCCTGATGGAGGTGGTGCCGAAGAAGGTCGACTTCAACATGCTCAACAAGGTCATGACCAAGAAGACCTTGGGGGCGCTGATCGACGCCACCTATCGAGCCTGTGGTCAAAAAGACACCGTCCTGCTCGCCGACCGCGTTCGAACCATCGGGTACACCGAGGCGACGCGAGCAGGGATCTCGATCTCGATCGACGATATGCGCATCCCGGCCGAGAAGGCCGATCTGATCGCGACCGCGCAGGCCGAAGTCGACGAGATCGACGAGCAGTACATCGAAGGTTTGATCACCGAAGGTGAGCGGTACAACAAGGTGATCGACATCTGGGCCAACGTTGGCGACCGGGTGTCGAAGGCCCTGATGGAAGGCATCTCTTCAGAGACGGTGACCCACGGCGACACCGGCGAAGAACGGAAGATGCCGACCTTCAACCCCATCTTCCTGATGGCGGACTCCGGCGCGCGTGGCTCGGCCCAGCAGATTCGTCAGCTGGCCGGTATGCGCGGTCTGATGGCCAAGCCGTCGGGTGAGATCATCGAGACCCCGATCCTCGCGAACTTCCGCGAGGGGCTGACGGTGCTGCAGTACTTCATCTCCACCCACGGCGCGCGAAAGGGCCTCGCGGACACCGCGCTGAAGACCGCGAACTCGGGTTATCTGACCCGGCGTCTGGTGGACGTAGCGCAGGACTGCGTGGTCACCGAGTACGACTGCGGGACGCTCGACGGTATCGAGGCGATTCCGCTCATCGAGTCCGGCGAGGTCATCGAGCAGCTCGGCGACCGCATCCTCGGGCGAGTTGCGCTCGACGACGTGTATCACCCCCATACCCAGGAGGTGATCGTCGAGTCCGGCGAAGAGATCGACGAGGTGAAGGTCTCGGCGATCGAAGAGGCGGGCATTCAGAGGGTTCGTATTCGCTCGGTGCTGACGTGCGAGACCAAGCGCGGGGTGTGCATGGAGTGCTACGGGCGCGACCTGTCGCGGGGCCGTAAGGTAAATCTCGGCGAGTCGGTCGGGGTCATCGCGGCCCAGTCGATCGGTGAGCCCGGCACCCAGCTGACCATGCGGACCTTCCACGTCGGTGGGGCGGCGCTGACCGCGGCCGCGAAGTCGGACATCGAGGTTCGGTACCCGGGTAAGGTGTCTTATCAGAACCTGCGGGTCGTCACTCGAGACGACGGCACGATGGTGGCGATGAACCGAAACGGTGAGCTTCAGGTCGTCGACGAGACAGGCCTGGTCCGCGAGCAGTATCAGATTCCGTACGGCGCCATCGTTCGAGTCACGAATGGTCAGGTCCTCGAGAAGGGGGCGACCATCGCCGAGTGGGAGCCATTCTTCATCCCGATCCTCTCCGAGGTTGCGGGTACGGTGAAGTACGGCGACCTGATCGACGGCGTGACCATCCAGGAGGAGCTCGATGAGGCGACGGGTATGTCCCGTAAGGTCGTCATCGAGTCGAAAGACCCCGATGCTCGTCCTCGGATCATTCTGCAGGGCCCGGACGGAGAGACGTTGACCCTCCCCGCAGGTGCCCCGGCGCAGTACTCGCTGCCGGTGAAGGCGAACATCTCCATTACCGAAGGTGAGCTGATCGGTCCCGGTTCGGTTATCGCGAAGGTGCCGCGAGAGACCCAAAAGACGAAGGACATCACCGGCGGTCTGCCCCGGGTGGCCGAGCTGTTCGAGGCCCGCAAGCCGAAGGACTGCGCGGTGGTCTCCGAGGTCGAGGGCGTCATCTCGTTCGGCAAGGACACCAAGGGCAAGCGCAAGGTGCTGGTCACTCCGGATAAGGGTGACGTGCACGAGTACTTGATTCCGAAGTCCAAGAACATCCTGGTGCACGAGGGTGACCGAGTCCGAGCGGGCGAACCGCTCATGGACGGCTCGGCCAACCCCCACGACATCCTGAAGGTCCTCGGCGAGAAGGCGCTCGCGCGTTATCTGGTCGACGAAATCCAGGAGGTCTACCGGCTCCAGGGCGTGAAGCTGAACGACAAGCACATCGAGACCATCGTGCGGCAGATGCTGCGTCGGGTCCGGGTGCGCGAGGTCGGCGACACGATGTTCCTGGTCGACGAGCAGGTCGAAAAGCACATCTTCGAGGAAGAGAACGAGCGGGTGATGAACCTCGGCGGACGGGCCGCGGTCGGTGAGCCGATGCTCCTCGGCATCACCAAAGCCTCGCTGTCCACCGAGTCGTTCATCTCGGCCTCTTCGTTCCAAGAGACCACGAAGGTGCTCACCGAGGCCGCCATATGCGGCAAGGTCGATCACCTACGCGGACTCAAGGAGAACGTGATCATGGGCCGTCTCATCCCCGCCGGAACCGGGTTGCCGAACTACGGCTACCTCAACATCGAGGTCGACAAGGCCGAGGTCGAGTTCGACGAGTATCCGATGGAAGAGGGCCCAATTCTGCCTCCGCTCGAGCCTCCGGCCGAGGAGCCCGCGGCCAACGCGCCCGCCGTTCCGACGGTACCGCCGGCCGTCGCCGGCATCGGCGACTGAGTGGTCGGGGCCCCGGGCCTTTCGGTCCTGGGGTCCCGGTCCGGCGCCGCCGGCCTACCCCCTTTTGTTCACCTTCGGTTCTCTGCTTGGCGGTGCGCGATGACGGCCGACGTCAGCGGGGTTTGGGCCGCAGCGGGAGGTTTGATGACGGCCGGCGTCAGCGGGGTTCGGGCCTCCAGGGGAACCGGCGCACCGTGGCGTTTGGTTTTCGATAGGCTGCCGATCGCTGCGGGTGGGGGGCCCCGGTCTGTCTGCGCTTCGAAGGTCGCGGGAGGTTTGATGACGGCCGGCGTCAGCGGGGTTCGTGCCTCCAGGGGAACCGGCGTATCGTGGCGTTTGGTTTTCGATAGGCTGCCGATCGCTGCG
>JANQQN010000160.1 GCA_028289325.1 Myxococcota bacterium | reverse complement strand
AGCAGCGCGTCGGCGACGCAGCGACGCAGCTGGCCGGAGCCGGTCAGGGCGGCGATGTAGCTGACGCTGTCCTCGAACTCCAAGACCTCGGACCCGATGTCGAGGGTGCCCGACGCGTCGATCTGCACGATCTCTTTTTCGATCGTACGATAGCGGCCCGCGCCGTCGTAGTTCTCGTAGCCAAAGCCGGCCGGGTCGATGAACTGGTGGCAGCTGTTGCAGGTGGGCTGGCTGCTGTGCATCACGTGAAGCACTTCTCGGCTGGTCGCGGTATCGGGGTCGAAGCCTTCCGGGAGCTCGCCGCGGGGCATCACGTTGTCGGGCGGCATACCGAGTTGAATGCACAGCAGCTGCTCGAGGGTAAAGACGCCGCGCTTGACGATACCGCTGGTCACCTTGCCGGCGTGGACGGACAGAAACGCGGGGTGAGAGAGGACGCCGAGTCGCTGCGAGTCGTCCATGGTCATCGTTGACAGCTCCGGCGCCGACGCGCTGACGCCGAAGTACGGCGCGAGCGCCGCGTTGACGCTGAACTCCATCGACTGAAACGGCGAAAACAGCGTCGCTCCCGGCGCATTCAGGGCGGCGGTGATGTCACGATGAGCGCTTTCGTACATCGCCCGACGAACCTCGGGGGTCAGGCCCAGCTCAGGGTCCTTGTCCTTGTCGGCCAGCGCATCGAGCTTCAGGTAGTCGAGGTAGAAGTCCGCGAGGGCAGCGCCGAACTTGGGATCGGCGGCGAGCCGCTCACCTTCGGCGGCGAAAACCTCGGGCTGATTGATCGTTCCGTCCTCGGCCGCCGCGAGCAGCCGCTCGTCCGGCGGGCCGTGCCACAGAGCGAACGACAGCGCAGAGGCCAGCTCGTAACCGGCGAGGGTTCGCTCGTTGCCGTCGCCGCTTCCGAGCTCGGGGCGGTACATCATGTTTGGGGACAGCAAGAGAGCTTGCAAGAGAAACTCAGCTTGCTCTTCGCGAGTCCCGGTTTCTGCCGCTACGTCGGCGCGCCCCGACTCGAGGTCCGCTATCTCTGCCCCGGTGAGAGGACGACGCCACAGGAGCCGCCCGACTTCGGCGGCGAAGTTTCCGAAGCATGCATCGCCGGAGCCGCTCACGCAGGCTGAGATGTCCGGGTGATTGTCGACGGCTTTTTGGGCGATCGTTTCCGACGCCGAAAAGATGCTGCTGACGTTGGCCGCGTCGACACCCAAAAAGTCGGCATCATTGTTCAGGCCGATGGTGGGAATGTCGTCGTTGAAGACGGGCATGTCTTCGAAGGTGATGTACGTACCGAGACCTTGAACCACCGTGTTGTAGAACTCGCGGGCGGTCAGTCGTCGAAGTTGTGGTGCGATCGGGACGACCGTCTGCGGATCGTCGGAGGAGTCACCCGGTAGGGTTGGGTTCCCGTTTCCGGGGTTGTTATTGTCGCCTGGTGGCGTGGAGCCCGGCGGCGTATCGGTTTGGTTGCCGGAGTCACCAATGAGGCCTGAGCAACTGCAGGTGAGCCCCGCCAGCGTCACGATCAGTGCTGGCGCTTTCGCTCGCTCTAGACGCAAAGTCATCATGGTTCCTTTCATTGTGTCCTGCACGTATCCGTCGGCCGGTGGCCGTCATGTCGGATAGACATCGTCGAAACGATCAACGTCAGAACTCGGCCGGGACACTAGCTGCATTGTTGTGTTTCTAAAACACTTATTTGTGGCTTAAATCTGTGTGTCCCTGGGCACTTCCATGACACCCGGGTAGGTTCCGACAGACATGCGGATCGCGACGTGGAACGTAAACTCGCTGTCGGCTCGACTGGGTAAAATCTGGTGGTGGTTGGATCGTGCTCGGCCGGATGTCTTGCTCCTTCAAGAGACGAAACTGGCGGATGATGCTGCGCCTTATGAAGCGTTCGAAGAGCGGGGATACACACTCGCACACCACGGCCAACAGGGCGGTCGCAACGGCGTCGCGATCGCCAGCAAAGTAGGCCTAGAGGCGGTTTCGGCCCATTTCAACCAACCTTTGCCTGCGCCCGTAGATCCGGACGATCCGATGACCGAGGCGCGACTGATCGCTGCGACGTGCGGCGGGAACCGAGTGGTGAGTGTGTACGTGCCGAACGGTCGCGTGCTCGACTCGACCCACTATCAACGCAAGCTCGATTGGTTCGAACGTTTCACGGCATGGGTGGCTGACCACCACGATCCGCGGGAGCCGCTGATCATCGGGGGTGACTTCAATATTGCACCGGCGGACGAGGACGTTTGGGACGCCCAAGCGAATCATGGTGGGACCCACGTATCACCCCGAGAGCGCGATGCTCTGGCCGCTCTGATGGCCTGGGGATTCATCGACGGGTATCGGCTGAAACACTCTGAACCTGGGCGTTACAGCTGGTGGGACTATCGCGCGGGTGCGTTCCACAAGGGGTGGGGGATGCGCATCGATCTGCTCCTCGTAACCCGTCCGATCGCGAACCGCGTCGTATGGGCGGAGATCGATCGCGAGGCGCGCAAGGGTAAGCCGATTCCGTCCGACCACGCGCCGGTGGTCATCGACGTCGACGAGCCGGGAGCGCCGTTCGATGCGCGATGGGCGCGCGCCGACGCCAAGAGACGAGCTTAGCTCGCGGGAACTCTTCGGTACCCTGTCCGGCGATGACGGGGCATCGGTTCGGACGCAGGGGGTCAGTCGTCGGTCAGCGTTTCTGCGGTGACCACCGGCGCCATTGGCAGCGGATGGGTCAGCTGCTGCAAGACGGTGGCCAGGAGTCGGCGCTGTTGTTCGGTATCCCCCGGCGTTCCCACCGTCGCGCCCCGAGGAAGCTTCGTGAACACTACGCGACCGGGCTTGACGAGACGAGTGATCGCGTCATGCCAGGTGATCATGGTGGCTTGTCGCCCATCGCTTTGCACGGCGCGGCTGAGCAGGCTCACGGCCTGCGTGCACAGCGGTCAGACCGGCACCAGGAGCGCAACATGGGCATCTTCTTTGCGCATGATGTCGAGGACGGAGGGGGCGATTTCGTCGACGACTTGGGTTGCGTCGGGCAGATAGCCGCTAAAGCTGACCACGGTGGGAACGAACGCGCCGACCGCGCCTTCGCGTTCGAGCGCCTCGAGGTGGCGAAGGGGCAAGATCGATTGCGGATCTTGGTCCGCGAACCGATGGTCGTAGTGGTCGTGGGCGAACGCGATCCGATCCAGCGGCGTCGACAGGGGAAAGGTCCGGATGGACGGGTCGCCCCGGGGATTGGCGGCGTCGAACGGGGACTGTTCGTCGCGCACGTAGGCCCCGGCGCTGGTGACGAACAGCAGCCGGCTGGCCGCGGGATCGATGCCCTCGCCGGCCGGTTCGTCTTTGTTCTTCACGTAGCGATAGCGCTTTTTGAAGTCCGTTTCGCCGGTGTCTTCCAGGTGGGCCAGCCAGCCGGTGCGGAATCGCTCGAGCCAACCGTCTCGGTCTTCGATGATGTCCATGCCCGGGCATTGCTCAACCGCGCGAGACGCGCAACCTTCGGCGGGTGAACGATCGAAAGTTGCTGATGATCCCAGGCCCAATTGAGGTTTCGCCGGAGGTTCGCGCTGCCCACGACGGGCCGCCGCCCGGGCACCTCGCGCCGAGCCTCGTGGAGGCCTACGGTCGTTCGCTAGAGCAGATGCGCGCCGTGTGGCGGGCCCCGGCGTCGGCGCAGCCGTTCATGGTCGCGGGCTCCGGAACGTTGGCCATGGACATGGCGGCCGCCAACCTCGTCAGCCCCGGCGAACGGGTGCTGGTGGTCGGGACCGGCTACTTTTCGGACCGCATGGTGGAAATCCTACGTCGATACGAGGCGGAGGTGGCCATGGTCGAAGCGCCGCCGGGCGAAGCGGTTCCCCTGCCCGAGGTTCAGGCGGCGATCCGTCGGACGACGCCGAAGGCGGTCTTCGTGACCCACGTGGACACCTCGACCGGGGTTCGGATGAACGCGCAGGCGGTGGCCGGACTCGCCCACGAGGCGGGGGCGATGACCGTCGTCGACGGCGTTTGTGCGACGGCGGCGGAGCCGCTGTCGATGATGGACGGCGAGGTGGACATCTATTTGACGGGGTCCCAGAAGGCCATCGGGCTGCCGGCCGGACTCGCGATGCTCGTGGTGAGCGAGCGGGCGATGGCGGCCCGGGACACCCTGCGCCGACCGCCACCGTACTATCTTGATTACCATCAGTGGCGACCGATCATGCGGGCCTACGAAGCGCGGGACAAAGCGTACTTCGCGACCCCGGCCACGAACTTGGTGCAGGCAGCGACGGTCGGGTTGGCCCAGATCCTTGCTGACGATTTTGCAGGCAAGACGGGCATCGAAGCCCGGACGGCTCGCCACGCCCACGTGGCGTGCGCGATGGAAGGCGCGTGGCGGGCGTACGGCCTCGAACATCTGTGCGCGTCGCCGGACGACCGCGGGGTCACGCTGAGCGCGCTCAAGTATCCCACCGGCGTTGGTCCCGATCTGGTGGCGAAGATCGGGGCCCACGGCGTGGCCGTTGCGGGGGGACTCCATCCGTCGTGTAAGGCCGAGTACTTCCGGGTCGGCCACATGGGCTGGGCCACCACCCAGCCCGGGCTTCTCGAGAAGACCGTGGAGGCGGTGGGGCGAGGCCTTCGTGACTCTGGCGTGGAGGCGGACGTCGAAGGTGCGAAAGCTGCCTTGCTTGAGACGTGGAGCCACGCATGAGCGACTACGAGAACGTCAAGTTCGAGACCCGAGACCGGGTAGGGCTGTTGACCATCGACCGGGCCAACGCCCTCAATGCGCTCGATCCATCCACGGTGGCGGAGATGCTGTCGGTGGTGAGATCGGTGCGCGACGACCCATCGGTCCGGGCGCTGATCGTGACCGGCGCCGGCCGGGCGTTTTGCGCGGGGGCGGACTTGGCGGCACCGTCGGGCGCGAAGTCCGAGGTGCC
>JANQQN010000090.1 GCA_028289325.1 Myxococcota bacterium | reverse complement strand
AGCTGGTGGTCCCGTATCTGAAGGGCCAAGGCTATGTCGTCAGCTCGGCCGCCGACGGCGACCAGGCGCTCGAGATCATCCTCACCGAGCGCCCCAACGTCGTGGTGCTCGACGTCATGATGCCCGCGATCTCCGGCTGGGAGATCACGCGTTACGTGCGGGACCGGCGGGAGCTCGACTCCGTCCGCATCATCATGGCGACGGGGATCGGGCGGGAGACCAACGCCGCCACCAGCCCCCTTTATGGTGCTGACGCCTACCTCGATAAACCGTTTCGCCTAAAGACGCTGAGCCAGACCATCAGGGCCCTGCTGGAGCGGATCGAGGCCGGCGAGTTCGTCTAGAGCGACCAAAAATTTGCGTGCCTCGCGCGAGGCGCCCACGATGCGCGTGTGCGCCGAAGTAGCATCGTCGTCATCGCGCTGGCCGGTCTGCTCTTCGTGACCGAGGCCTACGCTGAAGCCGCTCCCACGAGGACATCGGCGCTGCGCCGCGCACAGGCGTTGACGCAGGCGCTCACCGCGAGCGGGGATCGGATGCGGTTTCGTCACCACCACCAACGGGTGATCCGCGCCTGGGAGCGGGCCGTTCACGAAGCGATGACCCCCGAGGCGCGTCGGCGCGCGCGCGCGGGGCTCGCGGACGCCTGGGCCCGCTTGGCCCACTGGTCGGGCCTCGCGTCGGACGCGACCCGAGCCGCCGCGGTCGCGTCGATGGTCCCGGCGCGACCGTCGCCCCCGCCGTCATTGGCGTCGATCGTCGATGACGTGCGGCGCGCGTATCGCGACGTGCTTACGGACGACGTCGACGACCGGCCGCCGATCGGTTCCCGTCGGGTCATCGTTATCGATCCGGGGCATGGGGGTCGCGACCGCGGCGCGACAGGGACCCCCGGCGTGCGGGAGAAGGACATCAATCTCGTGGTGGCCAAGCGGCTGGCGGCGGCGCTGCGGCGCCAACTGGGCGCGAAAGTGGTGCTGACGCGGTCTCGCGACCGCTACGTATCGCTTTCCCGCCGGGTCGGTGTCGCCAACCGGGCCAAGGCCGACCTGTTCATCTCGATTCACGCCAACGCTCATCGTCGAAGCTCGGTGCACGGCGTCGAGACGTATTTCATGCGGGGGGCACGGGCGAAGAAGGGCCGCTCGTGGAGGCTGGCCCGGCTCGTCCATCGCCATACGATCCGCGCGCTGCGAAGGAACCGAACGGCGGTCCGGAGCCTGGGAACCAAACCCGCCGGATTTCAGGTGCTGCGGGGGGTCCGAATGCCCGCGGTCCTTGTTGAGACAGGGTTTCTAACCCACCGGACCGAAGGTCACCGACTCCGCCAGCCCGAATATCAGCGCCGTTTGGTGGATGGAATCGTCAGCGGTCTAAGACAGTTCCTCAAGGAAGAAGTTCAGGAAACGACTGAATCTATGGCGGGCGTGGAGGGTGATCGTGCGACCACGCGTCCAAGAAGACTGTCACCGGGATAACCATCTCCAGTGGTGAAAAACTGGCCCAAGGTCGTACGAAGTAGTAAGAAGGCGGTGATGTGCGGGATTTGGTCCGACAATCGCTGACGAGGCGAGAACGATGAGTGTGTTCATGCGGTGGCATGAGGTATGCTCACAATGGAATAGCTATGGCGTTGGTCTCCCCCGAAATTGAAGCCGTGCTGAAGAAGCATGGAATGGCCGTTCGCGGTCATGTCGTGACCCTAGGGTGTGCTGAAGTGCTCCCGGCCATAGAGCAGATCTGTGGCGAGTCGGGGGACGAGGTGACCCAGGTCGATAGCATGCCCGAGGCGATCAAAGCGCTTCGCCAGCAGCGCATCGTCACCGTGGTTGTCGGGGCGGAGCATGCAGGTGGCCTTATTCGCCAGCTGAACGCTGAGAATTTGAGCGTCGGCGCGATCGCCTTCGACAACAGCGAAAACGAGGATCGCGGGGCCCAACTCCGCGCGGCGGGGGCTATGGATGTCTTCCATCAGGGGCAACACGACCTGCGGGCCCTTCTCCGCCGCGGGCTCGATTTCGCCGCGCTGCTGCAGCTCGAGCTGGCCCACCGCTGCGAGTCCCGTCGCTTGACGAATCGTGAACTTGAGCTTCTCGGTCAGCCCCCGGAGAGCATGAGCGATGACTTGAGCGTATTTCAGCCGCCTCCGCTGCCGGTGGGGCCACTGTCGGTCTACAACCTCGAGGAAGCCAGCGAGGCGTTCGAGACCGCCTACATCGACCGGGTCCAACAGCTGTGCAACAGCGCCCGGGAGGCTGCGGTGTTCCTCGGCGTCTCGTCCGCGACGCTATCTCGTCGCCAGCGCAGGGAGAGCGCGAATGGCACCTAACCCCGTACGCAGAAAGTTCCGGCTCGCGGTTGTCGATCGCGAAGGTCTGTCCGCCGAGTTCGAAGCGCTCGCGCGACAGGAAACGTGGTCCGTTGAGGTCTTGTCCTGCCGTTCCGCCCTGGAGATCGTCGGGGACAGCGGGCCCGGACCCCTGGGGGGCCTCGCGATCAGCGTCGCGGCCTCCGGGCCATTTCTCACCGACCTCCTTCGCTGGACGGAGAGTAACGCGACGCAACGGGTTCCCACCTTGCTCATCGGAACCGGTCGTCCGGAGGACGAAGCGGCGGCCCGAATGATCCTCGGCCGCGAGCATGTGAAGTGGCTCGACGCGTCGCCCGAGCGCGCCGCGCTGGCGGAGTGGCTGATCACGGCCCTCGAGGTCCATGAGGTCCGCGCCTTCCGTTCGGAACACGACGGCATCGCGCAGGCCATTCGGGAGGCCCGGATGCAGCTTTTTCATGGGTTCGTCCAGAGCTACGCCCCTCCGGAGGGGCCGCCGTGCGGACCTCCGCTGCCCACCACCACCGATGAAATTCAGCCCCTGCGGGAAGCACGGGCCCAGTTCGAGCGAGCCCACATCCAGGCTGCGGTTCGGGAATGGGGCTCGCTCAAGGATGCTTCGGCGGCGCTCGGTATCTCGTACACCAGCCTGTGGCGCCGCCTCCGCTGATCGATCAGGCCTCCGACGCTGAGCTGACAAGCAGCATCGGGTCGATGCCCAAAACCTGAAGCGCCGCCCGCCATCGGTCTTCGCACGGACGATCGAAGACCACGTCTTCCGACAGATCGACCGGAATCCAGGCCCCCTGCTTGAGCTCCGCGTCGAGCTGACCGGCCCCCCAGCCGGCGTACCCGAGCACCAGCATGTGACGATCGGCGTTGTTGGCCCCTGCGAGCTCCTTCAGGAGCTCCTTGGATGCGCTGACCCGGATGCGCTCGCTGACCTCGATCGTGCTGTCGAGGCTGATCTCACTGCTCGTCGGATCGAATACGATCCAACCCGTATGGGGGGCGACCGGCCCCCCAACCAGCACGGGGACCTCTGGCGGCGACCGTCCTTCGGGGGTCATTTGCAGCTCTTCGACGACGCCACGGAAAGTGACGTTGGCCGGTCGATTCACCACGAAGCCCAGCGAGCCTTCCGGTCGATGATCGATCAGGAGCACCACCGACTGGACGAAGTTCGGATCCAGTAAGTTCGGCGCGGCCACCAGAAAGCCGGGGGCGACGGGTGATACCATGTTCATGAGAGTCGCATTTCGTCGCCCAGGAAGGGAGCCCCCCGCGCCGAGTCTTCCGACCGCATCGGGCGTGTTCAATGTTTGGCCAGAGCGCGCCCGCGGCGCTTCACGGCGGTTGCGGGCCCCGATTCGTACGCTCAGGTTGGCGTAAATCCCCTCAACATTTGTTTTTGCGAACCGATCCCCCTTGCTAGTGAGGGAGGACTCGACCGCCACCACCGAGATCCTCGTTGTCGATGACGACGCCACCACCCGCGCGCGGCTGAAGAAGCTGCTCGACCGCAACGGCTACAGGACCGAGTTGGCGGAAGATGGCGCTTGCGCGTGGTCGCTTCTGGCGCGAAAGCACTTTTCCCTTATCCTGACCGACTGGGCGATGCCCAACGTCGATGGCCTCACTCTGTGCCGGCGTATCCGGGACGCGGACTACCCCGACTACACGTACATCATCCTTCTGACCGGACACACGGACAAAAGCGAGGTCGAGCGAGGCCTCGACGCCGGCGCCGACGACTACATCACCAAGCCCTTCGACTCGGGAGAGCTGCTGGCCAGGGTCCGGGTCGGCGTACGAATCTTGGCCCTGCAGCGCCAGATGAGCGAGCAAAAGCGGAAGCTGGAGGAGCTCGCCAGCCTGGACGGATTGACGGGGGTTCTCAACCGCCGGGCCCTCGAGACTCGTCTCA
This sequence comes from Myxococcota bacterium, assembly GCA_028289325.1. Taxonomy (GTDB): domain Bacteria; phylum Myxococcota; class Kuafuiibacteriia; order Kuafuiibacteriales; family Kuafuiibacteriaceae; genus JANQQN01. Next base: position 12,336 of record JANQQN010000090.1, on the reverse strand, counting down.
ACGAGGCCTATTCACTGGCCCGCCGCCGAAACTACCCCATATCGGTCGCGATGCTCGACCTGGACCGCTTCAAGTTCGTCAACGATACGTATGGGCACCAAGCGGGTGACGTGGTGCTCCAGGAGACCGCCCGCCGCATCAAAGACGTCACGCGCGACTACGATTCGATCGGGCGGTTCGGCGGTGAGGAGTTCCTGGTCATTCTGGTCGATGCGTCGCAGGAAGCGGCCCGCGCGATCGCGGAGCGGATCCGGCGCCGAATCAGCGACGAGCCGATGTGTTTCGAGGGACGCCGCATCCCCGTCACCACGAGCATCGGCGTCGCGGCCAGCCATGGACACCAGCGCTCGGTCCATAACCTCGTGGCCTTGGCCGACGCCTCGCTGTACGACGCGAAACGCGCGGGCCGAAACCGGGTGATCGTGGGCTCGGTGGACGCGAGCGACGACCCCGAGGCGCAGTCGACGGTCAAGACCCTGGATCGAACCGCTCGGGCGGGATGATGCGGGCGTTTTGACCCAGATCGTTGACCTCGCGCTACGCGCAAAGACAATGGGCAACCGGGCGGCTGATGACCGAGGGATTCTATCTAGGGATCGACGCGGCGGCGCACGGATCGATCGCGGCACTGGCCGATGGACAAGGCACCATCCAAGCGTTTTGCGAAGGGCCAGGCGTGCTCCCTGGACGCGCTTCAGCGCTCGAGCAACAGCAGCTCATCCGCGGGATGGTCGATGGGGTGCTCGCTCGGGCAGGAGTGGCCGAAGACCGATTGACGGCGATGGCCGTCGGTATGTCCGGGGCCGAGTCCAGTCGGGCGCGGGGTCGGATCGAGTCGGTGCTCCAGGCCGTCGTGCCCCCGATCCCGTGTCTGACCGAGTGCCCGGCCATCCTGGCCCTGAGGGCCGCAACGCGAGACGCGGTCGGCGTGGGCCTGGTCGTCGACCACCGAACGAGCTGCGTCGGTCGGGATCGCTACGGACGGCGACACGCGGTCGGGGGCCACGGGGCGATCTCCGGCGACGTAGGCTACGCGGAGGACCTGGCCATGAGGGCCCTCGGGAGCGCCTGGATGGCCGAAGACGGCCGGGCGGGACCCTCCTCATTAAGCGCGGCGATCCCGGATGCGGTGGGCGTCGATTCGGTGCAGCGACTATCGGATCTTCGTGAGAACGGTGAGCTGCCGGCCGCGGTCGTGGAGGCCGCGGTCGCCTGCCTGTTCGCCGAGGCCGATGGGGGCGACGGCCTGGCGGAAAAGATCATCGAAGATACCGGGAGTCGCTTGGGGGCGGCGGTGGTCGCGACGATGCGCACCCTCACTCTTCGCGAGGCGAACGCGGTGGTCGTTCTCGACGGCGCGATGTTCGGAAGACACCCTCCGCTCGCCATCGCCGCCCAGCAGCGAATCCTGAGTGCGGTCAATGAGGCCCACGTGATCCTGGCCCATGCGGAGCGGGTTCTCGGGGCCGTGTTGTTCGCGCGAGACCTCGTCGACCACGCCCCCCTCGCCTTCGCTGACCGAGTGCGTGGCCAGGCCGGCGTGGTGATCGGCTGATCGCCGTCGTGGGCCCGCCGGCCGCGCACGGTGCGTGGCCAGGCCGGCGTGGTGATCGGCTGACCTTACCGACCACCGGCCCGAATAAGGCCGATCAATTCGTCGGTACTCAGAGCGCCGACGGTCTGCGTTCCCTCTAGAACCTGGGCCATCAGCGCGCGTTTATCGGCGTGGAGGCGAAGGATGGCTTCTTCGATGGTGTCTTTGCTGATGAGCCGGTAGACGGTCACCGGCTTCGTTTGGCCGATGCGGTGGGCACGGTCGGTGGCCTGGTCTTCCACGGCCGGATTCCACCACGGGTCGAGATGAATGACGGTGTCGGCCCCCGTCAGGTTCAGCCCGGTTCCGCCGGCCTTGAGCGAGATCAGAAACAGCCCCGCGTCGCCCGCCTGGAACCGGGCCACCCGTTCCGCGCGGGCCTCGGCCGGTGTTCCGCCGTCGAGATACAGATACGACATCTGGAGGCCGTCCAGGGCGTCGCGGACGAGGGCCAGGTGTCGGGTGAACTGACTGAACACCAGCGCGCGCTGGCCGGTGTCCACGAGGCTGCGAACGAGTTCGAGGAACCGGGCGAGCTTGGACGAGGGCAGGTCACTGCCCGGGTCCACGAGGCGGGGATGACAAGCCAACTGACGAAGGCGAGTCAGCGCGGCGAGGGCTTGAAAGCGGCCTTGGTCCGCGCCCGCCAACGCCGCCACCGCTTCGCCGCGCGCCTGCTCGTATGACGCGAGTTCGGCCTCGCTCAAGACCACGTCGAGATCCACGTTGGTGCGCGGAGGGAGCTCTCGAGCCACCTCTCGCTTGGTCCGGCGCAGGACGAAGGGGCGAATGAGCAAAGACAGCGCTTCCGCCCGGCTGCGCCGGCCATCCCGTTCGATAGGAATGACGAAGCGCTCTCGGAACGTGGTCCAGCTTCCGAGCAGGCCCGGCGCGATGGCCGCAAACAGCGCCCATAACTCACCGAGGTGGTTCTCGACCGGGGTTCCCGACAGGGCCAGGCGCCACTCGGCGTCCAGCTGTCGGACCGCCGCCGAGCGCTGCGATTGGGCGTTCTTGATCGCCTGGGCTTCGTCGAGCACCAGCGAGGCGAACCGGACGCCGCCCAGGGCTTCGGTGTCTCGGGTGACCAGCCCATAGCTCGTCACCAGCAGCGCCCCGGGCTCCAGGTCCGCGAGCAGGTCGGCCCGGGTCGGTCCGATGTACAGCATCGGCCGCAGCGTCGGGGCAAAGCGCGACGTTTCTCGAATCCAGTTGTAGACCACCGAGGTCGGGGCCACGACGAGCTGGGGCCCGAGGGGGGCGCGCGCGGTGAGCACGGCGAGCGCCTGGACGGTCTTGCCCAGCCCCATGTCGTCGGCCAAGCACGCGCCCAGGCCCCAGGTCGCGAGGCGATTCATCCACGCGAATCCGGCCAGCTGGTAGTCGCGCAATTCCGCGTTCAGCTCATCGGGCACCTGGTCTTGGGCCGCCTTCGCCGCCTCCAGGCGCTCGATGTTCGCCCGCCACTGCACCGAGCGAACGAATTCACGGCTCGCTTCGCCGAGGCGTTCGAGGGGCTCGGCCGCGGCCGGGCTCACGGTCAGGCCTTCGTCTTCCGCGCGCACGTGCGGCTCCAAAGCCGCGAACCGCGCCTTCAGCTCCCGGCTGATCCGGGCCCATTGGCCAGGCTCGATCATGACGAAGCCCTGGTCTTGCCGGATGGCCTCCACGAGCTGCTCGATGGGGACCCGCCGCCCGTCGACCTCGATATCCCCGTCGAGCCCGAACCAGTCCCTGCGGTCTCTCACCGAGAGGCGCAGGCCCTCCGCCGTCGCCTCCCGTTTGGCGATCTGCCACGGCTTCGTGGTCCGCCATTCGACGGTGACGTCCTGTGCGTCACGCAGAGCGGTCAGCGCGTCGAGCGCGAGCTTCGGCGTCAGCAAACCGAAGCGCCACGGTTGGTCGTCGGGCGTCGCGTCAGGCATCAAGGCGCGAACGCGGGCCTTGGCGTGGTCGATCTCGTCCGCGCGGTCGCGGAGGGTGGCCAACAGTCGCCCGTCGCCGTCGATCCCGAGCAGCTCGACGGGGCCTTCCCCCGGCGCGAAGACCGGACCTTCCGACAGCGGTTGGATGAGCACGGTCGCGCTCAGACCGCGCCCTCGGGGGGACAAACGAACCACGAGGTGCCGGCGCGCGGGCACTTCAGCGCGAGGAACGTCCCGGTCGAAGGCCACCGGGACCCGAGCGGCGAAGCTCGGCAGCCGCTTGACCAGCTCGGCCAGTTCCCGCTCGGGTAGCCGAAAGTCATACTGGCGCAGCGTGGACAAGACGGACGCCAACGCGGGTGAGACCGGAACCAAGACTAGGGTATCGTCGTGATCGAAGAGGGCGAGACGGTCGACTCTCAGCACCTGTCTCGACTCGAAAGCGTCGAGCGGCAGCACCTGATCGTCGACCGACGGCAGCAGCCGGACGTGACCGTCGGTGCGAACGGTCACCAACGTGACGCTCGATAGGCGGACGGTGAGCGGTGTCCCTTCCGGTTGGCGCACGACGTACGGATGGTCGACCAGCCGCTCCAGCGCACGCTGCAGGATCCTCGACGCGCGCTGGGACGTCGCGCTCGGCATGAGGGCCAGCAGCTCGCAGAGCTCCGCGAGGTGACGATCTTCAGGCTCGATGTTCACCGAGCCATCGAGGAGCTTATCGAGCTTGACCCGACGCGGCTGTCCGAGCGCCCCGCTCCTCGTCGGATGCCGTGTCCACGGTGCGATCTCCGGGCGTCGGGCGCCGAGGTTCACGCCCCAGCTCACCACCGCCGTATCCCCCGAGGCTTCGGTTTGCGCCTCGTCGCCGGCGAGGACGGCGTCCAGGGCCTTGAGGCCCCGTGACCACGGCGGCAGGCCGACGGGATCTACGATGCGGGCCACGGCGTCCGAGTCGCCGTGCAGGAGCGTGGTCAGCAGTGCGTCGACCGCGGCCAGCTGGTGGCCACACGCCGCTTTGTGGTCCGAGCACGCGCAGGACAGAGGTCCGGTCGGCGACAGGGGGATGCGAGCGCGGGTCGCGAACGCGTAGCGGTCGACCGGCGCTTCGGTGTGGACGAACACCGGCGGGGCGCCGTCCTCGACCGTGGTGGGCTCGGCCTGGATCTGGGCCCGGGGTCGAGCCACGACCAGGGGGACGAGGGTCCGACGAAGGGTCTGGGCGCGTCGAATGAGCTCGGCCCGGGGCGAGTCATCGGCGGGATCGGGGGGCGTGGTCAGGCCCGCGTGTTCGGCTTCCTGGGCCGCGAGGGCCGCGTCTTTCGCCCGCGCTTGAAGGTACGCCCACGCCGCGGCCCGAAGTCGTTCGAGACGGGCAGGCGCGATCGTGGTTCGGGCGGCGAGGTCCGGGTCGGCGAGAAGCCCTTCGAACGGTCCGTTCTCGACCGCGTGGTCGACCATGCCGGAGAAGAGCTGAGGCATCGACGGGTTCAGCTCGCGGTAGACGCTCTTCTCCAGCAGCGGGGTCACCGCCCGCTCGTCGGCCCACGCGCGAAGCTCGGGGCGGCTTTGGGGGCGGGGCGCGCCTTCGTCGTCGGCCATGGGGCCGGCGTCCGCGGCGGCGACCAGGAATGAGCGGGCCAGGGTCAGCAACTTGGCTTTCAAGGGTTGCTGGCGCCGCGTGGTGAGCAGGTCGTCGCCGTAGGCGAGGAGGCTGGCGAGGTCGCGTCCTCCGCACTTGTGTGCGAGCTGGTCGAGCTCGCGGACGAGGCGACCTCGGGCCTTAGGCCCCAAGATGGCGACCATCGGGCGGGCCAGGGGGCCGGTCAGGCCGAGGTGGAACGCGACGTGGCCCATCCGTTTGAGGCTCGTGGCTTTGAGTAGATCCTCGCGAGTGACGTTCATGGTGCGCTCTCGGCGGTGACGTGGCTTCGTCGTGTCGCAACGCGGCACACACGTTCAACCCCATCGGGCCTTGTTGTGCCACTGCGTGCCGACGCACCCTGACCCAACCGCTCGTTCGACAAGGGGTTGAGCATGCAGACGAAGCTGAGAGAAGTCCTGAAGCACAAGGGGCGCGTCGTCCATTCCGTCGCGCCCGAGAGTACGGTTCGTGACGCGGTCAGGCTCATGAACCGCCAACGCATCGGGGCCGTGCTCGTGATCGACGAGGGCGAGCTGGTCGGCATCTTTACTGAACGCGACGTGCTCGTTCGGGTGGTGGACGCGCAGCGGGAGTCTCGCACCACCCTGATCCGCGAAGTGATGACCACCGGCCTGGTTACGGTATCGCCCGAGATTCGGGTCGGAGAAGCGCTGCGCCTGGTGACCGAGCGCCGGACCCGACATCTTCCGGTCATGGAGGACGGACAGCTGATAGGGCTGATTTCGATCGGGGACCTCAGTAACTGGGCGACCCAGTTTCTGCAGGCGGAGATCGACGAGCTCGAGCGGTACATCAACGGTCCCCGCCTGTCCTGAGCCCCGTCTCGTCTTGTTACCCCCGGAATGCCTCCCATGGGGCGCTCGTTAGCTCGGGGTGGCCGGCTTAATCGGCGCGATTCTAGGGATCGCCCCACGACGCTCGCTCGAGTTGACCGAGTCTGAGCGTCCTTGTTAGGTCGCCGCACGAACCGATGCTGCTTCTGCGCTACCTTGCGGTTCTGACCGTCGTGACCACGACGGCCCACTGTCGAAACGCGGAAAGTGGTCCGAGCGCCCGGGGCAACGGCGGCGGCTGGGCGCCGGCACGGGTCGCGGAGGTGTACTTCACCACCGAGGTGGCCGGGTACATCGAGCCCTGCGGATGCACGACGAAGCCGCTCGGGGGACTTCCGCGGCTGGCGACGGTGATCCGCCGGGGGATCGAGGCGAGGACCCTCGTCGATGCCGGTCATCTGTTGTTTCCGCCAAAGGGCGTGGACGACGTCACCCGCGAGCAACATCTGCTCAAGGCCGGCCTGCTCGCGAGGGCGTACCGTCGGCTGGGGGTGACGGCCATGAACGTGGCCGCTGCCGACCTGACCGAGGGCGCATCGCTGCTCAAACGACTGCAGCACCAAGGGGCGACCCCGTTCGTTTCCGCCAACGTTCGGCCGGTCGGGGGTCACGGTCCGGAGGTGGCGCGGTCGTTCATTCGAAACGTCGGGGCCATCAAAATCGGCATCACGGGCGTTACAACGCCCGAGAGCGTGAGCGGCGTCGAAGGCATGACCGCGATCGAATACGCGCCTGCGGTCACCGTCGAAACCCGGGCCCTGCGCGATAGCGGCGCCGACGTCATCGTCGTCCTCGCGCATATGAGCGAGCTCGCAGCCCGGGAGCTGGCGGAGATCGTTCCCGACATCGACATCGTCCTACGCGCGCCGGGAACGAGCGTCGAATCGGCGCCGAAGCCGCCGATCCAGGTCGGGCGCACGGTGATCGCCGAAGCCGGCAGTCAGGGTCAGCACGTGGGGCGAGTGACCATCGCCCTCGGGAGTGAGCGGCCGACGGGCCCGCTGGTGCTCGATGACGGCGACCGCACGATTCGTCGCAAGCGTGCGCTCCTGAAGCGCAAGATCCGAGCCTTTCGCACCGAGGTGCAGGCGTGGCAATCGGACCCCGCCAAAGCGGCGGCGGTGCGCGCGAAGAAGTCGATCATCGCTCGGCTGGAAGCTCGGCTCGCCGAGCCCGCGCCGCCGACGCGGCCGCCGGACAAGCCGTACCTTCGGGTCGATCAGATTCCGCTCGATGACGAGGTCCCCGCGGATCCCGACCTGAGCGCGGCGCTGAAGTCGTATTACTCGCGCTTGCGGGCGATGAACGCGGACAAGGGAGATCCGACCCGGTGCCGTCCTGTGGAGGGCCAACCGACGTACGTGGGGACAAAAGCGTGCGTGGAGTGTCACGCCGAGGCCTACGCGTTTTGGAAGAAGACGAAGCACGCCCTCGCGTGGGAGACCCTGGAGGCGGGCAGCAAGCAATACGACTTGACGTGTGTAGGATGCCACGTTGTGGGCTACCAAAAGCCCGGGGGCTTCTGTCGAATCAAGGACGTATCGGGTTTCGAAGACGTGGGCTGCGAAAACTGTCACGGCCCGGGGTCGAAACACATCACCGACGGCGATCCATCTTCGATCGTGCTGCAAGCCACAGTGGGGACATGCGCGAACGAGTGTCACGTGCCGGAGCACAGCGACGCGTTCGACTTTCCGAAATATCTGCGAATGGTGACCGGTCCCGGTCACGCGCTCGACAAAGATTGATGACATGACCGCAGTCCGTCTTTCGATCCTGATAGGAACGGTGACCGGCCTCGGTGGGTGCGCGCTTCTCGGACCTCCCGGCCCGACGACCGACGTCGCGTCGCCGACGATCGTGCCTGGGCCGGCCGCCTATACCCCACCGACCTGGGCCGAGTCGGTCGACCGCCAGGGGCCGTCGCCGTTGGCGCTGGCGACGACCGGGACGGTGCCCGACGACTGGTCGACGTTGATGCCCGACGACGACGAAGCCGACGTCGAAGACGAGCTGCGCAGCGAGGAGGAGGTTCAGGCGATCCTGGCCCAAGACGGGGAGATATCGTTCGATATCCCGATGAGCGATGACCCACGGGTCGAGATGTGGGTGAAGTATCTGACCGGCCGCGGCCGGGGGTGGTACGAACGGTGGCTCGCGCGCTCGACGAGGTACGTCCCCATCTACCAGCCGATCCTGGAAGAGCACGGTCTGCCCCTAGACATCGTATTCCTGTCCATGATCGAGAGCGGCTTTTCTCCTCGGGCGTACTCGTGGGCCCACGCCGCGGGGCCGTGGCAATTCATGCCCGCCACCGGTCGCCGGTATGGCCTGAAGGTCGGATTCTGGGTGGACGAGCGCCGGGACTTCGTGAAAGCGACCCACGCCGCCGCGAAGTACTTAGCCGCACTCCACGAGCGCTTCGGACACTGGTATCTCGCCTTCGCGGCCTACAATGCCGGTCCAGGACGGGTCTCGCGGGCGATCCGAGGAACCCGATCCAAAGACTTCTGGCGGCTGTCTCGGACGCGCCGCCTGAAGCGAGAGACCAAACACTACGTGCCGAAGCTTCTCGCCGCGGCGAAGATCGCCAAGAAGCCGGCTGAGCACGGCTTCGAAGGCGTCGAATACTTACCGCCGCTGCGCTGGGACACCGTCGACATCGCGATGGCCACCGACCTCGGGACGGTGGCCAAGGCCTGCGGGCTGGACGGCGCCGAGACCCTGGAGATGCTCAATCCCGAGCTGCGCTGCAAGGTCACGCCGCCGGGGCGAACCTATCCTCTGCGGGTGCCGTCGGGCCAGGCGGCGGCGTGTGAGCAAGGGCTCGCCGCCCTCTCACCGTCGGAGCGCTACACCTTCCGCTACCACGACCTGACGCGGCGCGACTCTCTCGCTCGCATCGCGAAGATGTACAGCACCACCGCGACGGCCATCGCGCACTTCAACGAGATGGAGAATACGAAGCTGGCCAACTTCGACGAGATCGTGGTGCCGGTCAAACTCGCCGATGCGACGTCGCTCCCCATAAAAGACCCGCCCGCGCGCCGGTTTCGTCCGTCGAAGTACGGACCGGCGGAAGCGAAGCTAACCATTCATCGGGTGCGCCCTGGCGACTCGCTGTGGCGGATCGCTCGCCGCTACCGGGTCAACGTTCGCAAGATCCGGCTGTGGAATGGGCTGTGGCGCACCAATACGCTGCGGGTCGGCCAGCAGATCAAGATCCATGGCGGTCGCGGCCGCGTGCCGGGCTCCCGGCAAGGGCGCGGTCGCGTGGTCCGCCGGCGGCGGCACCGGGTGCGGGCCGGAGAGTCGCTATGGTCGATCGCCGCGCGGCATGGCACCTCGGTTGAGCGACTCTGCAAGTTAAACGGAATCCGGCCGAGCGAAACGCTGCGGATCGGGCGGGTGCTCAAGGTTCGCTGATCCTCGGTGCCTTCGCTGGGGGCCGTGTCCGCCGGGGTTCCGTGTGGCTTAGCGTAGTGTGCCTTCGCTGGCGGCCGGGCCCCTGGGCACGGAACCCCGTCGGCGCCAGCCGCCATGAAGGCACCCACACTGTGCACAACGGCCTCCCGCGGTGGCCATCGACGGGCCCACACCGAGGGGCGTGACGGAGAAGCCATCAACCACTCTACCTCTTGGGGCTCCCATAGCCAGGACACCCCATATATTGAGGAGGGCTTGACAAGGGGAGGGCTTTCGCGGACAAGGGTCAGGAGAGCAGGGCAAAGGCCGTGCCGAGGAGGACGAACGAATGACGAAAGCTCAGATGCTAGAGACGATCGCGAAGCAAAACCCAGAACTGACCAAGAAGCAGGTGGCGTCGGTTATCGATCAGGTTTTTGCGACGATGGCGACGAGCATCAAACGTCAGGGTCGTGCTGGTTACCCCGGATTCGGCTCGTTCGAGCTTCGGCGTCGCAAGGCGCGTAAAGGCCGGAACCCGCAGACGGGAGAATCCATAAAGATCAAAGCGTCGAAGACGGTCGGATTCAAGCCCGCGAAAGCGCTCAAAGAGCGGCTGTAAGCCGCAGCTCGGCCGACCAGCTGAGGTTGGCCAAAGTAAGCAGGGGCTGGTCACTTCCTCTGCCAGCCCAACGAGCATCCGCCGAACCCCTCGTTCGCTGGATGCAGCCGAGCCTAGGGCTCAGCGAAAGCGGTCGAACTCAAGGGTTCGACGTTCGGATGGCTCCGAGGCCCCGAGATCGATAGCCGGTCTCGGGGCCATTTTTCGTTTCGGGCGTGGCGGCGAGCGATCCGCTTGCGTTCGAAAGCTGAGCTGATAATATGTTCAGTATGAGCGAGGCCGTTCAGGACCTGACCGCGATCCGTGCCTACCTTAAGTCGCACGCGCCCTTTCTCGCGGATCGTGATGACATATCGAGCGGCTCATCGGCCCTCGATAGTCTTCTGATGGGTGGCTTCCCACAGGGCTCATTGACGGTCGTGGCGGGAGAAATGGGGACCGGCCGCATGACCCTTGCCGCCCAGGCGCTCAGGCGTGAGACCGATCAGGCCCGTCCTGTCGCCTGGGTCGACGGCGATGGGGCGCTCTACCCACCGGCCCTGGCCGGGGTAGGTGTGGACCTTCAACGACTTCTGCTCGTCCGAAAGGCGGAGGCGCGGGCGGTCTATGCGCTGGAGCAGATCCTCGAGTCGGGCGCGTTCGGGATGGTCGTCGCGAGCGGACTTGATCGTCTGCTGACGCCCAGTCGTCTGCGGCGAATCCAAACCGCGACCGAGGTGGCGCGGGTGTGTACGCTGCTGGTGCTCGAGCCGCGGGCGGCCCAAAAGATCACTACTGCGGCGCTCAAGCTCCGGCTGACCCGCCGCCATCGGGGCATCCAGGTTCAGGTCGAAAAAGATCGGACCGGGCGAGCCATCGGACGGCGCGCTATCTTGCCGGACCAAGCCGTTGAAACGGGCGCCGCGCTGAGCGCCTAAACGACCGCGATCAGTACTCGGCGGCGGAAGTTCCGACGCACATCGGAACCCGGCGCGGAGTACGCAAGCGGAGCCTGCGGAGCGTCAAAGGCTGTACACTGGAGGAGCGGGCGTGAATCGACGAGCCACGGAGTGGCTCGCTATTCGCGCCGAGCTCATCCAGGCCAATCAGAGGTCCCGTCGTACGGGCTCGATGCTCTGGTCATCGATCGGTTCGACCTCGATCTCGACCTCGGTCGATTCCGGTTCCGGCCACACCTTGCTCGTCCATCGAGACAAGGTTCGGCCGGTCTTTTCGCCGAAGAGCTCGCCGACCATGCCGCCGGCAAACGCGCCCACCACGGGGCCCATGCCCGGCCACAAACGGCCCAGCAGGGAGCCGATGCTGGCGCCCGCCACCGTCCCGCTGACCGTGCCCATGTGGATCGCAGCGCGCCGCCTGAACTCGTGACGAGAGATGCGACCTGACCTCAGCTGGTTCAGCTCCCGACCGATCTTCGTACCCAGGTCGTGCACGGCCCGGGTGCCCACGGACAGCACGACCACCGCGCTCATCGGCGGCGGGAACCGTCCCCGCGACCTCAGGTTCGTCGAGACCTCGGTTTGTTCCAAGAGCGACGTCTGGCGCGCGGGAGGCGGAACGGATGGGGTTCGGCGGGGGCGGCCGAATCGGTCTCGGCCCTGGGTCGGGCTCATGAGCTCCGTTCGTCGTCGTCGGTCGACGGGGTCCACAACACCTCCGCCTGCTCGATGGCGGCGCGGCCGGCCTTATTGCCGAGAGATTCGCCGATGACCCCGCCGGCAAACGCGCCCAGCACGGTCCCCAAGCCCGGCGCGAATGCGGTCCCGGCCGCCGAACCCGCCGCTGCGCCGGCCAGGCCTCCGCCCATCGTACCGAAGTGGCTGCCGAGTCGCCGGCGGAGTTCGAGCGTGTCGATGAGTCCCGTGTGCCAGCGATACGTATCTCGACTCGTCTTCAAGGCGAGGTTGACCACGGTAACGACGGCCACCGGGTGGCGGCCGAGTCGGCGCAGGATTCGTTTGGGTAGGCTACGTCGCAAAGGTTCGATCATCGGCACCCTTTCAATTCTTATCGTCCCGCGCCGTCCGACCCAGGGCGGCTTGTGGCGCGGGTCCGCCAAGACTGTCGCTGTGGCTCAGCCCGCCGCTTTCGCGACCATGCTTGGCCCTGCCAATTTTCAGCGTGCCTTCGGCGAGCCAAGGACACAACCCAACCGGCGGCTCGCTGTCCCATGTACGGCAATCTCGGTCCTTGTACGCGGCGGCGGGAGTTCCAATCCGGTGGAATCGGTCGACGCCGCGTACGCGAGCGGAGCGTAAGCGAAGCGATCAAAAGGTCGATATGACTGGATG
>JANQQN010000079.1 GCA_028289325.1 Myxococcota bacterium | reverse complement strand
GTGGCTGCTGTTCTCGGACGCTGACCTGACTTCGGCCATCGAGACCGGCCTCGCGAACAACTACGACCTGAAGACGGCGGCGGCGCGGGTGGTCCTCGCCGAGGCGTCGAGTCTGCGCGCGCTCGCACCGCTGCTGCCACAACTCACCGCCGACGCGTCAGCGCAGGTCGCGCCGTTCGACGCGCTGGGCTTTCAGTTCGGCGGCGCGATCGGTGACACCGGCCAAGGCGGCGCTCCACCGTCGGTCTTCTATACGGGCAGCGCCCTGCTGAACGCTCGGTGGCAGCTCGACGTCTGGGGCCAAAGCTATCTCGGGCAACTCGCGGCGCGACTTCAGGCGCGGGCGACGGAGGGCGACCGAGCTTCCGTGGCGCTCGCGCTCACCAACCAGATCGGCACGGCGTATTTCGATGTCGTCTTTTCAAAACAACTCATCGCGGTGGTCAAAGAACAGATCGCCGCCAACCGCCGTCTGCTCGAGCTCATCGAGCTCCGATTCGAACGCGGCGATGCGACGTCCGTCGACGTACTGCAGCAAAAACAGCAGTATGCCGCACGGGCGGCGGAGCTTCCGCCGCTGCGGGCCCAGTTGCGGGCGGCCCAGCAGCGGCTGGCTATCTTGGTCGGCGAGGCGCCGTCGCGCACGCCGCCGTCGACCGCTTCGAAGATGCCCGCGCTACCTCCGCCGCCGGCGCTGGGCGAGCCGGCCGATCTTCTCGAGCATCGACCCCAGCTGAAGGCCGCGCTGCTTCGACTCGAAGCCGCCGATGCTCAAGCCGCGCAGTCCGTGCGGTCTTTCCTGCCCGCCGTGAGCGTGGACGGCAATGCCGGTTGGCAGTTCTTCCGGGCGACGGAGACCAACGAGCTGTTCGTATGGGGCGCCGGGGTGACGGTATCCCTCCCGATCTTCAAGGGCTTCGACAACGTCGGTCGGGTTCGTGAGGCACGAGCACGGACCAACGAATCCCAGCAAGCCCTCAACCAAACGTTCCTGCTCGCGGTCCAGGAGGTGGAAGGCGCGTGGATCAACGAACGCGAAACGCGAGCCCAGCTGGCGCTCGTCGGTGAGCAGGCCAAGGCCGCTCAGGCCGCGCTCGATGAATCCGAGTCCCGATACCTTTCGGGGCTCACAGACTATCTGAACGTGTTGACGGCGCTCAACGCGGTGCAAGGTGCGCAGCGAGGAGAGCTGCAAACGCAACGTGGACTCCTCGGTGCGCGTCTACAGCTATACCAGGCCCTCGGCGGACCGTGGAGCCAAGATCTCGGCTCTTCGCCGCCGGATGGAGGCTCGAAGAAATGATTGGTTCGCACATCCTGAAATGGCTCGTGCCCATCGTGATCGTGAGCGGAGGCGTTCTGGTCGGCAAGATGCTCATCGCCATCGCGCCCACGGCCACCCGTCAGGCCGACATGTCCCGCCCCCCGATGGTCGAAGTGATCACCTCGAAGCTGGAGGCGACGGCCATCAAGATCCGAGCCACGGGAACAGTCGAGCCCGCCGTCTCCATCGACCTCGTTCCGGAGGTGAGCGGCCGAGTCGCGTGGAGGTCGAAGAAGTTGACTCCAGGGGGCCGGTTCGCCACCGGCGAGCTGATCGCGAGGATCGAAGCGACGCAGTACCAGCTCGCCGTCGCCCAAGAACGAGCCCGGGTTCGCTCCGCGCAGCTCGAGCTCGAGCTTGAAAAGAGCCGAGGTGAAGTCGCCGCCGCGGAGTGGAAGCTCCTGAAGGGCAACCGACCGAACGCGAATCCTTTAGTGCTACGCACATCGCAGCTCGAGACAGCGCAAGTCAGCCTCCAAGCCGCTCGAAGCGGACTGTCACGAGCACGCCTGGATCTCAAGCGAACGCGCCTTGAAGCTCCTTTCAATGCCACGGTGATCAACGAGAGCCTCGACGTCGGTCAGCGAGTCGCCCCTGGTCAGTCCGTCGCCAAGCTCGTCGGCACCGACGAGTTCTGGGTCCGCGTCGGGCTGCGAATAGAAGACCTGCAACACTTCGACATCCCCGGCGTCAACGCAGACCAGGGATCCCAGGTCCAAGTGAGCCAGCGTTTGGCCGACGGAACGAGGCTGGTGCGAAAAGGCCAGGTCATTCGGCTGGTCGACGCGCTCGATACCCTCACCCGGCGCGCTCAGGTGCTCATCTCCGTCCAGGAGCCCCTTGCGCCGGCGCTCGGCCTGCCCTTGCTCTGTGGTGCCTACGTCGAGGTCGAGATCGAGGGTCACGTCACGGAAGGCCTCACAGCCATTCCCGAGCGAGCGCTTCAAGAAGGCACCGGGGTATGGTTGGCCAATGACGGCGTCCTCGCGCGCCGCACGGTGCGACCTCGCTTCACCGACGAAGGCCAGGTGTTCGTCAGCGGGCTTCCCGCCGGCGCAGAAGTGGTCGTGACCTCGCTATCCAATCCCATCACCGGGATGGCGGTCGAACGCACAGCGGCCGCCGTCCCGAAGGAATAGTCATCATGGGAGGACCCATCGCCTGGATGGCCAAAAACAGCGTGGCCGCCAACCTTGGCATGTTCGTCGTTTGCACTGCCGGGATCTTCGGCGCCTTGAACATCCGGCAAGAAGTATTTCCGGAGTTCGAGCTCGACGTGGTGCGCGTCGAGGTTGCCTACCCGGGCGCGAGCCCAGAAGAGATCGAACAGGGCATCGTCTTGGCGATCGAAGAGGCGGTGCGTGGCCTCGACGGGGTGAAGCGCGTCAAAGCTTCCGCCAATGAGGGCCGAGCCGCCGTCAGCATCGAACTGTTGAGCGGAGCCGAGCCGACCATCGTCGCGGCTGACGTCAAAAGTGAGATCGACCGAATCCAAAGTTTTCCTCAGGACGCCGAGGAGCCCATGGTGACCGTCGCCTCGAGAAATAGCGAGGTCATCTCGCTGGTCATCGCCGGTGATCAGCCGCTGCGCACGTTGCACGATATCGCCGAGCGCGCGCGCAGAGATCTCTTGCTCGAAGACGGTATCACGCGAGTCGAGCTGCAGGGAGTCCGCCCCCTGGAGATCAGCATCGAGGTCCCTCGGCAGAGTCTGGAATCGTACGGTTTGACCCTCGACGACGTCGCTCTTCAGGTCCGGGCCGCATCTTTGGAGCTGCCCGGCGGCAGCCTTGAGACCCGCTCCGGCGAGATCCTCGTTCGCCTCTCAGACCGCAAGTTGACCAAGTCCGATTTCGAGTCGCTCATTATTCGTGGACAAGGCGCTGGCGAGGTGCGTCTAGGCGAGATCGCGCAGGTCATCGACGGCTATGCGTCCACGGATCAAGAGGCGTATTACAATGACCAACGCGCGGTGCGCGTAGTAACATACCGGGTAGGCGACGAAACGCCGACGGGAATCGCGGACACTGTGCGGGCGTACATGGCTCGGCTGCGCGCCGAGCTTCCCCCCCACGTTCGCGTGGATATCTGGAATGACCAGTCGAAGCTGTTGCGAGAACGCATCGACCTGCTAACGCGAAACGCACAAAGCGGCTTGATCTTGGTCATGATCGTCCTCGGTCTGTTCCTGAAGCCTCGGCTCGCGATGTGGGTGGGGCTCGGAATTCCTATATCGTTCTTGGGCGCCTTTCTATTGATGGAGCCCTTTGGACTCTCGATCAACATGGTCACGTTGTTCGCTTTGATCATCACCCTCGGCATGGTGGTCGATGATGCGATCGTCGTCGGCGAGAACATCTACGCGAAGACCGAACAAGGCATGCCTTATCAAGAGGCCGCGATCGTCGGGGCGAAAGAGATGGCAACACCGGTGACGTTCGCCATCTTGACCACCGTTGCCGCCTTCTCGCCGCTGCTGGTCGTCCCCGGCGCAATCGGACAGATCTTTCGTCTGATTCCTCTGATCGTCATCGCCGTTCTGCTGTTCAGTCTGCTCGAGTCGTTCTTTGTGCTGCCCGCCCACCTGGCCCACACCCCGTCTTCACGCTGGCAGAGGTGGCTTGCGCCGCTCGACTGGATTCAGCGCCCTGTCTCCGCCGGACTGGAGCGCTTCACAACCGACGCGTACCGCCCCGTTTTGCAGGTCGTCATGCGCTATCGTTACATCGCCTTGTCGACCGCGTGCGCGCTGCTCATCGTGACGCTGAGCTTGGTGGCGAGCGGTCTGGTCCCCCTCACGTTCGTGCCCAAGCTCGAGGGCGATATCGTGACCGCCACCGCGCGAATGCCCTACGGAACGCCGCTGTCGGAGACCCTGCGGGTTCGGCGTCTCATGCAGACCGCCCTCGACGACGGGGTCCGCGATCTCCGCGGGCAAGACGCCGTCCTTGGCGTGTTCACGAGGGTCGGTGAGGGCCGGATCGCGCGTGGACCTTCGGGGGGCGCGACGCCGATCGGCAGTCATCTGGTGACCATCGAAGTCAGTCTGGTCTCATCAGACCAGCGCGACTTCAGCGCGCAGGCTTTGGGCGACGCGTGGACCGCCGCCCTCCCCCCAATCCCTGGCGTGCAAGCGCTGTCGGTGAAGAGCGACTCGGGGGGACCGGGCGGCAACGCGATCGACGTTCAGCTTTCGCATCTCGACACCGACACCCTCGCCCAAGCATCCCATGAGGTAGAGACGGCGCTTCGGGCGTACAGTGGGCTCGTCAACGTCGAAAACGGCTACGCGGCCGGCAAGACGCAGCTCGATTACCGCGCTTTGCCCGAAGCGCGGACGTTGGGGATGACCGCCAACGATATTGCCCGACAGCTGCGGGCGGCGTTCTTTGGCGCCGAGGTCTTACGCGAGCAGCGAGGCCGAAACGAGGTCAAGGTCTACGTCCGGCTGCCCGAACAGCAGCGGCAAAGCGAGGCCGATCTGGATGCCTTGATGCTTCGTTCACCGGCAGGCGGTTTCGTCCCCCTCGGTCTCATCGCCGAGCGGGAGCGAGGGCGCGCCCCTACGGTGATCGATCGCGAAGATGGTCGTCGCATCGTCACCGTCAAGGCGGATCTCGGTCCGCAACTCGCCTCTCCGCGCGGGATCCTCGAGTCACTCGAAGAAGACGTCTTCCCAAAGCTCCGCGAACGCTACGGAGGCCTGGAGATTGAGCTCGTCGGCGAGCAACGCGACCAAAGCGAGAGTTTCGCGAGCTTGGGGCAGAACTTCATCTTGGCGATGTTCGTAATCTTCACGCTCTTGGCGATTCCGTTTCGGTCATACGTTCAGCCGCTGGTGGTCATGTCGGCCATTCCGTTCGGCATGGTGGGCGCCGTCTTCGGACACGTATTGATGGGCTACGGCCTCAGCGTCATCTCCCTCATGGGCGTGATTGCTCTGTCGGGCGTCGTCGTGAACGACTCTCTAGTGCTGATAGACGCGGTCAACAAACTCCGAGCGGACGGAGCGCCGGCCACCGAGGCGCTCGTTGCCGGGGGCATGCGACGCCTCCGCCCGATCTTGCTCACGTCGCTTACGACGTTTTTTGGTCTCGTGCCCATGATTCTGGAGACGTCGGTGCAAGCCCGGTTTCTCATCCCGATGGCGCTGAGCCTCGGATTTGGCATCTTATTCGCGACCTTGATCGTGCTGCTGCTCGTACCGTCGCTCTATCTGATCATCGAAGATCTTCGCGACCTGGTAAGTCGCGCGATCGGTCGCGCTCCGCAGCCAGCAGATGCCGTCGTCGCAAAGACGCCTGCGTTTGACAACCGTACAACCTGAGAGGTCATTCAATGTATCGATTTGCCATACCTGGCATTGCCGCGATGGCGCTGCTGGCCCACGACGCCGCGGCGGCGAACACGCCACGTGTGCGCGTAACGGTAGAGGTCCGGAACCAGCGGGGCGGCGTGAAGTGTGCGCTGTTCGACGGCAAGGAGGGCTTCCCGAAAAAGGTCGAGCGCGCCAAAGCCGTGGTCAAAGCGCCGATCAAGGACGGCTACGCGGTCTGCGTTTTCGCCAAGGTGACCGCCGGCACTTACGCGGTAATCGCCTTTCACGACGAAAACAAGAATGGAAAGCTGGACACGAACTGGATAGGCATGCCGAAGGAGGGCGTCGGCGCCAGCAACAACGCCAAAGGCACGATGGGCCCGCCTTCGTTTGAAGACGCCCGCTTCGCCGTAGCGGCCCGTGAGGTCGAACAGACCATCAAGCTGCGTTATTGATGGGCTCGCTCGCGCGCCGACATGGCGATGGTCGTCTTGCCGACAAGGAGGGGCTGTGATGCAGAGACGAAACAAAACGAGGTGGCCCAGGTACCTCCGTGTCCGCGCACGCCGCCAAGCGATCACCAGACGGATCATACGCCCGAAAGACGCGAAGCTCGATTGGAGCGTAGTCACGTGGGCCGCGCTCGCCGCAGCGCTGACGATGCCGTTCCCGCGGGCGAATGCGTCGGAGCCCGATGCGGCGACGACCGTCATCGGCGCCGACGAGCCGAGGCTCGGGCGACGGATTCCCGTCGTTCAGTCTCGGGTGGCCGGCGGTGTGGACGGCGATGGCGAAACGACCCGCCACGTCCGCTTGGGCGTTGCCGGCCCGATCCCTCTGTGGACCAACGGGCGCGCGAGGCTGATGGCGCGCACCGGGTACCAGCTCGACCGCTTCCGGTTCGACGGCACACCGGATGACCGTGGCTTGCTGAACGACGAGTTTACGCTGCACACATTCACGCTCGCTCTTGCCGGCTTCGTACCGCTGTCGCCAACGTGGGGTATGTCGCTCGAGGCCGGGACACAGTTCGCGAGCGACGCCCGATCGTACAGCGACGATGCTTGGATTCCCAGCGGTCGCCTCGGCTTTCGATGGAAGGCCAACGAATCACTTCAGCTCATTATCGGCGCCGCCGTGACCCGTCCGCTGGGTGCTCTGGCCGGCCTCGACCTCCCGGTGATCGTGCTGCCCAGTCTCGGCCTCATCTATCGGCCCGCTGGCGCGTCCTGGTCGCTACAGCTGCTGCTGCCGGCGCTGGCTCAATTCCGCTGGTCGCTCTCCGATTCGTTCGAGCTCTATTCTCAGGTGGCCCTATCTGCCACGAACGCGGCTCGGTCGTCCGGCGACGGACGGGTTGCGCATATGTTGAGCGCCAGCGATCTCGAGGCATCGGTGGGCATCCGGTATGCTTTCGCGTCCAACTTCGACATTGGCCTGGGCCTCGGCGTTCAGCCTTTTCGGCAGGTGATCCTCAGGCCCGAAGATACCGATGAGCTTGAAACGATCAGCCTAGGCGCCGGCTACGCGCTAACTCTTCAGGTCGGGCTGCGACCGTAGCTCACGGCGGTCCTCTAGAGTCGACAGGATTTCCGCGCGCCCGTACACTCTTTTCGAGCCGTACATGAGCGATGCACGACCAACGGCCAGCGACTCGTTCTTCTCGCCCCGCGCCCGTCCGCAGTGCGAGGTCGATGTGGAATCGACACCCGAGGGCCGCATCGAGTTCGCGCGAGCCATATCGGTCCCTGGTTACGTCACACGTTTTGCGCCCATCGATGCCGTCGTCGTGGCCATGACGGTTCGTGGCCCCGGCGAGGTCGGATACGACCTCGGTTCGGGAAATCGGGTTCTGATCAATCTCCCCGAGAAAGACTCTTGAGCCGCCGGCCCATTAGATCCGTATGGCCGACAGCCGAGAGCAGGTGCCGCAGGATTTGTGGGACGACGATCGCGAAATGGCATTCGTCCAAGATACGACGTCTGCGCATCGGCGCTGAGCACGACCGCCTACCGTCCGCCTTTGTCGTCGGAGGGCGTAAGAATGGATAGAAGGACCCTATGCAGCTAGCAATTCTTGGCACGGGCAACGTCGGCGCACCGGTCGGCCGGCTCTGGGCTGCCGCCGGACACTCTGTGTTCTTCGGCAGTCGATCGCCGGAGAAGCACGCAGCGCTCATCGAATCGGCGGGGCCCAACGTGTCCGTCAAACGACCCGAAGAAGCGATTCGCTCGGCGGATGTCGTACTCGAGGCGCTTCCGTTTCACGCCGTCGCGACGCTTCCTACCCATGCGCTTCGTGGAAAGATTCTCATCTCGGCGAGCAACTACTTTCCCGTCCGCGACGGCAATATCGACTTGCAAGGACTATCTCAGACGAGCTGGGTGGCTCGACAGCATCCCGGGAGCCGGGTGGTGAAGGCGTTCAGCATGATCGGAGGCAACGTCCTCAATCGGTACGCCAATGGGGCTGCCGAAGAAGGCTTGGTCATGTTCATATCCGCCGATGACCAAGAGGCAAAGGCGGTTGTCGAGCCCCTGGTCCGCGATACGAAGCTGGTTCCGCTCGATGTGGGCGACCTGGAGGACAGTCGTATCTACCAGTCACTCGAAGGTCCCTTGTTTGACGCACGCTTGAGGATCGATGAGGCCAAGGCGGAGGTTGCGAAGCTCCTCAAGAAGGACCGCTGAAACGCCTCGACACGCAACATGATCTCTTGCCGGCATGGCTGGTCCAGTTTGAAGTCTCGTCCGTGTCCTCGTGGGGGACATGAGTAAAGATGGTCTGAACTCTATGGTGTACACGTGCTGATTCTCGTTCTTCTGCTTTCATCCACCGGCGTGGATCCATCTGTCGTAGACGTCGTCACCGACGCTCCGAGTCCGCTCTTCGACCGGGTGGTGGCCGCCCTCGAAACGGAGCTCGATTCCCTGAGTCCTTCGCTGTCCTTGTCAGTATCGCGCGGCGACGGTTCCGTAGCGGGCGTCAAGGTGGCGGTCCACACGGCTCGCAGGCGCCCGACGACGGCGGTGATCGTGACTTTGGGACCGCTCGGGGAACGAGTGGCCACGCCCCTCGCCAGGGCGCGAAGAGGTCCACCCGTCGTCTCCGCCTACGGGTTCTCCTCGGAGGGCGAAGGCTCTCGACGCGTGGCCCCTCTCGACGCCATCTCGAGGGATGTGGCTCGGCTCGCCGAGATCCTTCCCGTGACCGAGGTCGGCGTAGCCGTAGACACCGACCCCGACCGATCAGCGGCCGTCCGCGCTCACCTTCTCACCCTGGAGCTTCCTGCTGGCGTTCGGCTCAGCGCCGTTCCCGTCGATCCAGAGGGCAGCGCCGAGGGCCTCGGCGACCTCTCCGCGCTGCTCTTCAGCCACGCTCTCTCGGTGAACGAGGCTGGTCAGGCTCGGCTCTTCGAGGCTGCCGTCGAGGCGCGAGTCCCCGTTCTGGACGCGCTCGGGGACGGCGTCCGAAGAGGCGCCCTCGTGTCCGTGACCCCCGACAACGCCGTACGTTTGCGCGCCCGACGCATCGCCCTGTCCGTGGTGGCCGCGATCAAGGGCCAGCCTGCGCCGGGATTCGATCCTCTCCCCGAGAAGCTGGTCGTCAACACGGACGTCGCCAAGAAGTTGGGCGTCGGAATCCCCTTCGAAGTCCTCATCGAGGCCGAGGTGGTCTCTACCTTGCCCCCTGCTGCTGACGAGAGGATGTCCATCGCCCGCGCGGCCCAGCTTGCTCTGGATGCGAACCCGACCCTGGCATCGGCGCGGGCGCGTCTCCAAGGCGGAGCGGAGCGAGTCCGAGCGAGCCGCGCTGCTCTCCTGCCGAGCCTGCAGATCGGTGCCGATGCTCTGTGGATCGACGAGGATCGCGCCGCGGGCCCCTTCCCTCCCGCCGAACGTCAACTTCAGTGGCGCGGTGAGGCTCGTCAGTCAGTATTTTCAGCGGAAGCATGGCGCGCGTTCACCACCGAGGACCAGCGGCAGGCCGCCCGTAGCGCCGAGCTCGCCGCGACCCGGCTCGATATCCACGCCGAGTCCGGCGCTCTTTTCCTCGACGTCTTACGACGTACCGCGGCAGAGGATGTGCAACGAGAGAACCTCGAGCGGACCCGACTAAACCTGGCCCTGGCCCGAATTCGTCGTCAGACGGGCGTTGCGAGCCGGGACGAGGTCTTCCGATTCGAGATCGAGGTGGCTCAGAACAAGCAAGGGCTGATCGCCGCCGTGGCGACTCGCAACCAAGCGGAGATCGCCCTCAACATCTTCCTCGCCCGTGAGCCAGAGGCCGGCTTTCAGCCCGTCCCTGTCCCCGCCGACGCCATGCTCGCCACTGACCCCAGGGTGGCCCGCTTCATGGACGACCCGGTGGCCTTCCGAACCCTCCGGCGCTTCGCGGAGTCCGTGGCCCTCGAGCGGGCCCCCGAGATCGACGCCGCCCGGCGGAACCTTGCCGCGGCGGAGCGATCGGTGGAGGGCTTCGTGCAAGCCCTCTTCATTCCGAGCTTCGACGTGTTCGCGACCTTCACACACCGTGTGGAGGCCGGCGGGGCTGGGGCCTCGACACCGGGCAACGTGGGCTTCGTCGTACCCGACGAGCTCGACTGGCAGATCGGGGTGCAGGCCAACCTGCCTCTATTCGCCGGCTTCGGGCG
Organism: Myxococcota bacterium; assembly: GCA_028289325.1. Taxonomy (GTDB): domain Bacteria; phylum Myxococcota; class Kuafuiibacteriia; order Kuafuiibacteriales; family Kuafuiibacteriaceae; genus JANQQN01. Next base: position 18,841 of record JANQQN010000079.1, on the reverse strand, counting down.
CTACGCCGCCCTCGGCGAAGCACGCGCTGATGTCGCCGCTCTCGAGGCGATAGTCCTGCAGACGGAGCTCGCGGTCGCAGGACGGGTTCGCTCCGCCCTTCATCGAGCGGGCGCCTCCCGACCCGCCGTTCGCCTCACCGCTCAAGCCGCGGCTGCCGCCCAGAGCACCCTCGATCTCGTCCGCGACGCCTATCGCCGGGGCCGGGTAGACATCATCCGCCTGGTCGACGCACAGACGCAGTCCCTCACGACTCGCCTCAACGCCGCCAACGCCGTCTATGACTTCCAGTCCGATTTCATCGTCGTAGAGCGCGCCATGGCTCGCTTCAGCTTCGGCCCCGATCCGATCCCCAACGACCGCTTCTTCGAGGCGCTCGCCGCCTTCGAAGCGTCAACCCGCGCGGAGACCGCTCCATGAACCATCCTCCTAGACTGCTCCCCCTGCTCGTTCTTTGTGCCTGCGGGGGCCGCACACCTCCTACCCTACCGCCGCCCCCCGCTGAGGTCGGGGCGGTGGTCGAGGCGGAAATGGTCACCGGCTCGGTGTTCATCGCCACCATCCGGTCTCGCGACTCCGCCGAGATCCGGCCTCAAGTCACGGGCCGCATCATCACGATCCAAGTCCGCTCCGGTCAGCAGGTTCAGCGGGGCACGGTGCTCATGCGGATCGACCAGTCCCGACAGCGGGCCGCGGTGGACGTCGCCGAGGCGGCCAGCGCGCGCGCCAGCGCCGACCTGGATCGCGCCCGGGCCGACCTCTCCGCGTTGCGGGCTTCCCGAAAGGCACAAGCGACCGAGGTCGACTACCAGAGCAAGCAGCTCGACCGCATCCGCCGCTTGTTCGCCGCGGACAACGTGTCCAGGGACGAGTTCGATCGCGCCAGCGCCAATCTCGAGTCCGCGCAGGCTCGATTGGCGGCCATCGATGCCCAGATCCGAGCGCAGTCCGCGACCATCCAAGGGCTCCGAAGCTCCGTCCGGCAGTCCGCCTCCCAGGTCCAGGAGGGTGAAGCGGAGTTGCAGTACTACAATGTCGAGGCGGGTATCGACGGTAAGGTCGGCGACATCCCGGTGCGGGTGGGTGACCTCGTCACTCCGAGCACGCTCCTCACGACCGTGGAGGGGGCGAGGACTCGGGAGCTACTCGTCCAGGTTCCGGTGGAGCACGCGCCCCAACTCGCCACGGATCTCCAGGTCGAAGTACGCGATGGGCGAAACCGCCTCCTCGAAACCTTGCGCCTCGACTTCGTCGCCCCCGCCGTGGATGCCGTGACCCAAACGATCCTTGCCAAGGCCCCAATATCTCCCGGGAGTCCGCTGACACCGGGGCAGTTCGTGCGGGCTCGAATCATCTGGGATCGCACCCGCGGACCCGTGGTTCCGACCTCGGCCGTCCTCCGCGTCAACATTCAACCGTACGTCTTCAAGGTTCAGCAGGGGCAGCCGCCCACCGTGAAGCAGGTCCCGGTCAAGCTCGGCTCGCTCCAGGATGAACGTTACCTCGTCGAGCGAGGGGCCGAGATCGGAGATGTCATCGTGGTGCGAGGGATCCAGCGGCTGCGCGACGGTGCGCGAATCACCGTGACCTCCAGCGTCGCAACGGGAGGTCGCTAACCGTGCACGAGTTCTTCATCCGGAGGCCCGTGTTCGCCTCCGTAGTCGCCATCATCATCACCCTGGGAGGCAGCATCTCCGTCCAGAACCTCCCTATCGAGTGGTACCCAGATCTCGCCCTGCCCCAGGTGGTCGTGCAGAGCGTCTACACCGGCGCTTCGAGCGAAGTGGTGGAGAACACCGTCACATCCATTCTCGAAGAGTCCATCAACGGCGCTGAGGGGATGCGCTACATCGAATCGACGAGCAGCAACGACGGGGTCAGCACCATCACCGTGACCTTCGACCGGAGCCGAAATCTCGACATCGCCACCGTCGACGTACAGAACCGGGTGAGTGCGGTGCAGGGCCGTTTGCCAGCGGAGGTCCGCGCCATTGGTGTCGACGTGCGTCGGGCCACTCAGGCCATCGTGCTCGGAATCGGCTTCTATTCGACCGACGCCGCCTACGACTCGGTCTTCGTATCCAACTACGTAGACCGGTACATCCGCGACGAACTCCGTCGTATTCGCGGCGTGGGTGAGGTCCGGATCTTCGGCGAGCGTAAGTACGCGATGCGGGTATGGATCGATCCTCTGCGACTCGCGGCCAACAACCTCTCCCCGAACGATGTCCTGCGTGCCCTCCGCGAACAGAACCTTCAGGTGGCCGCCGGTCAAATTGGGCGCCCCCCCGCGCCCGAGGCCACGACCCTCCAGATCGCGGTCCAGGCCAATGGCCGCTTCGAATCGGTTGAAGACTTCGAGCGCCTGGTCGTCCGGTCCGATGCGGCCGGGGGGCTGATCCACCTCGAAGACATCGGCCGGGCCGAGGTGGGGGCGGAGAGCTACTCATCGAGCCTGCGATTCTCCCGCCGAGAGGCGGTGGGAATCGGAATCTTCCAGCTCCCGGGCTCGAACGCGCTCGAGGTCGAGCAAGCCGTCAAGCGGCGCCTCCAAGAATTGAGGCCGAGATTCCCTCCTGGCCTCGAGTACGAGATCGCGTTCAACCCCACCGAGATCGTCAGCGAGTCCATCGACGAGGTCGTCGTCACCCTCTTCGGCACGATCCTTCTCGTGGTGTTCGTGATCTTCGTCTTCCTCCAGCGATGGCGCTCGACCCTCATTCCCGCGGTCACCATCCCCGTTTCGCTGATAGGCACCTTCGGTTTCGTCTATGTCTTCGGCTTCTCCATCAATACGCTCACTCTCTTCGGGCTCGTGCTCGCCACCGGGTTGGTGGTCGACGACGCCATCGTGGTGGTGGAAAACATCGAACGCATCGTCGCGGAGCGCGGGCTATCGAAGGTGGCCGGCGCCATTGCCGGCACCGGCGAAGTCTTCGGCGCGGTCATCGCGACCTCCCTCGTCCTTATCGCTCTGTTCGCTCCGGTGTCCTTCTTCCCGGGCACGACCGGCGTCCTGTACCAGCAGTTTGCGCTGACCATCGCCTTTTCGATCTCTCTATCCTCACTGACCGCACTCACCCTCGCCCCTGCCCTTGCTGGCCTCCTTCTCGATCCCGGCAAGCCGGCCGAGACCGGCGTGTTCGGGGCGTTCAACAGAACCCTCGACGCGCTCACCCACCGTTTCGAGCGAGCCCTTCGATGGTCCTTGAGCTCTGGGCGGGCCGTGGTGTTGGGGCTGTTCGCACTGCTCGCTGCGGCCACTTACGGCCTGAACGTGTATCTTCCCGGCGCCTTCGTTCCCTCCGAGGACCAGGGCTACATGATCACCATCATCCAGGCCCCGCCCGGCACGTCGCTCAACGAGACGAGCCGGATCATGAGCAAGGCCGAGAAGGTCCTCCTCGATGACCCGGACATCGCGCGGACCTTCGCCGTCCTCGGCTTTTCCTTCGAGGGCACGGCCTCGAATCGAGCCACCATCTTTTCGACCTTCGAACCTCGGGCGCAGCGCCCGGGTGCGGCCCACGAGGCTAAGACCATTGTGCAACGGGTCTTTCCGCAGCTGATGATGATCCCGGACGCGATCATCATCTCCTTCGAGCCCCCCGCCATTCGCGGCCTCGGCAATCTAGGTGGCTTCGAGATGCAGCTGCAGGACCGCTCCAATGCGGGCCTCGGCGCCCTGGACTCGGCGGCACGCGAGCTTATCGGGCTCACTCAGCAAACACCTGAGATCGGCCGGGCCCTGACGACCTACAGCGCCGGCGATCCCCAGCTGTTCGTCGAGCTCGATCGGGAGCGCTCCCGCGCCCTCGCCGTCCCCGTGGACGAAGCCTTCGGCGCCCTCGGCGTCCTCATCGGCTCTGCCTACGTCAACGACTTCACGCTGGCCGCGCGACCCTACCGGGTCTACGTGCAGGCGGAGCCAGGATTGCGAGCCGAGCCGAAGGACATCGACGCCATCTACGTCCGCTCCACGACCGGGCGAATGGTCCCCCTCTCCACCGTCATCGACACCGACCTCCGCGCGGCGCCGCAGATCATCAAGCATTTCAACCTGTTCCGAACCGCTGCGATCACCGGGAGCCCCGCCCCTGGTGTATCCTCGGGCGAAGCGATCAATGCCATGGCTGGCCTCGTAGCCCAGCTTCCGGCCGGTTTCGACTTCGAGTGGTCGGGCCTCGCACTCGAGGAGCTCGAGTCCGGCGGGCAGACGACCGTGCTCTTCTTGCTCGCGCTGCTGATCGTCTACTTGGTGCTGAGTGCGCAGTACGAGTCCTATGTGCTGCCCGCCATCATCCTCACATCGGTCCCCACCGCGCTCCTCGGGGGCCTTCTCTTCCAGTCGCTCCGAGGCTTACAGAACGACGTCTTCTGTCAGATCGGACTGCTGATGCTGATCGGCCTCGCGAGCAAAAACGCCATTCTGATCGTGGAGTTCGCGGAGCAACGGCGCAAGGAAGGGGCTTCTATCGTATCGGCGGCGGTGAACGCGGCCACGGTGCGGCTTCGCCCGATCCTCATGACCTCCTTCGCGTTCATCCTCGGTGTGCTCCCCCTCGTTCTCGCGAACGGCGCCTCGAAGTACAGCCGCCAGTCTCTGGGTACGGTGGTATTCGGCGGTATGCTCGTCTCGACGCTGGTCAATATGGTCTTCGTCCCTCTCTTCTACACGGTGGTCGCAAAGCGGGTGTATGGGGACACCAAAGAGGCACTTGCGGATGAATAAGGCAACCGAGGGTACGGACGACGCTATGACGTTGCGCGCCGAGATATCTTGACGGGCGCGGCCTGCCTCGGCGTGTCATGCGCATTGCCCAGGTCGCCTGCGCCTTGGTACGCGCCGACACTCAGTCGCACCGAACATTACAACACCGTCGAGTCTGTGAAGAGATCGCTGGACCGCATCGCAGAACGGGATCCCACCCTCCAGGCTGTCGCTTGGCTGAACCCCCACGCCGTCGAGGCTGCGAAGCGGGCCGATGTAGCAATAAGCGCGGTGATAGCAGGCCCTCTCGCGGGGCTTACGATCCTTGCGAAGTCAACATTCGACGTGGCAGGCGTGCCAACGGATGGATCCAGTAAAGGATGGGCGCGCGCGTTCACGGCCGCGGCATCGACGGACGCGGTGACAGTCGCCCGGGTGCGGGAGGCTGACGCAGTCGTTCTGGGGAAGGGTGCCGCGGATGACTTCGCATACGGCGGCGCGGGTCTCGCAAGCGCAACGGGACAGGTCTGGAACCCGCGTTATCCCGCCCGGGAGCGGATCGCCGGGGGTTCGAGTGGTGGCAGTGCCGCCGCGGTCGCAGCAGGCTTCTGCGATGCGGCGTTCGGGACAGACGATGGGGGTTCGAACCGCATCCCGGCCCACTACTGTGGGATTGTCGGGGTCAAGACGACCTTCGGCCTCGTACCGCGCTCCGGTGTGATCCCGACTTGGCCCTGGCTCGACTGCCATGGACCGCTCGCCGTCAGTGCGCTCATCGCCGCGCGGGTCCTCCGAGTTATGGCCGGCCCCGACCCATCGGACGCGTTTTCGCTCCGCTCGCAAACCACCAACGCCAGTCCGGTCTCACCTCCGGAGCTTTCAAACATTCGGTTTGGACTCGTCGAGTCGCACGCCCAACTTGACGCGCTTCCCACGCAGCAAGCCACGGCCTTCAGAGGAGCGCTGTCCCGACTCAAGGCTGGTGGCGCAAAAAATCGTGCACGTCGAGCCACCGGTCACGATGGTAAACGTGTCCGCCCGACTAAAGGCGCCGGGCGCGAGCGCGTTCGATCCGCGAGCAAGCGCGAACGCGCTGGTACGATACCTTGATCGTCGGCCAGAAGGCGCGGTGAAGCTTCTGCCGTTGGTGCTTCCTGCTTATCGACGCTATTACACCGACCTGCCAGAGAAGGCCGAGGACGTGCTCGCTATGTCTGACGTCCCTTACGAGGCGTCGGTCGAAGGCCTAGCCTATGCGCAGCGCCGAGACGCGCTCGTCGCGGAGCTGCAAGCCTTCTGCTCAAGTCAAGGGCTCGACGCCATGATCTGGCCAACCCTCGGACACCAAGCGCCGCAGGCTGCGGACGAATGGCCAAGCAGACAGACCCCCTTGTCGTTCGTCAACAGACTCGGCCTCCCCGAGGTATCGACCCCGGTCGGCTTGGATCCGGACGGCATTCCTCTCGGGAATATATCGTTCGTAGGGATGCCGTTCACCGACTTCGACCTTCTCGCTCTTGCACATGTCTTTGAACAGATGCCCTACGAAGAGTCTTGTTTGCCCGCTTAAACTTACGGACCTCGCGCTCAAACGCCTTGCCTCCGGTTCACGGAGAAGACCGCCGCCCACGGCCATAGATGGTCCGCTCCCATCTCGTACACCGAAGGGAGCGTCCCACGCATGTACGGCCGGCACGCAAAACCGGGACCCCGTCGTCTCGATGATTGGATCCAGCCGAGAGAGACGCGGCATCAACGTGTGGGGATCTGTGAGAGTGGGATGTGCCAGGTCTCCCTATCGAACTCGAGCATTAATCACGCGACGGTCGCGCTCTTGCGGGAGACATCCATCAATATTTTATTGTATTTGCAATAAAATTGCATCTAGTGTTCTGTTCTGTTGTGAAAGGAGCACCCTCAGTGCAGCTCAGGCAAGTGAGCAAAGAGCAGGGTTGCACACGTCTTTCGGTGCAGCGTGTTGCTGCGGCCGTGAACGACATGGACGAAGCGAACATCAATGCGGCGCTCGTCGAGCGCAGTGGGGCGGAGCTTTCGCGGACCGAAGAGAGGCTGATTGAGATGCCGAACGGGTGTATCGACCGCAGCCTGCGAGACGAGCTACTCGCTGAGGTTTCATGGCTCGCGCAGGAGGGACGCATCGACCATCTCCTCATCGAGTCCGCTTGGATTTCTGAGCCCATCACGGTCGCGCAGACCTTTGCGGCAGATAGCACAGCCTGGGCCGAGCTATGCCTCCCAATTCCAGAGCCGAGCATGGCGGAGAAGTCCGCATGAGCGAGTCCCCGTCGAACGTGCGGGGGGAGCCTCACGTGTCGCACAACGAAGTCGGTTCATTCGCCCTCGTGCCGTTCTTCGAGCGGTCCCTGCTCGAGTGGGCCCGCGACGAAGCCGCTACCATCGCCACCGGAGACTGGCGTGATGGCGCGGTGATGGAACTCGTGGGCGAGACGAGTCTGTTGCCCGCTCGCTACGATGGCTGCTTCGAGGGCGTTCGTGAGTTGCGAGCGGTCGGAAGTGAGCATCATGCCCACGTCGACCTCGGCCGCGTTCACTCCATCGAGTACGTGATCGCCCCCAGCGTCTGCCTTGGCTTTCGACCGTCTCTCGAGGTCCGATACCTGAGTACGGGGCCTGGAGGGAGCCGAACAGGAAGAGCGATGGTTCGCGCCCTCGTCAACTCGCTCTACACGCGTGATGGCGTGAACGGCCACGCAGTTTCGACGTGGTATCAGCGGTACGTCCGCGACGTGGAAGAACGACCCGAGCGCGTCCGGCTGGTGATTGCTTCCGAGGTATCCAGCGCCTCGGAGGGCGCTGCGTTTCTAGACAGTCTCACGAAGGCAGCCGACGTTTCGCTAGCGGACTGGTCGGAAGCCGCGCGAGTGCTGACGACCATAGAGAAGCCGACCTCAACAGCTTCAGCTCCTGTGTTCCGCGATCTGCTCGAAGAGGCTATTGCGCTTCACGATGCTTCGCTCGTCATCTTCCGCGATCGGACGCTTGTCGAGTTCAAGACCGATGATCTGGCGGGAGTGTTCGAGTTCACGGAAGGCGATCACCGATCATGGCAGATCGGCGCGACCGACGCGCATCACTGCCACCTGGCACTCAATGCGGTGACGAGTGTAGAGTTCTCGGCGGAGATTGTGCCGTGTCAGGGCAACCGCCTCAACTATACGATCTGGTTCCTCGTCGCTGGCGGATGCGGGAACCCATTCCGGAGCGATGGCTACTTCTCGGTGACATTAAACCGCCCTTATGACGGTCATTATCCGCGTTGGGCGGTCATCCGGCCTGTAGCCGATCTGTACGAGAAATACCGCGGGCACGAATGGGTCCGCACGGACCAAGGGTTCATCGACGCCATTGCCGACATTCCCGACGAAAAAAGCGGATGCCACGACTGAGCATCGCAGACTGCGAGGTGCTGCTCCGGGCGCTCGAGGAGCGCCCGATGCCCAGTCCACACTCCCTGAAAGCTGCCGACCGCCTCCGGCGGCGACTCGAGCAGGCTAAGCTGAGCATCGCCACATCGGAGCACAAGCCGAAGCGAAGTCGAACTCTGCCCTCGCCGGACCGCGGGACACTTTCGTCGTGCGCCGTCCACGTGTGCACATCTTGCAGGTCACCATCACCGGGGCCCCCGAGTGAACCAAAGCAGAGCCGCCTTGGCTCCATCCTCTATCAGCAGCTCCGCGAAGCCTTCGATGCTAGCCCCTTGCGATACCGCGTGGATGTACGGCCCGCGGAGTGTCTGAGCATCTGCCCGCACCCCTGTGGAATAGCGATCTCATTGCCTGGCGCGTGGACCTATCTGTTTGGGGATCAGCGGCCGGACGAGACGACGCCCGACGTCGTGGAGTGTGTCTTCCGCTACCTCGAGAGTCCGGACGGGTTCATGCTGAGGGAGCAATGCCCAATACCGCTTCGCGGGAGCATTCTCGGTTGGGTGCCTCCGTCGCTGGGAAACCGTAGATGCACCTAGCTTTGATGGATTCTCGATCCACGTAGCGGCCCTTCGAGAGCGCCTCGACGATCTTGCGACCTTACTCATAGAGTCTGTCGGGAAATAGCAAAGACCCGTTGGATCAGCCCGGCCGACAGTGAGCGAGTCGAGCGGACTGGGGACGAGCTTGGTTCCTTCTAGGACCGGCGGCGGTACTACTCGAGACCAAACTGACCCTTGATCATGTTGAGATAGGTGTCGTCATTCATTTGCTTGCGCGCCGCGATGATCTGCTCTGCGTCTTCGCCCACCACGTATCGAAGCCGATTGCTTCCATCAGTGGCCGCGCCGTAGATCACCAGGGCCACGGCCTCAGCCTCTGAGCCGACACTACCCAGCTTGCTCATGCCTTCCATGACTTTGCCGACGACGGCATCGTATTCGTTCAGGCTCGGGTCGAGATTGAGGTCGAAGGACCTGCCGGCAAAGTCGGTCTTGATGACACCGGGCTCGACAATCTTCACCTTCACGCCGATGCTGGCCAGCTCATAGGAGAGCGCTTCGGACATGCCTTCCACCGCAAACTTGGACCCATGATAAAGTGTACCCAGCGGGAATGACACCTTGCCGCCCATCGAGGCGACATTGATGAGGATGCCCGAGCCCCGGGACCTGAAGTGCGGGAGCACCGCTTTGGTCACCATGAGCGGACCCGTCACATTGACAGCGAACTGGCGCTCAATCTTTTCGAGAGAGGTCGCCTCCAGAAGACCATACGAGCCGTAGCCCGCGTTGTTGAGAACCACATCGACCCGCCCAAAGCGTTCGATGCTGGCTTCCACCGCCGCCGCAATTGACGCGTGGTCAACGACGTCGAGACGGGTCACCAGCACGCGGTCCAACGTGTTCAGCTCCTTTTCGAGCTCCGGTTTCCTCATCGTTGCCACCACGTTCCAGCCTTGAGCCTGGAAGTGCTTGGCTGTCGCGCGGCCGATTCCGCTGCTGCTACCGGTGATTAGAATTGTCTTCGTCATTGTCCCTCTCCTTAGAAGTCCTTGTGTGAAAAGCTGCCCGCGACCGCACCCGCCATAAGTCTGGTTATGGGGTCAGGCTTCACTTCCGTGACCTCCAACGGCTTCGGCATGTCCCCTGAATGATCGACTCATACAACTCAATGCACGCGGTCACCGTGTTCGCCAACGGCATGATGGTGGCGAGCAACGACAGCGGGTCGCTGAAGAGTGGCTCGCCCATCAGGTCGTTCTTCATGTTGGAATCGGACGCCGCCAGCTCGTCGGCGTGGGTCTTCATATTCTCGCGTACGGCCTCCAGTAGATGGAGACGGTCCTGAGCGGGCGTGGCCGCCCATGCTTCCGGCTTGAGCCGTTCGACTGCTTCTTCGGCTTTCATTCGGTTCCGCTCCTTGTGTCTGGCGTCAACTAGTCCTGCCGGATGGCGACGACTATTTTTGCCGGTCCCACAGCCCGTTGGGGGCACCACCGCGACCTGATGGCGCCCGGTTCAGCACGAGGGTCGCTGCCGAGTTCTGGGGTCTGTGTAGATGTCGCCGTCTCCTTCCTGTCGGTCACGGGTCGCAGGTGAGCTCTCAGGCCTCTGTGGTCGTCGTCGCCTCCTTCCTTTTGGCTCTTGCCGCCTTCGTCTTCCGGCTCGCCTTGTCGGTTCGGTAGCTAGGGACGTCGAACTCGAGGATCACGGAATGATGGACGAGGCGGTCGATAGCGGCCGCGGTCGTCATAGGGTTCTTGAAGATGCGGTCCCACTCGCTGAACACGAGGTTGCTGCTGATCATGACGCTCTTGCGCTCGTAGCGCTCGGCGAGGAAGGTGAAGAGAACCTCCATTTCTTCGCGGTCCTGCTGGACGTAGCCGATGTCGTCGAGGATGACGGCCTCGTAGTTGTCGAGCTTGCGCAGGGCTCTGGGCAGATCCAGTTCTCGCTTGGCGGCGAGGAGGTTCTGCACGAGCTTGAATGCCGGCGTGAAAAGCACCGAGTGCCCGGCCTCCACGAGCGCATGGCCCAAGGCGCAGCACGCGTGCGTCTTCCCCGTACCTGGTAAGCCGAAAGCGAGGACGTTGACCGCCTCGTCCAAGAACTTGCCGCTTGCGAGCTCCTTGACCTTGGCTACCAGTGCACGAGGCAGACGGGCATCCTCGAGCGTGTCGAGCGTCTTGCCCGGTGGGAGCTTCGATGCCCGCCGCAGCCGTTCAACGCGCCGTTCGTGTCGATCTTGCTGCTCAGCCTCGAGCAGATCGAGCAGGACTGGAATTGCCTTTTCGTGGCCCGCATCCGTCAGTCGCCGGACCAGGTCGCTGGCCAAAGTCGGCATCTTGAACTGCAGGCAAAGTTGCGCGATCGACTCGGGCATCTCTTGGGTCGGCTGCGCGGTGGTCATTGCGCACCTCCGATCAGAAGATCGTACGCGGCAAGGTCGGGCTGGCCGATGTCGACAGCAGGGACGGCAGACGATTCAGGCGAAGCCAACGCTTTGACGGCGGCGTAGTCGAACGGCTGGGTCGATTCGAGGAGCGCTACCAGCGCACGCTCGACGTCGCTTTGCATCGTGCTCGCGGCCAGGTGGAGAATCCGAACGTACTCGACATCAGCGCGGTCTCCCCGGTCGCGTTGAAGTGCATCGTACGCGCGCCGGAATGTGAGCGTCGGAAACAACTCCTCTCGATACTTGTACCGGGCAAAAGCGCCTGGCTTGCGGACGAGTGACCAGATGATGTGGCGGTAATCGATTCGAACGTTGTCGTGACCACGGAGTCGGTCGATGGTCTCGATGAGATGGCCGCGGTACCGGACCTCGAGCACGTCCGCGTACTGCCGGACCTCGAGCTCGTGACCGATGAGCCGAGAGGGGACGGAGTACACGCGCTTGCTCAGCCGGAACGTGCTCCACTTGCGAACCTTTGGGCGGTGGGTCGTGTAATTCGGGACTGCCGCTGACGGAAGGGGACGCAGATGGCTACGCTCGATGGCGAGCTTTTCAGCAGCCGCCTGATTGAACGCCTTGTCCACGATCGATCGGACGAAGGTGAGGTACTCACCGGCGCTGCCAAAGTCCTTGCTGCCCCGCACGATGAGCGCCTGTTCGACGGCCGTCTTGACGAGGTCGTTGGCCTTCTCGGCGACGCCGTTCTCGCTGGACTTGCCCGGCCGAATCCGCGTCGACTGCATGTCGTAGTGGTCGAGCACAGCCTTGAATCGGGCGGTAAGCTGTCGACCTCCAGTCCGCTTGAGCTCGTGCGTCGCAGCCGAGAGATTGTCGCTGCGGGTCACGCGCGGGACGCCACCGAGGTCCCATAGGGCGCCCTGCAGCCCCTGCACCAGGGCCTCGAACGTTTCGCCGAACGCGATGTCCACCCAGGTCCATCGGCTGAAGCTGAGCCGAAACACGAAGAACAGGTGCTCGAACGGAACATCGCGGATGGTCACGCCGAGCTCGGTGGCGTGCGTGAAGTCGAGCGCCGCCTCGCGACCTGGCGTGTGCTCCTGCTCGAAGAAGACCTCCTTACCTGGCCCCTGGACGGCCCGCCAATCGCGAACGCGCCGCTGCAGCGACCGAAGTTGCCCATCCGGGAATCGGTCCGGAAAGCGCCCCTGCAGCTCAATGAAGATGGTCTTCGCCTGCAGCTTGCCCTCTTCGTCAGCCTTGAGGAGGGGCACGACGTGCTCCTGCCACACCTCGGCAAACGGGTCCTCCCGGGTGCGCCACCACCGCTCCTTCTTGCTCTGCGACGGCAACGGGCCTCGCTGCCACTTCCTGGCGGACCGTTCCGACATCCCGGAAATGGCCGCCGCTGCCTCCAACGTCTTGTTTTCCATCCGTTTTCGCCTCAACAACCGGACCTGCTCGTCGGTGACCATGACCTCGCGTACACGGGGTCAGGTCGCCGAACGATCAGTCAGGTGATCGACTGCGGAACCGGCAATTATTGTTGTCGTTGAGCCGGCAGTTCTAGTTGTCGCTCATCAAGAGTATTGAAGTTTGTTCGCGAAGAACTTGAGGAAGACATTTCCAAGGCCGAAGTATTTCTCCACGGCACTACCAGAACGGTCGCATCGGCTTTCCGGCCAAGCGCTTCGAAGCGACTTTCACGGTTGTCGATGCAGACGATGCGATTTGGGCTACGGACGACTCAGAAGCAGGGAGCAGACAAAGTTGGACTCGTGCTTGTCGTCTTGCCAAGAAAGGTCGTCAAGCTCCTAAAGAAGGAGGGACTATTGATAGTGAAGCCAGTTGATGAAATGCCAGAAATTGTTGAGTATATCTTCCAGCCGGGAGCGAGAGAGTTTCTCCAGAGATTCGGCATAGTGGAGGATGCAACAAGCTTGCTGGCGAAGTGATGTTGGCTCCATCGACAATTCGTATTGACGTACCGCGCCGAAACAGGGAAGGAGTACTTCGTTATCGGTGGCTATTCATTTCTACGGGCGCAATGCAGCCGCGGTGGGTGCAGTCTGTAACACGTGTTGCTATGTCCGTCCTAGGTGCGAGAGCGCACAAGGTATACCCGAATCCTGATGGTGTTGGTGGCAAAATAGTAGAAATGCAGCTACTCAGTTCCGAGCTAGAGGCACTATTCGAGGCGTTGAGCGTTGCTTCGGCCGTGGACGTAGAGGAAAACCGTAATTTGGCATTTGCGCTTGAGGCGCTTAGGAATGCTTGTGGGCCGGTCGCAGTGCTTCTTTACTTCGATCACGACGCGAATACCTAGTACTCGGCCACAGGGATCCTGACCGTTTCAGGCGGCTGCATCCTGGATCTGCAAGAAAACGGCACTTGAGGGCGTTCCGGGCCCATTCCATCAGCCAGCAGGATCGGCTTTGGGTCCAAAGGCCTCATCCAACGTGGGCGCTAACACTGCTTGGATAGCTTGTGGGCCGCCAGAATCCAGTTCACGCTGCTTTCCGCCACCTGTAGCGATGATGGAGACCTCCGACGCGTGGGAGCGCGACGACCTTGGCATCGTCGCCCGGTCGCGATTCGATGGGCCTCGGGAGCGGGCAGTCTTTGCCCAGTCCAAGGTGCGTCCGGTCCTCATGAAGGTACTCAATGTACGACCTGAGGAGCCCGCGAAGATGTCTTTCACCGAACGGTACGACACGGTCCAACAGCTCGCGGCGGACGGCCCCGATCCATCTCCCGCACAGCCCGTTTTGCCAGAGGCTTCGGACCGGTGTCCGCGTCGGCTTCGCGCCGAAAGACTCGACCAGCCGATCAATGGCCGCGGAGAACTTGGCGTCGTGGTCGTAGATGAGATAGCTCGGGCCTTGATCGAATGGGAAGGCATCGCGCAGCTGCTGTGCGATCCAAGTCGACCCCGGCGTCCTCGTCACGTTGAAGTGGATGATTCGCCGCCGTGCATGATCGATCACAACGAGGACATACAGCACGTTGAACGTGATCGTCGGGACAGAGAAGAACTCCATGGCGGCGATGCTCTCTCGGTGATTGCGCAGGAAGGCTTTCCATCGGTCAACCTGGTCAGGCTTCCCGGTTCGTCGAGGCATGTAGCGAGAGACGGTCCGCTCAGAAACGTCGAATCCGAGCTTGTGGAGCTCGCCATGAATCCGCGGTGCGCCCCAACCATTGTCGTTGGCCATCCTCCGGATGAGCTGACGGACTTCGAGATCGACTCGAGGACGACCGGGCGACCGTCTTCTGGACTTCCAGGCCCAGAACAGCCGGAAGCCCCTGCGATGCCAACGGACGACCGTATCTGGCTGAACGAAGACCAGGGCGTTGCGCCAACTCGGCCAGACGCGACGAAGGAGGATCCAGAAGACCCGGTCGCCCGACGAAAGTGGTGGGCGTCGTCGCTTCTGTTTGAATACAGCGAGCTGTTGTCGCAGCGCGGCGTTCTCGATGGCGAGATACGCCGGGCCGCGGAAGCCGGCGACAACAGCGGCGAGCAGCGCGGAGAGGGCGCGAGTCACGGCCGAAGGCTCGGCCAATCCGACGGTGCGCACAAGGCCCAATTCCTGATTGATACCCGAGTGTTCGGTGTATTGGCGAGCCACAGCGGCTTGCAGCGAGAGCAGCACGGCTGGAGGTTAATCGTGCTCGACAGTGCGAAGCATGCGGCGCGCCGCCGTCCTCGTAGAAGCATTCGACACCCCACGTATTTGTCGCGTCCTTCCGGGCGTGGAGCGCGTGAGCTTCATTGAGAAAACGAACGCTGAGCCGGAAGAGGCACGTTGCTATTCGACTCCGCCGGCGGAGACGCCGTTGTTGTGCGCGTTCTGTCGATGTTTCGTACAACATCAGCCCGATTCGCTTGAGAGAGAGCACCGCTGGTCCTCGACCCAGGGGCTGACCCATCCCGTGACCATGGCAATCACGAAATGGAGCGCCGAGTTCATAGCTGGCATCCTACCACGTGATCCCTTGCCGAAGAGAGACCCGGATCGTCGACCAGGCTCCAGAATCCCTGAGAATCCGGCATGTTCGAATACTCGGACACCACGACTTCCCGCTGAGCATCATGACAATCCAGCGCAGCTACGTGACGATAACTCGCGGATGGCCCTCGACTCCAAGCCACGCTTTCATCTGCGCCGTCCATTCGACTGACGTCGGCGATCGCAACGCGTGGAGATGGAGTTGTCGCAAAGCATACGGATGAAGCCGAGACAGGGAACTATGATCGATCTCCTGAAGAGACCATCCCTTATGTTCGAGAACGGCCTCGAGCGCTTGGAGGGATGCCGAACGCTCTCCAAACTCTTGGCCCCGAGCCCATGTTTGCCATCTCTCCAGACCTGGAATAGTAGCCGTTCGGATGGTCCAGCCAGAGTCTCTTGCCGTCCCTTCGAAAATGTCGATCTTGTACGCGAGGCCCTCAGACTCGCCGGCGTCTGACCAGTCAAAGCGGCGGGCCCACCTTGACTCCGATCGAACTAGGGGCCAACCGGCAAGGGCGAGTATGAGGGAGAATGTCTCACGGGCATGGTGCCATTCATGCCAAGATCGCTCTTCTTGGCTCCATTCCTCGACCTCCAGCCGCTCGTCATCGCGGCGAGCCGTGAACCCGTAGCTCTCGGTGCCACCGTCCGTGAC
Source organism: Myxococcota bacterium (assembly GCA_028289325.1). Lineage (GTDB taxonomy): Bacteria > Myxococcota > Kuafuiibacteriia > Kuafuiibacteriales > Kuafuiibacteriaceae > JANQQN01. Next base: position 3,078 of record JANQQN010000079.1, on the reverse strand, counting down.
GATGAATCTGGCCGACTCGGCGTCTTTGGTGAACGACCACGTGGGTCCGTTGGGCTCCAGGATGAGTTGGATGTCGTGCTTCCAATTCCAGCACCAGAATCCGCGCGCCATATAGAAGTGCAGGGTTCGTTGCCACGTCCATTCGGTGCCGAGTCGCAATCCAAGGAGGCCAGCGGTGACGGCGGCACGGGCTGTAGCGTCCAGGGCCGATGACGCGATGCCGAGGCGGCGCTCCGCGGGCCGAACGTACAATGCCTGCACTTTGAGCCAACTGTCGTGCTGCATGGGTTCCGGTAGCCCGATAGTACCGACGGGCTCGCCGGCCGCATTGAGAAGCCAGTAGCGACCAGCAACATGTTCAGGGCTATCCAGTGCGTCGAAGGGCGGAAGGCTGAAGTACCGCCCGATCCGTTCGCGCCAGTCTTGCCACCGGGTGGAATCGAGGTCCTCGACGTCGACATTCTCTGCGAAGCACCCCTCGATGATCGACGCCATTTGGAGCTGGGTCCACCGACGGTGGTGTTCGTCAGTTGGTTTCAGCGGGACTGCGAGCTTCCGCTGAATCAGCTCAGTGTCGATGCACTGCCGAACCTGCACGCGTCTGTCTTCGCGAGAGCCCACGGTCCTGCAGCTTAGCAGCGACGGCAATCATCAGAAAGCGCGAGTTTAGAGCAGGGCCGGCTCGGGACGTCGGTGTCCGAAAACCGGAAGAGTGTCGCGGGTGGCTCGAGCTAGCCGTCGACGCCGCCATCATTGGGGTCGGACGCCGCCAAGAACATGACCCGTTGTATGACGTCCTCCAGGGCTTCGATCTCGCCGTCGTCGAGCATTTCGAAGGCCTTGCGTTTCCGGCGCGCCAGCCGACCGTTGTTTTGGACGGCCAGCTTGAAGAACAGGTTCAGCTCGCGTGCTGGCAGGTCGACGATCTCCTGCATTTCGGCTTTTGCACGGTCATGCTTGACGATGAATCGAATCTCCTCAACGAGCCCGCAGTCCACGGTCGTCGCCACGACGTCGTACAGGTATTCAGCGATCTCGGTCAGGTCAAGGTATCGGTAGAGGTCCCCCGTGTCGCGTCGCACGGTTAGTCGGCCGTCATCATCGAGTTCGTAGTCGACGAGCTCCATGAGCGGACGCGAAATGGAGGCGAGCGCCGTGTCATAGCCTGGTCGGTCCGCGAGCATCGTCGCCGAAACCGGAAGAATGAGGCCGGCAGGGGTCAATCCAGCTTTCGACAGCACGTAGTGAATGAGGAACCTATGGATGCGGCCGTTTCCGTCGTCGAAAGGATGAAGAAACACAAACCCAAATGCGATGATGGCCGCGTGCACGACGGGATCAAACTTGGTTTCGGTTAGACGACGGTCGCAGGCGAGCAATCCAGGCATGAGCGAGTCGAGCGCGGTGGGCGTAGGGGATACGAAGTGGACACGTTGGCTGAGGTCCGGTCGTGTCTCGCCCACGTAGTTCTGGTCGGTCCGGTAGTCGTCGTTCGAAAAGCGCGGGTCGACGATGGCGTTCTGCAGCTCGATGAGCGTCTCTTTGTCGATGGCCACGATGGCCGGCGCACGCTGCAGCAACTCGACGAATCGGGCGGCCCTTGACTGGTCGGGCGTCTCCCGCTCGATGGCATACGACGATCGAGTTTCCTTGAGGTAGAGGTACTCGGTCGCGCGGTCCAACACGCCGGGCGGCGCCTCGGCCAGTGCGGTCTGCGCGGCTTCGGCGAAGTCCCGTTTCGCGAACTCGCGAAGGCGTTCTGTCCGCCGCACCAGCGGACAAAACGCCGGCGTCCCAGGGAGGTTGTCGTGAACGCGATGGCGCGGACTAGGACTGGGGGTGGCGGTGTAGTACGACTCCTGGTCCAACACCGCCACGTAGTTGCCAGCGCGCGCATCGGGGAGGTCGAGACGCTCGTGAGTCAGCCACTCGTACAGGAACCAGATCCGCCGGGTGTACTGGCCCGTCGGTGTCGTGGACACGTACCTGACGATCTCCGAAGGAGGCCATCGCTCGAACACGGCCTTGAGAATCTCGAGACTCACACCCTCGTGTTTGAGCGCGAACTCGATATCGCCCACCGGGAACACCGCCTTGGGGGCGTAACGTGTCGGGTAGATGTGCCGCTCTTGGTCGCCGAGCATGTCGGAATGGCGGGCCCGTGCCCCGACGAGTGATTTTCGGAAGTGCGGGCGGACTTCCAGGTCGAAGCCTCGAACGAGCGCTTCATAGCCAACTGCGGTCAGCCGTTCTCTGGCCATGGGGACCCCGTTCGTTGGGCCTCTTGCCGTGCCGAATTCATCAGAGTGGTGGTAAAGTGCTTACCAGGGCCGCTCATGGTGGTAAAGCGCTTGGCTTTGAGTAGCGGACAATTGGTGTGAACAGGAATATGGGGTAAATACCAATCCCACCAATCCCACCCCAAGCCAAGCGCAACGACGGGGCCGATGCTCTGTCAGATCTCGTGCGTGGCGATGCGCAACAGGGCAGCCACGTGCCATTTGGACTGTACGCACGCCGTGAAGCAGGACGGGTTGTCGCGACAGGAGCCAAAGACCCACGCCGGCGACAGGCCCGGAATGCCCGGGGAACGAGGTCCTCGGTGGGTACGATCAAGCCGAAGAGGGGACCCACGTACGGCGAATCTCGGCGGATGCTCACCGCCCACTCGCGGTCGTCCCGGGTCGGTGGATTCCGGCCAAAGTCCCAACGAAGTCCGATGTCGAAGCGATCGCCGCGCAACACGACCGCCGGCATCGGCAATTGCTCGCAAGGCGGAGGTGTGTCGATGACGTACTGCCCGACGACTTCGATGTCCCGGGCGTTGACCCATTCACCGAAGCGCCGAACGGCCTCGATGTAGTCCCACCAACCCTTGGAGAACTCGAACTCGGCATAGCGAGAGACAGTTCGCTCGGACACGTCGAATCCCAACTTCTGGACCTCGCCATGGATGCGCGGTCCGCCCCAACCGTTATCGTTGGCCATCCTCCGGATCAGTTGACGGATTTCGAGATCAACTCGAGGACGGCCCGGCGAGCGTCTTCGAGACTTCCAGGCCCAGAAGATACGGAAGCC
>JANQQN010000270.1 GCA_028289325.1 Myxococcota bacterium | reverse complement strand
ATGAGCAGCGCGGAGAGCGTGAGTGTCCTTCGCACGGGGACGGCACTATACAGAGCCCGTGCCGCAACGCCTACCTGACGGCGTACGAGACATGTTACGAAGACGGGTGTGCGAATAGCGACGCGAACGGCCGACCCCATCGATCACCCGCCCTTTGCGACCGCGGTCGCGAGACCCGCCGTCGCCATCCCCGCGACGGCGTTCGCGATCGTCGTCGGCCTCGGCCTGGGCTGTACGACGCCCGGCGGCGGCTCGGCCCCCGCATCAGCGGCGAGCGCGCCGAAGCCGGTCGCCACCCTCGTCCTCCGCGGGGGGACGGTGGTGACCGTCGACGACGCCCAGCCCCGAGCGGAAGCGATCGCCATCGCTGGCGATCGGATCCTCGCCGTAGGCTCCAACGCACAGATCCAAGATTACGTCGGCCCCGATACCGAGCTCATGGAGCTCGAGGGCAAGATGGCCATGCCCGGCTTCATCGAAGGCCACGGCCACTTCTTATCCCTCGGCTTCAGCCGGATCATGCTCGACCTCAACGGGGTTCGAAGCTGGGGGCAGATCGTGGCCATGGTCGCCGAAGCGGCCAAAGAGGCCCGGCCCGGAAGCTGGATATTCGGGCGAGGCTGGCACCAGTCGAAGTGGGACTCGGTCCCTGAGCCCCAGGTCGACGGCGTTCCGGTCCACGACGCGCTCAGCGCCGTGTCCCCCGACAACCCTGTCTTTCTCGGCCACGCCAGCGGTCACGCCGCCTTCGCCAACGCGCGGGCCATGGCCCTGGCCGGGATCGATGACGACACCAAAGACCCACCGGGTGGAACCATCGTCCGCGACGGGCGCGGTCGCGCCACCGGCCTTCTCCGAGAGACGGCCCAGGGTCTGGTGGCCAAGGTCATGGAAGACCGAGACGACGCGCTGGAGCGCAGAAAGGCCCAGCTCGCGGCCGAAGAATGCCTCGCCAAAGGCATCACGTCGTTTCAAGACGCCGGCTCCACGGTCGCGGACATCCGGATGTTCCGTCAGCTCGCGCAAGCGGATCAGCTTGGGGTGAGGTTGTGGGTGATGCTGTCCCGGGAGATCCCAAACGATACGCTCGCCGAGATCCTGCCTACGATTAAGTACATTGATAAGAAAGACCATCGCCTCACCGTGGCCGCGATCAAACGAATGATCGATGGCGCACTGGGCTCCCACGGCGCCCTTTTGCTTCGGCCTTACGCGGACATGCCCAACACCACGGGGCTCGCCCTCGATACCCCGGAGGCGCTGACGAAGACCGCCGAGCTCGCCAAGCAATACGGCTTTCAGCTGTGCACCCACGCCATCGGCGACAAGGCCAATCGGGACATGCTCGACATCTACGCCAAGGTGCTGGGCCCCAACGCCAAAGAGGCGGACCATCGGTGGCGGATCGAACACGCCCAACACGTCGACCCCGCCGACGTTCCGCGCTTCGCCGAACTGGGCGTCGTGGCGTCCATGCAAGGCGTCCACTGCACATCCGACGGCCCGTGGGTGCCCGACCGCCTCGGCGAGGAGCGAGCCGAAAAGACGTCGTACCTGTGGCAGACCCTGTGGAAGTCGGGGGCCGTGGTTTCGAACGGCACCGACACCCCGGTCGAGGACGTCGACCCCCTTCGCAGCTACTACGCGTCGGTTACGCGGATGATGAACAACGGCGAGCGGTTCTTTCCCGCCGAAGTCATGAGCCGCGATCAGGCCCTCAAAAGCTACACGCTCAACGCGGCCTACGCCGCCTTCGAGGACGACATCAAGGGTTCGTTGACCCCCGGCAAGCTGGCCGACATCACCGTCCTGTCCAAGGACATCACCGCCGTCCCCGCCGAGGAGATCCTGAAGACCGAAGTCGTGGCCACCATCGTCGGAGGAAAGGTCAAGTATCGTGCCCCTTGATCGGGCGCGCCTCGGGCTCCGCCCGCGTTCTCGGTGAACGACGACACCCGATGGAACGCTGGTGGTTAGGGAGCTAACGGATCGCAGCCAACACCGCCGCCTCGGTGGCCTCGACCTTCACCGGGGGGTTGGCGAGAGTATGGTTGAAGCCCTCCAGTCGACCGAGGTGGTAGTCGACCACCAGCCCCGGATCTTTGAGCACGTGGCCGGTCAGCACCCCCACGACACTCGCATCCGGCGGGACGGTCCCCGCCGTCACCAGCTTCTTCAGCCCCGCCACCGTCGCGCACGACGCCGGCTCCGCGCCGAGCCCTGCCCCATCGACGACGGCCTTGGCGTCGACGATCTCCTGGTCGGTCACCTTCTCCACCACACCGTCGGTCGCGGCCAACCCCGCCAGCGCTCGATGAAACGACACCGGGTTGCCAATCCGGATCGCCGTCGCCACCGTCTCCGCGGCCATCGGCTGGAGATCTCCGCCCCGCTGATACGCGGCGTACAGCGGGCTGGCCCCTTCGGCCTGAATGACCGCGATCCTCGGCAGCCGATCGATGTGTCCGGCCGCCCGCAGCTCCATCAATCCCTTGGCGATCGCCCAGTTGTTGCCCAGATTTCCGCCAGGTAGCACGATCCAGTCCGGCACCTGCCACTGCAAATCCTGCAGAATCTCGAAGCCGATCGCCTTTTGCCCTTCGATGCGAAACGGATTGACGGAGTTGACGAGATAGATGCCCTCGGAGGCGGACACCGACTGTACGAGGCTCATCGCGCGGTCGAAGTCTCCCTCGATCTGGAGGGTCTTGGCCCCGAACGCCATCGCTTGGCTCAGCTTGCCGTACGCCACTTTCCCTTCGGGAATGAACACGTAGGCCTGCATGCCCGCGGTGGCGGCGTAGCTGGCCATCGACGCCGACGTGTTGCCGGTCGAGGCGCAGGCCACCCTCGTCTTGCCCAAGCGCCGGGCAACGCTGACGGCCACGGTCATGCCGCGGTCCTTGAACGACGCGGTCGGGTTCTCGCCTTCGTGCTTCAGGCGGAGCCGATCCAGCCCCACGTGGGCCGCGAGCTTGGGCACGTCGTACAGGTTGGTGTGGCCTTCGAGCCGAGTCACCACCGACGCTTCATCGAGAGGCAAGACCCACTCCCGAAACCGCCACACCCCCGAACGGTCGAGCGGCTGACGGGACGTCAGACGTCGGTCCACGGCGTCGGGGGTCATCGCGGACGGCGGCAAGCGAACGTCGAGGGGCCGTCCGCACTCGCAGCGATGCCGCTCGACCAACCCAGGGTACGTTCGCTCGCACCGACTACACACCAAGGTCCACTGGACATCCATCGCGGTCATAAGATCCTCGCCCCGGGACACTCGGCCAAGGACACCACCGTTCGGCAGCGCAACCCGTGGCCCAAGAATGCGCTGGCCATCGCCGAAGCGACCCGACGGCCATCGTGAGGTGACCGGCACAGCGCGAATACCGACGGCCCGGAGCCGGAGATCGAGCTCCCCAAGCAGCCGGCGTCCACCGCGGCCTTCATGACGTCGCGGCAGCCAGGAATCAAGGCCGCACGAGACGCGGTGACCTCGTCTTCGGTGATACACCGGGCCATCAGGTCAAGATCCGACGTGAAGCACGCGCAGGTGAGAGCCGCGATGTTCGCGGTCCATCGCACCAACGACTGCAGGCTCACCGATGGCGGCAACACCTGCCGCGAGTCGCGGGTGTTGACCTCGATCTGAGGCGTCACCACCGCGACGGTCAGGCCCGCGGGTAGCGGTAAGCGGATGACGTCGAGCGGATCGATCGCCCGGATCAGCACCAGGCCCCCCAACAAAGATGGGGCCACGTTGTCGGCATGGGCGGCCGACACCACGGCCTCCGCTTGCACGCAGGGGGGGATGACCTCCACCGGCCGCAACGGCCCGCCCATCAGCGCGTTGACCGCCACCGCCGCCGCCGCCGCGCTCGCGGCGGAGCTACCGAGCCCGGAACCGAGGGGCAGTCCTTTGTGGGGCTCGATCTCGACCCCAAACTCGAGCCCCGCCGCCCGC
>JANQQN010000022.1 GCA_028289325.1 Myxococcota bacterium | reverse complement strand
GCGACGACGAGGGCGTTGGGTGGCCCCCAGCAACTGAGGAGCGCGCGAAGCGCGGTCGTGCGGCCAGGGCCGGCAAGAACCGGCGAGGGGCCGCGGGGGTTGTTGGTCACGGCTCTAGTCCCCTTGAACCAGCGAGGGGCGCTCGCCCTCAGGCGCGGAGTCGGTCGGTGCCGAGGGCCCGCTCCACGGCGAGGGCGGCCCGTACCAACCGAACGTCGTCGCCGCCGCGGGCGGCGAGCTGGAGCCCGACCGGCATTCCCGCCTCGTCGAGGCCCACGGGCACGGTGACCGCGCACAGTCCGAGCAGGCTGGGCATCGACGTGTTGCGGAGCATCAGGAGATTGTGGCGCCGGTACGCGCCGGGCGGGGCGAGCTCGTCGAGGGTCGGCGGGGTGATGGCCACGGTCGGGCTGACGAGCAGGGCGCCATCGTCGAGGGCCGCGTTCGCCGCCACCGCCGCCTGGGCCATGCGGTCTCTGCGGTCGAGGTACTCGGCCGCGGGCAGGGCGCCAGCGTCGGTGAGACGCAGCCGTACGTTCTCGTCAAGGGCGCGCATGGCGTCCGGCAGCTGGTGACGAAGGAAGTGATACAGCTGCACCGCCGTCAATGCACCTTGCTCGAACAGGGCCTGCAATGGCGCGAGGTCCGGCAGCGTGACGTCGGTTGGCGCGGCGCCCCTACGGGTCAGCTCGTCGATCGCTTCCCGGGTTCGCTCCGCGACCCCCGGCGAGCAGTCGGTCCAAAATGGCGCTCCCGGAGCGTAGAGGCGAAGATGATCCAGGGGCAGCGGCTCGAGGACGGTCGCTCGTTCGATGTGGGGGTCGATGGCCGCGAAAGCGATCGCAAGGTCGCTAGCGGTCCGGGTCAGAATGCCCGCCGTGTCGAGGGTCGGACTCAGGGGGACGATGCCCGCCGTCGACCACCGACCGATGGTGGTCTTGAGGGCGACGTTGCCGGTCGCGCTGGCCGGGATGCGCACCGAGCCCGCGGTGTCGGTGCCCAGGGCCAGCAGCGCCGAACCTTCGCATAGGCTGACCCCCGCCCCTGCGCTCGAACCGCCGGGAACGCGGTGAACGGTCGGCGACCAGGGGTTCCGGGGCGTGCCCCAGTGTTGATTGGTGCCCACGCCGCCGAATGCGAGCTCGACGGTGTGGGTCTTGCCCATCACCACCCCCATCTGGTCGAGACACGCCTGCACCACGGGACCCGCGGCTTCGAAGCGGGCGGGTAGTCGGTGTTTCGTGCCCGCGAAGGTTGGCCAGCCGGGGACGCCGTACAGGTCTTTGACGGAGATGGGGATGCCGTGCAGCGGACCGAAGTCGCGCCCGGCGTCTCGGGCCGCGTCCGCGGCGCGCGCTTGCGCGAGGGCCTTGGATTCATCCCAGTGTTTGTAGGCGTTCAGGTTGGCGCCGGTGGTCCGGTGGCGCTCGACGGCGCTGGTGGTGAGCGCCTCTGCGGTGACCGCGCCGCTTCGGAGCGCGGCGACGATGTCGGCCAACGGCTGATCGTTGATCACGTCCCTTGCCTGCCATCGGCCGCGGCTTGGGGCAAACTGTCGTCGAGGCCTTCGGTGAGGATGGTCAGCATATCCGTGGCCGTTCCCCGAAGGGTGACGTCGTAGGCATCGGACATCTCGGTCTCCTGGGGATTGATCTCGATCAGGGTCGCGCCCCCCTTCTTGGCGATCAGCGGGAGGACGGCGGCGGGCATGACCACTCCGGAGGTGCCGATGGCGATCAGCAGGTCGGCCTGTTCGACGGCCGCGGTGGCGGCCATCAGCACCTCATGGCGCAGAGAGTCGCCGAACCATGTGATGTCCGGCCGCCAGTGGGCATGGCAAGCCATGCAGGTGACCTCCTCGAGCGGGGCCATCTCGGTTCGCTGGTAGTTGCCGCACTGGTCGCAGCGGACTCGCCAGAGGCTGCCGTGCAGCTCGTGAACGTTCTTGGATCCCGCATACTGATGAAAGCCATCGATGTTTTGGGTCACCACGGTCACCGTGGGCATGGTTCGCTCCACCATGGCGATGAGCTCATGGCCACGGTTGGGGGTGCACTGGGCGACGAGGCTCCGGCGGTAATTGTGAAACTCCCACACGGCGTCCGGATCCCGATCGAAGGCTTCCTGGCAGGCGTACCGGTTGTAGTCATACTCCTTCCAGATGCCGCCTTTGCCTCGATACGTCGGAATACCGCTTTCGGCCGACATCCCTGCGCCGGTGAAGAACACGATGCGGGAGAAGTCTTTGATGCGCAGGTCGGTGCTCACCCCCGCCATGGTTTCTTCCTAACGCCCCCGGCGTCAAATCGGCCCGGGTCGGGCGATGGCCGGCGCCGGCGTGGGCGGGGTCCTCAGGCCGCGGCACTAAGGGTCAACTCTGGGCCATCGCCGGCCCGCGGGCCAGACCCGGCGTGGATCACGAGAATCCGTGGTCGTGTCTCTTTGGATGAGCTCGGCGCGAGATGCTCTACACCTCGAGCGTTTTGAGGCGCAGCCGCGCTAGCCGCCCGGGTTCTTCTGTTGCAGCTCGTCGAGCGCGCGATTGACCAGCTCGGCCTGGGCCGGGGTCAGCGAGCCCGTCCGCTCGAGGAGCTCCATCGGCAGGCCGGTCCGCAAAGAGAGCCGAAGCAGGGCGCTTCGCGAATCGGTGGACCCCTGAGCGAAGGCCGCCACCCGAACCGCGACCTGGTCGAACCGACCGGAGGTCGTCTCCGGCGCCGGTCGGTCGCCGGCCGGGAAAGGTGTCCGGCGGTCGTCGCCGGGCGGATAGGGCGTTCGCCGATCGTCGCCGGGATAGGGCGTTCGCCGATCGTCGCCGGCAAATGGGGTTCTCCGGTCGTCGCCCGGCGACCGATCCGCCCTCCGGACCGGTGGGGGATTGACGGCCGGTATCCCGAACGCAGGGGAGCGCTCGCTCATCGCGGCTCGCGGGCTGGGGACCGGTGCGCGCTCGTTCATCGGCGACCGCGGAGAAACGGTCGGGGGCACACCGAACGCCGGCGAGCGGGCCGACGGCGCCGATGCATCGACGCCCACCGCCCCTCGGCGATCAGCGACGGGCGGGCGGGGCTGCGGATGCGCTGCGGGCACGCCGAACGCCGGTGAGCGCTCGCTCATCGCCGGGCCTCCGGTCGGCGCGGCCCGTTCACCGGGTCCGGGTCGCCGGGGCGCGGGGCGGGTGGCCACATTGGCCGGCCGTCCGGGATGGCCGGCCAGCGTCCGGGCCAGCTGGGCGGTGAGTTGCCGGGCCTGAACGCGGATCAGGCCGAGCGGGGCCGACTGCTCGAATACGAACGCGGCCGCCATGTCTTCGGCCACCCGGGACACGACCAGGACTCGGTCGTTCGACTCGACCATGAGCGTTCTCGGCTCACTGCCCCCGCCCACGGCCCCCAGCGCGTCGTCGCAGTCCCGAAAGAGGTTCCCGATCAGCGCTGCGGCGTCCTCGGTGTTGTTGCGCTCGCTTCGGGCCCAAGACTTGATGAGCAAACATTCGGGGCGAGACACCACAAAAACCTGCTGCAGCGCGGGGGCGCCCAGCGCGACGCGAGCGATATCGACTTGGGTCATTGAGCCTCCTCGCCGGCGAACAGCCCGAGCAGGGCGCGGCGGACCTGAGCCGTGGCGACCGGGCCCAGGGGCCGCGGCGGGGCCATGCCGACGGCGATGCGACCGGCCCGTGTCGTGGTCCACACCGTCTGCACCAAGCGACCATCCTCGAGCTCGATACACAACGAGTTGGCCCTGCTGCTCCCGATCAATCCTCGGAGCGGATGCAGCGCCCGCTCGAGGGCGACCGCGGTGACCGCTTGGGACGTGCGCATCTTGTCGAGCAGCAGCGGCAGGCCCTCGGGGTCGGATACGAAGAATGCGCCTTCCCCGCAGTACTGACGAATCCAGTCTCGGAACAGCTCCAGCCGGGCGGCCAGGGCCATCACCGGCGGATAGGACAGCTCCGGAATACCGGCCACCGGACGATCTTGATGGGGCACGGCGACCGCGGTCCACGGTTGCGCCGGCGTCATGGTCCACGGATCCTGGTCCACCGGAGCCGGCGTCGGGGGATGGGACGACGGCCCCAGCCCGACTCGCGCGGGCTCGGGCGGCACCGTCGGGGGGCGGTGTCGGGGCGGAGCCACGCCGCGAATGGTCGGGGTGTCCGGGGACATTTCGGCCGCCGATCGGGGCGCGGGCCGGCCGGTCACAGGATCAGGGACGGGATAGCCGACCGGTCGAGTGAGCTCGCTCAACCGCTGCGTGAGGGCCGACTTCTCAATCCACGAGAGCGATGGGACCATCCCGCGACTCCTTCGGCACCAGCCCGATCCGCTGCTCGAGCTCGGCGGCCAACTGCTCGAACGCCATGGCGACCGGCGGGGCGCGGCGCCTCAGCAGGCCCACCGGAACCCCTGCCGCGCTAGCGTCCAAGAACGCGGCATCCCGAGGGATGCTCGTCCGAAAGAGCAGATCCTTCGGCAAGGACTGCCACAGCTCTTCGGCAACGGTCGTCGAGGGCTTGGACTGCTGTTGGAGCATAGTGATCAGAATGCCGGCCAGTGTGACGTGGGCCCCTTCTTCTCGAAGGCCCGCGATCAGATCCAGCACGCGAAGGACGAGGCGGGCCGCGACGGGCTCCGCCTGCACGGGACACATGGCGTAGTCGGCGGTCTTCAGGGCACCGAGCGTGGCGCCTCCGAAACCGCTCGGGGTATCGAAGACCACGATATCGATGTCGTCTCGGAGGACCCGGCACAGGTCCCGCAGCACTTCTCCGCTCGAGAGGATGTTCGCAAAGTCGGGCGCCCGCAGGGGCGGAACCTGGCCCGCGGGCAGGATCATGAGCTCGTTGAGCCGAGTCTCGATCAGCAGCCTCTCGAGGGGAGCAGCTCGGCTTGCAAACTCGGCCACGCCCGGCGCCTTGGCCACCCGGCGGGTCAGCGACAAGCCGATCGAGCCCGATGGATCGAGGTCGATCAACAACGTTCGCGAGCCCCGGCGAGCGAGGGCGTAAGCGACGTTGAGGGCGACTGTGGTCTTGCCGACCCCGCCTTTCTGGCTGACCACCGCTATCCCGATCATTGCGCCCCGGCATTGTTCGCGACCTCGGGCCCGCCCGCAAGAAATCTGATCAAAAGGAGCCCACTGCGGTACGATCTCCCGGTGGCTCAGCGGCCCCGAGCGGCCACGATGGCGGCGGCGAGCTCCGCAAACCCTTCCCCACCCCGGTGAGCGGTGACAAACGCCGGTCGATGCTGGAGGCGGTCCAGGTGGTCCTGAACATTCGCGACCCCGACCGCGTTTTCGAAGAACCGAAAAGCGGGCTCGTCGTTGGGTGAGTCGCCGACGTAGCAGGATCGGCGTTGACCGTCGGCGGTCCCGGGGCCGTCGAGCGCCACATCGAGCACTTCGGCCGCCATCCTCTGTACCATGCCGAGCTTGTCGTAGTCGCCGAACCAGCCGTTGACGTGGATGGAACTCACTTTGGCCGTGGCGCCGGCCTCCTGAAACAGCGCGACGATCCGGTCGACGGCGTCCGGCGGCAGTCGCGGGACGTCCTCGCAAAAGTCGATGGCCAGGTCATGAATTCGATACGGCTGGTCGGATGCGAGGGCCGCTCCCGGCACCTGGCTCAGGATTCGGTCCCCTACGGTCTGCAGCCGGCGTTGCAGGTCGCTTCTCGCCATCGCGTCGAGGAGGAACCGCTGGATCAGGCGCCGTTCGCGGGGCTGGTATCGAAAGTAGAACGCCCCGTTCTCGCCCACCACCCCCGCCACGGGCCACTGACGGGCGATCAGGTCGCACCAGCCGGCGGGGCGGCCGGTGACGGGTACGACCCGCACCCCGGCCGTTTCCAGTTGCCATAGGGCGGCGAAGGCCGCCGGCGACAGCCGGCCCTCGGTGGTCAGGGTGTCGTCGATATCGCAGAACACAACGTCGATACCGCGCGCGCGGTCGGCGCTGAGCTCGGATAAGGGCTGCATGGCCGCTATCCCTATCAGATTCGGATCCGGGGGGCGCGCCCAGCGCCACGGCCGTCCCCGAGGCCAGGGCGGGGATCAAGTCAGCAGCGACACGCGACGCTCGAATACGTCTTCGGTCGGAGGATCGCCGCGCTCGGCCTGGCGAAGCAGCCGCCAGATGTGTGGCCCGAGCAGATCTACATCGGTCGAGACATACTGCTCGCCGCCAAAGCGGCGCACGCTCTCGGTCTGTCGGCGCAGCATCCTTCGGTCCTGCTCGAGGATGGCGATGCCCACCGGGGTCAGGATCGCCTTCATCAAGCGGTCGGGCAGGACGGTGCGAAACGTCGCCACCGCATACATGCGGGTTTCGAAGTCGCCGATCGGGGTCAAGGCACTGGTCACCACGACGTGGTTTCGTTCGCCGAGGCGGTACTCGACCTGGGCGATCGACGGGAGGATGAAGCGATCGAAGTGCTCGATCTCGCCGCCTGTCGGCGACAGCAAGGTGCCGACGAGGCCGGCGGGCCGGGGCTCGCCGACATACTCCGCCTCGGCGCGATCCGCGGTCCGGCGCACGACTGCGGTCACCGGGTGGCGCCGTCCCCCGCGAAACAGGCCGCGGTGAAGGAAGGCGGTGTGGGGAACGTCAAGAATGTTTTCCAGCGTAGCGTGGAGGGTGGCAGGCACGGTCACCGCGTGTCGGACCGTCGTGTACCGCCGATCGGCCAGGTGGGGGAGCTCGAACGGTTCGACCGCCGGCTCGTCGTCCGGGGCCATGAACACCCAGATGAATCCGTCGCGCTCCCGGGCGGGGAACCGTTTCACCCGGCGGGCGCGTCCGGTCGCGTCTCCGGACAAGGCCGGTACGTCTCGGCACACCCCGGCCCCGTCGTAGGCCCACCCGTGATAGCCGCAGATCAGCCGACCTTCGCGCACTCGGCCCAGGGACAGCGGCACGTTGCGGTGGGCGCAGCGGTCGAGCAGGGCGGTCGCGGTTCCCGACTCGTCGCGGAAAAGGACCAAAGGGGTATCGAAGATGACCCGGGGGATCGGTTTGTTGCTCTTCAGTTCGGCTGAAGTGGCGGCGACGTACCAGTGGTTTCGCACCCGAGCGAGGGAGAAGCGCGGCTTGGTGCCGGCGGCGGTCGACTCCATCGAGTGGATGATACCGGTCCTGGCCGCGAGCGGTCGCGGGCGAGCGAACTTTTCTGCCGCCGACCCCTAGGTTAATCACAGGTCGTGTTCACGTGGTCGAATGTCCTGTGGGTCGCCATTGGAGGTGCGCTCGGCTCGAGTGCGCGGTACCTGGTCGCGATCGGCGCCCTGCGGTGGTGGGGGGCCGGGTGGCCCCTCGGCACCTTCATCGTCAACGTCGCCGGCTCGCTGCTGCTCGGGGGCCTGATCGAGTACTTCCTGCTCGTCGAGGACGGCCAACACCCGCTCCGGCATGCCCTGACCACGGGAATGATGGGTGGATTCACCACGTACTCGACGTTCAATTACGAGGTCCTGCAGATGCTGGAGAGCGGTCGCGCGACGACCGCGCTAGGGTACATGGCGTTGACCGTGGCCGCCTGTATGGGCGCCGGCGCGCTCGGCGTGATCGGTGTTCGTTGGATGGGGACGTGAGCGATGGGGAGTGCGGAGTTCCACGCTGGCGCGGTGGCGCTCGAGTTTGTGCTCGCGGCGCTGACGTTCATCGTTCTGTTCGCGGTCACCGCACCCTACGGGCGCAGCGTGCGCCCGGGCTGGGGTCCGACGATTCCGAGTCGGATCGGATGGGTGGTGATGGAGAGTCCCCCCGTCTGGGCCTTCATCTGGATCTTCGTGAGCGGGCCCCGCAGCGGTGACCTCGTCCCTCTCGTGCTGTTGGGGTTATGGCAGGCGCACTACATTCACCGCGCGTTCGTCTTTCCGTTCCGGATGCGGCTGGCCGGCAAGCGGATGCCGGTGGTCATCGCGGCGATGGCCATCGGCTTCAATCTGCTCAACGCGTACGTCAATGCGGGGTGGCTCGGGTTCTTCGGGCGCTATCCGGACGCATGGCTGACCCATCCCCAGTTTCTGGTGGGGCTGGCCCTGTTCGTGACCGGGGCGACGATCAATTTGCGCTCGGACGACATCCTCCGTCGCCTCCGCCGGCCCGGCGACACCGGCTACCGGATCCCGGATCGCGGACTCCATCGCTGGGTCGCTGCCCCCAACTACTTCGGCGAGATCGTCGAATGGACGGGATGGGCGGTGATGCTGAACGCTCCCGCGGGTTGGGCGTTCGCGGCGTACACGTTCGCGAACCTGGCGCCACGAGCGGTGTCCCACCGGCGGTGGTACCGACAGACCTTCGAAGACTATCCGAGGGAGCGCCGAGCGTTGATCCCGTTCATCTGGTAAGCGTGCTACGAGAAGCTGATCTCCAGCGCTTCGTCGAGGGCGCCGACGCCCACCGCTTCGACGTCGGCGGGCACGTCGGTCTTCTTGAGGGCGGCGGTGGGGACCACGGCCCTCCGAAAACCCAGCTTCGACGCCTCCGCGAGGCGCACGTCGGGCTGGGTCACCCCGCGCAGCTCGCCGGCCAACCCGACTTCTCCAAACACCAGCGTTCGCGGCGGAAGGGGCTTGTTGGTCAGCGACGAAGCGAGCGCGACGGCGACGGCGAGGTCTGCTGCTGGCTCCCGCAAGGTCATGCCGCCGGCGACGTTGACGAAGACGTCGCAGCCGAGGAGCTGAAGCCCGGCCCGTCGCTCGAGGACGGCGACCAGGAGCGCGGCCCGGGCCGAGTCGAAGCCGAGGCAGGTCCGCCGGGGGGTTCCGAAGGTCGTCGGCGACACCAGCGCTTGGACCTCGACCAAGACGGGGCGGGTACCTTCGATGGCGGGAAGGACCACCGATCCCGGCGCGTCTTCCGGTCGCTCGGCGAGGAACAGCTCCGATGGATTCGCGACCGGCATCAACCCCCGCGCTTCCATCTCGAACACGCCGATCTCGTTGGTGGAGCCGAAGCGATTCTTGTGGGCGCGGAGGATGCGGTACGGATGGCCGGTCGCGCTTTCGAAGTACAGGACGGTGTCCACGAGATGCTCGAGGACCTTGGGCCCCGCGAGCCCGCCCTCTTTGGTCACGTGGCCCACGAGCAGGGTCGGAACGGCCCGCGCTTTGGCCATGTACATCAGGCGGGCGGCGACCTCCCGGATCTGGGATACCGAGCCGGGCGCGCTCTCGATCTCGGGATCGTAGATCGATTGGATCGAGTCGACGACCACCGCCGCCGGCTCGAGACGTTCGACGGCCGAAACGATGCGGTCGGTTCGGGTCTCGGCGAGCAGAAGCAACCGCTGACCGTCGACCCCGAGCCGCTCCGCGCGCAGCTTCACCTGCTGGGGGGATTCTTCACCGCTGACGTACAGGACCCGGCCCGCGCTTTGCTTCGTGATCCCGTCGAGGGCTTGAAGCAGGAGCGTGCTCTTGCCGATGCCGGGGTCACCGCCGACCAGCACCAGCATTCCCGGCACGAGGCCACCGCCGAGGACACGGTCGAGCTCGTCGATCCCTGTCGACGCCCGTCGGTCGTCGCCGCCGTCGAGATCCGCGATGGGGACCGGTGACGGGGCGTCGTCGGCTTCGGGGAGGCGGAAGGTTCGGGCCTTGTGTTTCGGCTTGGCCTCCGTCTCGACCTTCTCTTCGACCATTTTGTTCCAGACGCCGCACGAAGGACACCGGCCCATCCATTTGGGGCTGGTCGCGCCGCACTCCTCACACCGAAACCGATTCTTCGCGCGCGCCACGGTCCGCTAGTCTTACTCCTTTTGGCGGGCGGTGTCTGCGGGGGCGATCGAAAGTCATTTCGGCGCAACGCGCATTGTCCGCGCTTCGGCCCCTCGCGTCGGTTGACCGTCGTGTCGGCGTCCTGGATGATCCGGGCGTGGACCGCGAACAGCTGAAACGCATCGTGCGCGAGGTGCTCGAGGAGGAGAACGGCTACGGCTTTACGGACCTCGGCGAGCGCTGGCAGGGCGGAAAGATGGTCATCCATCCGCGTGATCCTAGCCTTCAGGCCAAGGAGGTCCCGCTCGATACGTTTTTTCACAAGATCGTCATGGTGCGCGACCGGCTGCGCGTGCTGGAGCAGAAGATCAACGGCCATGCCCAACTTTCGGCGTCCGAGAAAGTTGAGTTGCAGCAGTACATTACGAAGGCCTACGGCTCGCTGACCACCTTCAACGTTCTGTTCAAGGAAAAGGTCGACCGATTTTCCGCCGGCTCGGAAAAGGAATGAAAATCGTGATCTCGAAAAGCCGACTATCGTGTGCCGCCCTGATTGTCGTCGCGGGGGCGGCTGGCTGCGCGTCATCGAGCCAAAAAGTGGGCGACGAAGACATGGAAACGCTTCGACGTTCGGTTAAATCCTACAACGAGGCCTATCGATGGAAGAACTTCGAACGCGCGGCTTCGTTTTTGCCCGCCGATGTCCGAATGTCGTTTATCGGGGCCTATGAGGAGGACGCGAAGAGCCTCAACGTCGAGAGCTACCAGATCCTTCAGGTTCAGGTGCTCGATGAACGTGCGGTCGACGTCGACGTCAGGGTGACCTACACCCTGCTGCCGTCGTTCGTGGTCCAGAACCGTCGGCTCAAGCAGCACTGGCACAAGGTGGGGGGCCGGTGGCTCCTGGAGACGGAAGACAACTCCATCCGCTCGCTGAAGCCCGCGGCGCGCTCGAGAAATCCCGACGCCTTCGGTGGCTACGATCCCGCCCCCGAGCCGCCGAACGGGGGCGGCGTCGAAGCCACGGATCGCGACGGTCGCGATATCCGGGATGATCGCACTCGGCGCCCCCCTGCTCGGGGTGCCCCGCCCCCTTCCCCCTAGAGACGGGACAACAACCCCCACGGGCGCTCGGTTCCCGCCTGCCGCTTTGAATCCCCGGTCCTCTCCCTCATACTCGTGACCTCGGCCATCGACGTATGAGCACGCTGTTATCCGTTCTCGTATTCTTCGTTCTGTTCGGCGCGTTGTTCGGCCTGCCGGTGGCCGCGGCCATCCTGTTCGTCCGGCATCGAGAAGGCCGCTTGCAACAGGTCCTGCGGGAGATCAAGCGACAATACAAGTTGCGTGGTCGGGGTCGTGCGCAACTCGTGGGTCGGGTGTCGGGACGACCGATGCGGATCACCCGTGACGTTCGGCGGGGGGTAGTGGTTTCGGTTGACCTTCTGCCCGCTGATGTCCGCCGCCGCCACGCGCAGTGGAGTCGAGAGCGGGCGCAAGCATTCACGTCGACGCTTCGTCGGCTCCTGACGCGGTCCGGCGCCATTCAGGCCGACTACGGGGATCGGGTCGAGGGTCGGTGGAACGTCAGCCTCGGCGCTTATCCGAGCACCGACGCCATCGAGGAGACCCTGCGGTCGATGCGCGAAGGCCTCGAACACGAAAAGCTCCTCGCCGGGGTGGCGGCGGCGGCTCATGAGGCGGAAGAAGCTTCCGCCCACACCCGCCTGGCGGAGATCGCCGACAACGAAAGCCAGCCGGACTGGTTGCGGGAAGAGGCGTACCGAGCCCTGCTCGACGGCACCGACGACGTCGCGACCATCGAAGGGTACGCGACCCGGCTGTCCGCGTCGCCCCACGCCACTCTCCGCAAGCTGTCGGCGAACGCGTGGGACCGGATTCCCGGCCCCGAGGGCTCGTCGCCGATCCGGACCCTTCTCGGCGACAACGAGCCGATGGTGGTCGAGACCGCGGCCCGGGTCCTCTCTGCCCGCACCAAGCGAAACGATGCGGACGCGGAAGCGGTCTTGCTCGGGCGGCTGAAGAGCGAGACCGGGCCCCTGTTGTTCGCGATCGTGCGGGCGTTGGGCTCGGTGGGGTCAGCGCGAGCGCTGGCCGAACTGGGCCGCTGGTGCGACGCGACGAAGATGACCGGTACCATGAAGGAGACGGTCTGGCGGGAATCGACCCGCATCCGCGCCGCGCTCGGGCTCACGCGGGGCCGGGACGGGGGGCAGCTGAGCATGCCGCCGAGCGGGGGAGAGCTGAGCCCGCCAAAGGATCCTGAGCCGACGTCTTAGGCTCTCCCGCCTCGCCTCGGCTCAGAACGGTATGTCGCTGTCGTCGAGGGGTGGGGGCTCGTTGGGGCCGGGGCTCTGGCCGCCGCCACCGCCACC